>JAGVNY010000062.1 GCA_020053015.1 Candidatus Zixiibacteriota bacterium | reverse complement strand
GGCCCCGCGATCTTCGTGGGGGGATGGGCGATCTCGCAGCTCTGGCTATTCTGGGTGGCGCCAATCGCAGGAGCATTGATTGCTGGATTGATCTATCGGAACGTGTTCGAACAGAAGCAAAGCTGAGACTCCTCGATATTTCCGCGACGCCGCAGGAGAATGCTGTGGCATGTTCGAAAAGTAATTGGCGGAATCCCCCCGATTCTCGTAGGGCAGGAGCCCTGTGCTCCTGCCTACTCAAGAGAGCAGGGCAGTACCCGGAGTCCGCCACGGCCGACGAAGCGGTCCCGCCTATGTTCACGTTTCTCGATTGGAATAGGCAGAACCGCGTCGCACACTGCTACCGCAGAGCGCTTGGGTTCTGCCCTACCGCTATACGGGGTTCCGGCTTTCGGTTCGCCGCTGGGAACTTTGCCGGAATGACAGGTCGGGAGAGTATTTCTTCCTTCTCGCGACAGCGGGGCGAGCCCCCCGTCAAATAGTCAATCAATCCTTGACACAGCGAACCGAGAACCCGGCCGCCTTATGGAAATTGCTGTGACGGTAGACTGTGGAACGGTCTTTAGACAAGTGACGGCCCCACACATAGTCAATGTCGAACTCGGTGATAGACGGGAATCCGGCGGCCAACCACAAATCTGTGAATTCGCCGTTGAGATATCGTTCACCACCAGGCAGTGCCGTAAAACCACTCTCGTTGGTCGCGCCTGTGTTAGGTGGATTCCAATGCGTTGTGCCGGCTTCTTTTGACTTTCCACCTTCATCAGTACCACGGTAACCGGTCGCATCCGCTTGTGACTGGCTCATCCCAAGGTACATCTCCAGTTGCTTCAACTCAGCATCTGTCGGAACATGCCAACCTGTCGGCGCCAAACCACGGCTGTCATCAACAGCATACCAATTGTACAACCTGCCATAAACAGCAACATTGCCCTCATCGTTATTGTAGTTGCAGTAGGCGCCAGTGGAAAGACCTGACCAAGTTCCACCATCGGTGACGTTCGGTATCGCGTCGCCATTGCGGTAATGTGTCACCTTCAGATTCTGCGCCATCCAGCACTGATCGCCAATCTTCACCGTGAAGTACGTATTGCCATCGTAATCAGTCACTGTCGGCGGGCAATCAGATTCGCAGCAGTTGGGGTCAGGAGCGGGACCGCCGCCAAAGACATAGTTGATCAGATACACGACGTCATCAATATCGACCGCGGGATCGCCACCGCTGCCGTTGGCATCACCGCAGACATAGGCACCAGCCGCCATGGTTGCGGTCAAGCCAACAACAGCAACAACGATAGCAAGGGCGAGCAGAGTGAAGTCCTTGCGCATAAACATACCTCCGTTGAATAAGTTGATTCTAAAATGTAGAACATTGCGCCTGCTGTCAAGCCGATTGTCGACCGCCAAGTCCCCGGTGCTATGCCGGAATGTCCAGGTCCCGCGTCGGAGAAAGGGTGCCCAAATGCCCGCATTCGTCACACTTTCACTTGACTTTCTAATCAGCGCTTCATTTCTTTGCGAATTATTTCACATGGCCTTCTGACAAGGAGGAGGGAAACTGACATGGCGACAAGAAAGAAATCAATGAAACTGGACAAGAAGGTTAAGGGTGAGCCCGGACAGTTCCTGACCGACAAGCTATCGGCGTTCGATAACGCGATGAAGCAGTTCGACCGCGCGGCTGACATCCTCAAGTTGACGAAGAACCAGGTTGCTGTGATAAAAGAGCCGAGAAGAGTCACCGAAGTGAAGCTCCCTATTCGCATGGATGACGGCTCGATCCAAGTCTTCATGGCTTACCGCGTTCATCACAACGTGGCACGCGGCCCCGCGAAAGGTGGCGTCAGGTTTCATCCCGATGTGACCGTGGATGAGGTGAAGGCTCTCGCATTCTGGATGACCTACAAATGTGCTGTGGTCGATATCCCTATGGGGGGCGGCAAAGGTGGTGTCGCTGTCGATCCGAAAGGTCTGTCACTCGGCGAACTCGAGCGACTTGCACGTAGATACTTCGCGGAGATGATCGATCTGTTCGGACCCGACAGAGATGTTCCTGCTCCCGACGTTAACACAAATCCTCAGATTATGGCATGGTTCATGGATACCTATTCCATGCACCATCACGATTACATTCCTGCAGTCGTAACCGGCAAGCCGCTTGCTCTCGGCGGTTCAAAAGGGCGTGCTTCGGCCACGGCTCAGGGCATGGTGTACTGCGTTAGAAAGGCGTTCGAGCATTTCAAGATCAAGCTCGCGGGCGCCACAATAGCTATACAGGGCTTCGGCAACGCCGGCTCATACGCGGCCAAGCTGCTGAGCGAAGACGGCTGCATTATCCGCGGAGTTTCTGACATCGACGGTGCATTCATATCTGACGACTACGGCGGAATCGATCCGGAAGTGGCGATCAAGCACGTCAAGAAACATGGCTCTCTAAAGGGTCTTGAGAAAGTCGTGAAGGTCAAGCGCCTCGGCGATCCGATGGAGCTGCTTGAGATGTCGACGGACGTGCTGATACCGGCTGCGCTCGAGAATCAAATCACGTCCGAGAACGCGCCGCGGGTCAAGGCGAAGATCATAGCGGAGTGCGCGAACGGGCCTCTTACTCCGGAAGCAGACGACATTTTCGAAAAGAAAGGCACTTTTATCATACCGGACATTCTCTGCAATGCGGGCGGAGTCACCGTGTCGTACCTCGAATGGGTACAGAACCGCATGGGATACTACTGGACCGAAGAGCAGATTCAGCAGGACCTTAAGCGGATTATGGAGACATCATTCGCTAACGTTCTCGCGACCTCTCTTCATCACAAGGTTCCGATGCGGACTGCAGCATTCATCGTCGGCATTCAGCGAGTGAACGAAGCGGCGGAGCTGAGGGGTCTCTACGCTTAGAGTGTCCTCAGGAGTTGTGTGAGAATCGTGCATTAAGGGCAGGTCGGGAGCATTCAAGCAAAGCCAAAAGAGGTGAATCGCGAAGAATCAAGCATCGTAAGGCAAAACAACACAAAACAACTAATGTAGACCCATTTCAACAGCTACTCGAGTTCAGTAAGGAGTGAGTGATGTCCGAGTACGTCAAGCGAGTTCTTGAGCACGTGAAACAGAAAGACGCCGGACAGCCGGAGTTTCATCAGGCAGCGGAAGAAGTTCTGATGTCTCTCGTTCCGGTTGTCGAGAGGCACCCGAAGTACCGGGAAGCCTCGATTCTCGAGCGGATTGTGGTCCCCGAAAGAGTGATTCTGTTCAGGGTTCCCTGGCTGGACGACGCTGGCCGGGTTCAGGTGAACAGAGGCTTCCGCATCGAGATGAGCAGCGCAATCGGTCCGTATAAAGGCGGACTCCGTTTCCACCCGAGTGTTAACCTCGGTATCCTTAAGTTCCTTGCCTTCGAACAGGTCTTCAAGAACAGCCTAACGACGCTTCCTATGGGCGGCGGAAAAGGTGGTTCGGATTTCGACCCGAAAGGTAAGTCTGATAACGAAGTCATGAAGTTCTGTCAGAGTTTCATGAGCGAGCTGTTCCGTCATATCGGACCGGACACCGACGTCCCAGCCGGTGACATCGGCGTCGGCGGAAGAGAAATCGGATTCATGTATGGGCAGTACAAGAGACTTCGCAACGAATTCACCGGTGTCTTGACAGGCAAGGGTCTGAATTGGGGCGGGAGCCTTATTCGTCCCGAGGCCACCGGCTACGGCTGCGTCTACTTCGCTGAAGAGATGCTCAAAGCGAAGGGCAATTCCATGGCGGGCAAGAAGGTCCTGGTTTCAGGTTCGGGAAACGTTGCCCAGTATGCAGTTGAGAAAGTCAATGATCTCGGCGGTAAGGCCATTACCCTCTCCGACTCCAACGGATACATTGTGGATGAAGAGGGCATCAACGCCGAGAAACTGGCGTGGGTGATGGATCTGAAGAATGTGAAGCGTGGAAGAATCAAAGACTATGCCACGCACTTCAAAGGCGCCAAATTCTTCGAAGGAACTGGAGTATGGTCGGTGCCGGCTCAGGTCGCGCTGCCGTGCGCAACTCAGAACGAGCTAAACGGTGACGATGCGAAGATACTTCTTAAGAACGGTTGCATGTGCGTCGCTGAGGGCGCGAACATGCCGAGCACGCCGGAAGCCGTGGACGCATTCCTCGCGGCAAAGATTCTCTACGGCCCCGGCAAGGCTGCTAATGCAGGCGGCGTTGCAACTTCGGGTCTGGAGATGTCGCAGAACAGCCTTCGTCTCTCCTGGACACGGGAAGAAGTTGACCAGCGGCTGTTCAACATCATGAAGTCCATTCATACGGCCTGCAAGACAACGTCCGATGAATACGGTCAGCCGTTCAACTACGTTCTCGGCGCCAATATCGCCGGGTTCATCAAAGTGGCTGATTCGATGCTCGATCAGGGAGTCGTCTGATCTAAGAGACTTCGCGGATCTAATACTGCGGAACGGCGCACGCGCCGTTCCGCTCTTCTTTTTGCGGAGCCGAGCGCCCTGCAAGAAACGCTGCTTCATCAACTGGCGTCTGAGCGCAAGTCCAATGCATCAAGTGGCGCGTAGAAGAGCTAAAGTATAATCACGAATTTGCCAACCTGGTTGCCCCACTCCGATTCCACGGAGAAGAGGTAGATGCCGCTCGCCACAAGTTCATTGTTTCTGGTTCGCATATCCCAATATATCTTGGAGCTCCAGTCAGATGTCGGCCCTTCGTGATCGATGCTGCGAACAAGGTCACCGTCAAGCGTGTAGATCTTCAGCGTGCACTTCGGAGGAAGATTCACGAAGTGGATTCTACGCAAGTGATCGGGCTCGGAGGCTTCGCTCTCGGTTCTGGGGCGCTCGTATTCGGCCTTGAAATAGGTACCATCACCGATGTATGGGTTCGGATAGACCTGGACATCCAGCTTCTTTTCGAGCACGACACCGGCATCATTGATTGCCCATAACTCAACGGCGTTAGAGACCGGTGAGCTCTCCTGCGATTCGAGACCGCGCTCCTCACCATACTTCTTCTTGAATTCGCCAAAGTCGAATGCTGTGACCGAGAAGAACCAGGGCACCGATGGAAGCAGATTCTCAAACTCGAATTCATACTCCCAATACTTGTGGTATATGACGGAGTCGCCCGTGAGCGGATTGATACCCTTCACCCACCAGTCGGTTCTGGTGGAGTCGAGGATCGGCAGTATCTGTCCCTCTTCGATCTCGTCCTGGTATGTCTTCTTGACACCTGAGCCAAGCACCGAAGCAACAGGAGCGCCGTCAAGCCAGCCTTCCAAAGACTGGTTCCAGTCGCACGCTTCGAAGCAGAAGTGATCTGTGCCGTACGGGAAGCCCTCATCAGTCGCCATCCCTATCCTACATGGCCATTCTGCGGGATCGAAGTTCTCCCCGTAGAGCACCTGAAGAGAATCGAGCATGAGAGGAGGCTCATTGATCACCCATGCTACCTTAATATCATCCCAGCGATACCTCTTGAAATCGAAGAAATCGCGAGATTCGAGCATGGCCATTCTGTCCTGAGTTGCTAAACGACCCATATATACTCTGTAACCCTCGAAATCGACGACGTGCGTGAAGGGATCTTCAGTGTTCTCGGAGTAGTAGCCGTTCCATCGCAGGAAGACCTTTCCGATTTTTGTGTTGTAGCGGATGACGGGCGGCGGGGGAGCTGTTGCGGCACGGAAGTCAGGCACACCGTCGCCCTGCCACCAGCATGAATCTCTTGGCTCTTCCTCCGAAATCATGCAATACCTGCCGTAGAAGTTGTCATTATCGGTATCGACTCCAGGATTATCGTATACCCAGTTGGCCCAAACCGAATTGTCTCCGGCATCCCGAAAGTCGAGTCGTTCGAGATACTCATCCGGATGTTGTTCGTCAAAATTGGTAAACGCCACTGGATCGTAGTGGACGTTCTCACCTCCGACAAATGCGATTGCTATGCCTATCGAGTCACCGGGTGCAATCGTGAAATCACCGTATGAAATCACGAATCTCGTATCACCTCCCCGAGCCATAGAATTCGCGTTAGTGCTCGGAGGTAGCCATCCGTCTGCGGTAAAGTCCACTGCGGCATAGAATTGCGTGTAGTCATGCTCACCGTTGGAAAGCATGTAATATTTGTTGGCGTCTCCCATCGGCGTTCCAAGTCCCCCAGTTCCAAAGTCACGTCTCGTAGCCCTTTGCATGGGACCCCAGTCATCACGTGCGACAGTACTGCCGTTGTACCAATTGAAGGCTACCTTCTTGGCATTTGGCCCTTGGGCAGGAGCTTTCATCACGACCGCACCGAGCAGAGAAGTGGCGCTCGAAGTGCCGTATTCATTGGTTCCCTCAGGGTCTCCGTCATTGTCTGTGATATATGTGAGGTCAATCTCCTGCTGAAACGTTCCGTCATCGCAGTCGCCGCACGGATGCCTGGACGTCCACTCGACAATTCCGCAAACATCATCTGTGTAGGCTTCCGTGTTGGACGTGTGTCCAACGTCGCCGTCCCAGTACAAACCAAGGTACATCTCGTTCAGTGTAAGTCTGCCAATGTTCTTAAGGGAGAAATCGACTACCACGAAGTCCTGCGCGTAATCGACACTCCATGAATAGGAATTCTGAGTGACTTCAACGTTGATGGGGATGTACTCTCTTCCGGTCCAGTCAGCGGAGACGAATTGCGGATCGGTAAGCGTATCGGTGTAGAAGGCTGTGAATTCGAGATCCGAATGTGCTGTCGGATCGTAGTACGGATCACCCGGCCGATTAGATCTTCTCGCAACTGCACATCGTGGATCAGCTGCTCTGTCTGCAGTCAAGCAGTTCTGTTGGCCGCTGGGATCCTGGCAGGGATAGAGATCGGCATCATCACCCCAACCGTCTGCGCCAACCGATACAAGCGTGTCTTCGCCGACTATCGCTCCGATCCAGAGAGCGCCCTGGAAAAGGTAGTCGACACCGGATCCCTTCGGGAACCCGCCACCGAGCGAGGAACTTGGAGCTGTTTCACAATCCGTCAGGCCGGCGTCTTGACTTCCCATACGCCCCTGATTGGAGATCATGAAGACCAGGTTGTTGTATGTGTGCACCCAGTTCTGAATGTTAGGCCGCACCGCCGTGGTCTTAAAGAAACCTCTATCGTCACGTCCCGATCCGGCTGGTTCGGCCCAT
>JAGVNY010000007.1 GCA_020053015.1 Candidatus Zixiibacteriota bacterium | reverse complement strand
CGGAAGAACGGTGACAACCGCTCGAAGGCGGCCAGAGAGCTGGGCCTACCGGAGTCGACCCTTCGTTATCAACTCAAGAAGTTTGGCATTACCCCTGATTCCACAGACTGAGTTGTTGCTGCAATAGCGTTGTGCGAGTCCATCTGATATGAAGTCAGGTCGGTGCCAATCGCGCCAACTTCAGCGTCAATCTCTATTGATCCCTTAATTCGCAAACTCGCAGTCGATTCGCAAAGGCGGGATTCTCCACAATGCGTTGTTCAACAACGCGATAATGTTCCGGTCCGCGAACCTTTGCGATATTAGCTGAAGATTGTTGCGAGTTGAGCCTTCATGGCGTATCAGCAGGCGGTCACCATCTTCTTTGGGAAATACGGCCACGTTAGTGCTGTCGTAGCCTCCCTTTGATGTGGGTTTATCAGCCAAGCATCGAATGCATAGTCTCTGCGAAGGTGCGAATCTTGTATTGCGAACCCCTTCGCAGTTGTAACAGGCTGATAATCAATCAGTTAACAAGCATGAACATCTGCCTGCGAACCCTTTGCGAAGTTAAGCGAGATTCACATCCGATTCTGACAAGGTACATCAGGGCTTCAGCTCTCCTAACTCGTTGCCACACAACAATAGCTCCGTGAGCGACGAAGTGTTCAATCTTGGCACAGATGTTGCAATAACAAGTAGCGGCGTCTCCGCAAAGCGGGGGCTGGTGCTGTGGGGGTGGTTGTTCCACAGCCGTTTAACGTTCCTTTTTCTGCTTCCCCTGTTGCGGGCGACACCGGGTTCGCGATATCCCCGGGGCAGCCGTGTAGACGGAAGGCGAGGGGTACGCTGACCCGTGTGTCGCCGAACAGGGAGTGAACCGGGGAGGTGATAGGAAGCGATCCTCCAAGACACGAACAACGGCACAAGTCCGGAGGCTTCGGGCGTGGTGTGTCCACTGCGGCGGCGCACCACGCCGAAGCCAACAGAATACGCTGGTGTGCATTCAACAACACAATCAACTTGCGGTGCTAAATAGACGACTTGAATGACGCGACTTTCTGAAACAGAGGCGGTCCTCATTCCTTGCGGGTGACACGGAAAGCATGAAGAGGAGGGAATCAAAATGAAAACGAAATGGAGAGTGCCGGTCGGCGCAGCAACCGCGGCTGCGCTTGCTGCCGTTGTTGTCTGGTCGTGCGGCAACGACAGACTTGTCGACATCAAGCTGAACGACACGATATCGCCTGCTGCTATCACTGATCTTGTCGCCGACAGCGCGACATCGGGGAGCATAACCCTGCACTGGACTGCACCGGGTGATAACGGCGACAAAGGGACGGCAGCGGCTTACGACATCAGATATCATAAGTCCAAGATCACATCTGCCAACTGGGACAGCGCGACTCAGTGTGACGGCGAACCGACCCCCAAACCGGCGGGCAGCCCGGAGTCGTACGTCGTGACAGGATTGGACGAATTGACGGAGTACTTCTTTGCGATCAAGGCCATCGATGATGCTGCCAACAAGTCCACGCTCTCAGAGGTAGTGTCTGACACGACACTCGAGAAGTATTACGTCACATGGGCGCGGACATTCGGGGGATGGAACGAGGAGTTCGCGACAGATGTCGCTGTCGCTCCCGACGGCGGATATGTGATCACCGGCGAGACTAACACTTTCGATAACGGTTTCGGTGATATCTATCTGGTCAAGGTAGACGAGAATGGAAATTCGGAGTGGGCGAAGATTTACGGATATGAACTGACGGAGGACGCCCGAACCATCGCTGTCACCCCCGACGGCGGATACATCATGGCTGGCGAGTGCGGACTCTATGATGAATTTGACGACACGCTTGACGCTTACTTCGTGAAGGTCAACGGCTCAGGCAATCTGCAATGGGAATCGAGATACAGAGGACAAGGACATACATTGGGGAGGGCAGCGGTTGTTGCTCACGACGGCGGTTACATGGCTATCGGAGACACGTACGAAGTCTTCGGCAACCCTCCGAGCAACGGGTTCGGTTTCATTCTCAAGCTTGCTGAGTCCGGCGAGATTCTTTGGGTCGATTCCCTGACGTTCGACAGATCGCTTTCTCCTGTGTCCATCGCAGCGATTCCTGGTGGAGGATATGTGATTGCAGGAATGGGAGGCGGTGGTGATATTCCGTACTTCACATTTCTGATGAAGATCGACAACTCCGCAAACTTGCTTTGGATGCGAAGTTTCTATGAAGGACATACAGACATACCGTTCTCATTAATCTGTGCGTCGGATGGTGGGTATGTTACTGCCTGCTGGGCGTCGAACGACATGACTTTGCTGAAAGTCGATGCAACGGGCCAGAAGTTGTGGGACGCCACATTAGGGGGTGGGGAACAGGATAATGCCATGGCTACCGCCGAGGCTGGTGACGGAAACTATGTTGTCGCCGGTACTTCAGAATCGTTCGGTAATGGAGAGTCGTTCGATCTGTATCTTGCCAAAGTCGACAACTCCGGGCAATTGATATGGGAGAGAACGTACGGTGGCGATCAGGCAGACGGGGCGGTTTCGATCTCGGTGGCACCCGACGGGGGGTTCATCGTCGGAGCATTGACTAAGTCGTTTGGAGCCGGATTAAGTGACTACTGGCTCCTCAAGCTTGACCCGCAGGGAAGGTTGAATGAGTAGCGAAAAGACGAACACCTATAGCTTGGGTCGATCACCTCCGGAGTCTGACCGAGCGGAGTAGGTCGAAACCCTCGTGGTTTCGACATAGTAATCCGAGTCCCACAAAGCGGGACGGGATTCGGACCTACAAGACTGTGGCGCGGCAGCTATCAATTGTGCACACGCGCTGCCGCGCCCTGCAACCAGTGCGTCTCCGTTTCGACGGGGGCGCCTGGGATTCCCCGATCGCTCGGGGACGGAAACAATGTAACATGTTACTCTGCATTCTGAAAGGAATACTAAAATGACTAAGTCTCATTGGAAGACGACACTGGTCGCGATGATCAGCCTCGTTCTGCTCATTTCATCCGCGGTGGCGGACAACTTCCATTACTACTTTCAGGGAGAGCAGATAGACGTTGAACTCAGCGACAGTCTCATCACGATCATACCGGACGATGGCTACGAGCCTAACAGAAAGGATGCGCTGGACATATATCATCCATGCATCGACAACAGCTATCCACCGGCTCCGGTCAACAGCGCCGCGTGGACATATCACCTTACGGCAGGTTGGGACCCCGATTCGGCAATCGTCGTGCTGCACGG
>JAGVNY010000244.1 GCA_020053015.1 Candidatus Zixiibacteriota bacterium | reverse complement strand
TAGAGGAGATTACCCGCGATGGTCTGGTGGAATTCGGCAGTCACTCAGCAAGCCATGCCGATCTGACGCGAATCTCCGAAGAGTCCGTGGCAAGTGAGATCCAACCAGCTGAATTCTCTGCTTTCTCGTATCCATTCGGGCGATTCAACAAGTGCGTGGTCGAGACCGTAGCTCGCTCCGGGTATCGCGCGGCATTCTGCGGCACAAACGGCGATCCCGCCCTGTGGGGCTTTCCATATACGATACCCAGAATTCCCTTGAACCGATTCGATAACCGATTTACCTTAAGAGTGAAACTTCGCGGGTCGATGGTCTACTGGTCCGAAGTCATGAAGGCGCGGATCATCGGCATGTTTTCGCCACTCACGTTTGATTTGAGGAGTATGCGGTGAAACGGTTCTTCCTAAGATGGCTGATCTACTTCGCGTCGATCTTCATCGTGGCGCAGTTCTTCGGATTGATCGAAGTTGACAAGCCCTCGACGCTGGTGCTCTCGGCGCTCGTGCTCGGAATCCTGAATGCCTGGGTGAGACCGATTCTGATACTCATCACATTGCCGATTAACTTCGTCACGCTCGGTCTATTCGTGATCGTTATCAATACGTTCCTCCTGAAGATGACCGATTACCTGTTGCCCGGCTTCGTTACAGGCAGGTTTTGGAACGCGCTGCTTGCGTCGGTCAGTATCTCCCTGATTTCTACTGTACTGAATCTTCTCATAGCCGACAAACCGAATGTACGAGTGCGCGTGTTCCGAGGCTGATTCGGTCGAAGTCTCGCGCAAGTGGGATGAAGCTCGGATCGGTCAGAGCGGAGAATGTAGTTGCAGTTGGTGCCAATCGCGAATATCATAACAAGCTGTGAGCAGTCGTAGCGCTGCTCACATTGGAATCGGCGGCGGCCAGATTGATTAACCTGCGGAAGACGAAGATGGACAAGCAGAAGGACAAAGTTGCACCGAGCAGAAGCATCGGTTCGTATCCGTTCGCGGAGATCGAGAGCAAGTGGCAGAAGCGCTGGGACGAACAGAAGTTGTTCCGGGCTCCGGACTTTCCGACGAATCCATACTACGTATTAGTCATGTTCGCGTATCCTTCGGGCGACATACACATGGGACACTTCAGAAACTACATAGTGGGCGATGCGATCGCTCGCTGGAAGATGATGCAGGGCCATCAGGTGCTCCATCCGTTCGGCTGGGACGCATTCGGGCTGCCCGCGGAGCAGGCTGCTATCAAACGGAAGCTCCATCCGCGAGACTGGACTCTGAACAACATCGAAATGTCGCGAGACACATTGAAGAAGGTCGGAATATCGTTCGACTGGGACAGAGAAGTCGCGTCGTGTCTGCCTGACTACTACAAGTGGACGCAATGGATGTTCATCAAGCTGTTCGAGAACGGCCTTGCATACCGAAAGGAAGCTTCGGTCAATTGGTGCAGCACATGCAACACTGTCCTCGCCAACGAACAGGTGGATTCGGAAGGCCGCTGCTGGCGATGCGAAGGCACGGTCACGAAGAAAAAACTGGAGCAGTGGTTCTTTAAGATTACGGCATACGCTGAGCGGCTGTACAGAGACATCGACACACTGCCCGGCTGGCTCGAAAGCGTCCGCATGATGCAGCGAAACTGGATCGGGAGGTCGGAAGGCTGCCGGATAGATTTCACAATCGCAGAGACGGGGGAGAGGCTGCCAATCTTTACTACTCGTCCGGACACCGTGTTCGGTGTAACGTTCATGGCAATTGCTCCTGAGTCCGACACAGTGTCGCGGCTACCGATTCCTGAGTCCAAGAAGGCGGAGATAGCTGCATATATCCAGAGATCGATCTCGAAATCTGAGCTCGAAAGAACAATGGGCTCCGATGAGAAGGACGGCGTTTTCACAGGCTGTTATGCGACTAATCCGTTTTCCGGTGAGAAGGTGCAGCTCTGGATTGCCGACTATGTTCTCGCCTCTTACGGCAGCGGCACTGTGATGGGAGTGCCAGCCCATGATCAGCGGGACTTTCTATTCGCGAAGAAGTATGGTATTCCGCTCAGAGTAGTGATCCATCCCCAGGGAGGGCAGCTTCAAGGCTCAGAGCTGCAGCAGGCTTACGCCGACTTCGGGGTGATGGTCAATTCAGCGGGATTCGATGGTAAGGCTGGCGAAGATGCGATCACTGCCGTCACCGATTATGCTGCTGCTCATGGGATTGGCGGCCGCGAGATAAACTATCGTCTTAGAGACTGGCTCGTATCACGCCAACGGTATTGGGGTTGTCCGATACCTATCATCCACTGTCCTCATTGCGGGCCGGTCGCAGAACGCATTGATAATCTGCCTGTTATGCTGCCTGACGTAAAGGACTACATTCCCAAGGGGCGCTCCCCGCTTGCAGATGTTCCTGAGTACACCAATGTGCGATGTCCAAAGTGTGGGGGATCAGCCGAAAGGGATCCGGATACAATGGACACATTCGTGTGCTCGTCCTGGTACCTGTTTCGGTATACCGACAGCAAGAACTCCGAACAGCCGTTTGCCCCTGAGAAAGCGAAGGCCTGGCTGCCGGTTGACATCTATATCGGAGGCACGCACGAGCACGCCACAGGCCATCTGCTCTACTACAGATTCTTCACCAAGTTCCTGAAGGACATAGGCTATCTGACAATTGATGAACCTGCCGTGAGGCTGCTGAACCACGGGATGGTACTGGATGCGATCGGCACGCCAATGTCCAAATCAGCCGGTAATGTGGTGTCCCCGCTCGACGTTATGGCCAGCAAGGGAGTCGATACTACTCGACTCGCAATGCACTTCGCCGCTCCGTGCGGAAAGGAAGTACTCTGGTCTGAGGATGGCATAGTCGGTGTAGACCGTTTGGTCCAACGAATGTATAGGCTGGCACTTGTGCATTCGAGGGATCATGGCACGCGTGAGCAGACGAGCTACAAACGATCTGATGTTAATGAAGAAACGTGGAAAACGTATGTTAGGCTGAATCAGACTGTCAAAAAGGTTACTGAGGACCTCGACAAGCTGCAGTTCAACACTTGCATTGCAGCTATCATGGAATTCCTAAACGATTTGGGAGAGCTCGACGGCAGTGTTCCCAGATTCCATGCATTCGCCATCCAGAAGCTGACCCAGCTGCTGGCTCCATTGACGCCACACCTGTCCGAAGAGATTTGGGAGATGTTCGGTCATGCCGAGTCAGTATTCAAATCGCATTGGCCTGACCACGACTCGGAAGCCATAGAAGACGATTCGATCACAATCGCGATTCAAATCAATGGAAAGCTTCGCGCAACCATCACCGTCCCACGCGGAAGCCAACCGCAGCTCGTCGCTGCAACAGCGCGAGCTATCGAGCCCGTCCAGAAACATCTTCAGGGCCGAGAGATACTCAAGGAAATCATTGTACCCGGCAAACTTGTCAATTTCGTTGTTCGATAGCGCTAGACTGTCTCAGAGCCTGATCGGGCGGTTGGCGATTGAGCAAGGCTAACAATGTTCTCTTTAATTGGCAAGTTTACAGAATATCTCTTATAGGACGTTACAGCGGTTGTTGCAATAAGCTTGTTCGAAGCACGGACTATCCGCTCCCCGGCCAATCCGCAGCGTAACCAAGTACATGTGGGAAGTTGCCCATACGGAACTTGCGAGCGAGCTGTCGGCACGAACACTGGTGCAATCTTTGTGTGGTTGGAACTGGGTGCATACCATGGAGATAGTCCACTGTTCAGTTTTTGGGCGGATTCACGGTATCCTGTTTGCCAAGTAACGGTCGGAACTCATGGCTCAGGAGAACTGGATGAAGATGTCGAAAAAGCTGATAAAAGGTGAATCTGGATTCACCATCCTCGAAGTGATGATCTCGCTTGTGATATTCAGCCTGGGGTTGCTGCTGTTGATGTCGATGTTGGTAGTTTCGATTCATGGGAACTACTGGTCCGAAAAGACGACTCTTTCGACGCAGCTAATTCGGGAGAGGTTGGAGCAGATGAAGAACACTCCGTCGGCGAGTCTGACCTCAGGGAGCGATGTCGTAGCGGGCTACAATAGAAGCTGGACAGTGCATGCACTGGCGACTCCGGGGCTTGTGGAGGCGAAAGTCGTTGTGAGGTGGTCAGACGCAGAACTGCGGAGCTACGCTTGCTCTACAGTGACATACATACAGCCAAAGTAGGAACGACCGGGAGAACGGGATGAAAAAGCTGATATCATACGTGGGCGGATCGACTGGATTCACTCTTATCGAGATTCTTGTAGCCGCAATTATCGGGGTGATTGCGACTGCCGCTGCCGTTGAAATCTACGTGCATCAGCACAAGAACTGGGTCATTCAGGACGCGGTTTCCGATCTGCAACAGAACGGCAGGGCGGCGGTCGATGAAATTGCGGCTATGTCTCGGCAGGCAGGTTACGGAGTGCCCGAGGGTCTGGATGCGATCGTGTCGTCAAAGGGCACGGATGTGACCGAGCCTGATTCGATTACTCTCGTTTTTCTTCACGAGCCGGAATGCACAACGACGATTAAGGACCCGATGCCTCAGCCTTCTGCAGAGCTGAAGTGTCTGGGGGACATAAGCTGCTACGAGGACGGCCAGTGGTGCTATATCTGGGATCCGAACACAAAGACTGGAGAGTTTTTCGTCATCACACAGGTGCAGGTAGCGTCAAGCCACATTCAGCACAATACCATGCCGCTGTCGAAGAGCTATCCTGCAGGCAGTCGGCTGTTTACGTTCGATCTCTATCGATACTTTGTGGACAGCTGGTCTGATACTCTTCATCCAAGGTTGATGCGCCAGGAGTACAATCAAACACCTTCGATTTACGCGGACAACATAGACAACATGCAGATACAGTATGTCCTTACCGACGGATCCGTGCGGGATACGATCCCTGGATCTCGATATGTGCGCGTGATAGACATCGAGATGGTAGCCCGGACCCGGGATAAGGACCTGATGCTGCACGATTATCGCTACGACACACTTTCGACAAGCGTTGTGGTAAGGAATCTCTCGTTTTGATCTCAAAATGGAGCAAGCTATGAACAAGCTCAAATCATCAAACGGTTTTACGATGATCATTTTTCTCGCTCTTCTTCTGATGCTCTCCCTCATCGGGATCAACTCGGTGATGACATCGAGCATGGAGGTTGACATAGCGGGGAATGAAGCGAATTACACGAACGCATTCTATGCAGCCGAGGCAGGTCTTGAGAAGGCATCCGCGGAGGTATCTGCATCGTTTAGGACAACGGGTGCGCCTCCGAGCCCGCTGCCCAACGCGACTATAAATATCGGTCGCTATTCGGTCACATACCAGACGACGCAATTGGGTGGAACAGTCACGAAGAACCTAACAAACGGCGCTTACCGCGGATTGTATGCACTTGCGCGGGAGTACGAAGTTACGGCGACAGCCACGGCCGGTGGAACCGAAGCACAATCCACACTTGTCCAGGTTGTCGAATCTGATCTGGTACCTCTATTTCAGTTCGCAGTGTTTTACGAGGAGGATCTCGAGATCGCCCCTGGTCCTGCGATGACGTTGGGTGGAAGAGTACATTCCAACAACAACCTCTATCTGCAGTCGGGCGCCAGTCTTAAGATCGACTCTTACACTACTGCGGCCGGCAACATTTTCCACGGACGAAAGCCGGGTTCGGGACAGTCGGGCGCCTCCGGCTCAGTGGAAGTCAAGGATGCAGGCGGCGCTTATCAGAACATGTATGCGAGCGGGAGCTGGCTCGATTCAACCGACCCGGACTGGGTGAATGAGTCGATAGCTCGCTGGGGTGGCAAAGTTGAGGACAAAGATCACGGCATCACAAAACTTGATCTGCCGGTGGTTTCATCCGGCGTTCCAGAGGATATGATTTCTACGGCAGGCGAATCGGCAGATTCCTACGAGAACAAGTGCACGCTGAAGATAGTTGACGGAGTCGCTGAATATCAGGAGACCGATGGTACATGGATAGATGTCACCTCTGCCCTGCAATCCAGCGGCACGGTCAGCACGACCACTTTCTACGATGCGCACCAGGCGAAGACAGTTGAATCATGGGATATCGACATGAGCAAGCTCAAGACGTCGCCTTATTTCCCGCGCAATGGCATCATGTACACGGCTAACACGAGCACATCGGGTGGCACGATCAAAGCGACTCGCGTGAAGAACGCCAGCGACATAGGCCAGCCGTTCACGCTCTCAAGTAAGAACTCCGTTTATGTCAAGGGTAATTACAACACCGTGAACAAGCAGCCTTCCGCAATAATGACCGACGCGCTCACGATCCTTTCGAACAACTGGGCCGACTCCAAGTCGACAAGCTCACTGTCAAGCAGAGTGGCGACAGCGACGACGGTCAATTGCAGCTACATGACCGGCAATCAGAACACCGGAGAGGGCGGATCGGCATACAATGGCGGATTCGAGAATCTTCCGAGATTTCTGGAGAAGTGGGACGGTGTCAGCTTCACCTGGAGAGGTTCGGCGGTCGACTTGTGGCTATCCGAAGAGGCTACGAATGCTTGGTCGTACGGCGTGTACTACACAGCTCCGAACAGAAACTGGGCCTTCGACGAAGATCTGAGAGATCCCACAAAGCTGCCGCCCGGAACACCGTTGATCGCTCTGATGCAGAAGGTCAGCTGGCGGGAGGTCGTTGCACAGAATTAGAGTCCGCAGCTATGACAGGGGTTAATGGCGGGATGCATTCACAAGCGTCCCGCCGTTTCGTTTCTTCGCTCAATGTCCGATTGCGTTTTCGGGAAAAGAGATGCGCGGCCAGCCTTAGAATATATCGTATTTCTGCATTCTGTCTCGAAGCGTGTTTCGAGAAATGCCGAGGATTTGCGCTGTCTTCACCTGGTTCGAGTTCAACCTCTTCAGAGTCTTCTTGATGACAGATTTCTCGAGCGCTGATTGCAGGTGGTAGAACACTTGACCTGACGATACGTTGAGGACTTTGTCGAACACGGGCTCCATCAGATCGTCGAACATGCGTGTGTAGTCGTTTTTGATCGCCTCAAAGTCGATCGGGACCTGTTCTTTGGCATCGCCGAATACAGGGAAATCGTCAGGTTGGAGTACTTCGTTCTTTGTCATTACCACAGCGGTATGAACGTTGTTCTCCAACTCACGCACGTTCCCTGGCCACTGATGATTGAGCAGCATCTGAAGCGCTGCCTTCGACAGGCCTCTTATCTGCTTTCCTGCGAGGTTTGCGTACATGTTCATGAAGTGATCCACAAGAAGCGGTATGTCGCTGCGCCGCTCGCGGAGAGGCGGAAGATACACGCTAACCACCTTGAGCCTGTAGAACAAGTCAACCCTGAATAATCCCTCTTTCATCGCCGACACCAACGACTTGTTGGTAGCCGCTACCACTCTCGCGTCGACGGTGATGGTCTGCTCTCCCCCAACCCGCTCGAATTTCTGTTCCTGCAATACTCTCAAGAGCTTCGATTGCGTCGCGAGCGACGTGTCGCCGACCTCGTCCAGGAAGATCGTACCACCGTCTGCAAGCTCGAACTTGCCGAGTTTCCGCGCATGCGCGCCAGTGAAAGCGCCCTTTTCGTGGCCGAACAACTCCGATTCGAGCAGAGTTTCCGGAAGAGCTGCGCAGTTCACTGACAGGAACGCTCTATCGCTGCGATTGGAATTTCTGTGAATCGCTCGTGCAACCAGTTCCTTGCCGGTGCCGGATTCTCCGAAGATGAGCACCGCCGCATCAGACTTGGCAACCTGCCCGATCAGCTTGGCTATCTCCACAATCTCGGGGCTCTTTCCTACTATTTCGTCTTCGTATGTGCCGGCGCTTGCCTGGAGTGACGATGAGCCGACCTTTTCGGCTACGCCCCGTCCAACAGCCTTGGAAATAGTCACCATGAGACGCTCCATCTGGAACGGCTTGGTTATGTACTCGTACGCGCCTTCTCGCATTGCTTTGATAGCGTTTTCTGTTGACACGAAGCCGGATATAACAATTACAGGGACTTCTATGTTCTTGGCCTTGATACTTTTGAGAACTTCGATTCCAGAGACTGTCGGCAGATTCACATCCAACAGCACCAAGTCTGCTTCTGTCGTGGCAATCATATCGACAGCATTTGTGCCGTCTGTTATGCAGTGGAAGTGATATTCGGACGGATCCAGAAGCTCTGCCAGAGTGGAGCCGATCTGCGTGTCGTCGTCAACGAGAAGTATATTCTTCATCGTACGGTGAGTCCCTTCTTTTTTGCTATTCTAATAATCGGCTTATTTGCGAGAACGTTTAGAGTTATCCGGAAACAAAGCGCATCGAATTCGGATCGGTGCCAAGAAATCCAAGGATTTCACAAGAGGCGAATTTGTCGACCATGTTCACTTTTCATGTTTCGTTATGCAAAGGAAGCCCGCAAACCTGCCGATACTATCGTGGGAAAGGGTGGAAGATCGAATGTCACAAAAAGTGAAAATGGGCAAGGTCCTGATCGTTGACGACAATACGAACATGGCCGGTTGCCTCGCAGATATGATCGAAGAATTCAATGTCAGATGCGATACAGTATCAGACGGCGAAGAGGCTATTCAGCGCCTTGCCGAGGAGTCGTATGCCCTCGTCATCGCCGACACGCGAATGCCGAAAGTCTCCGGATTCACTCTGCTTAAGTATATAAAGAAGAACCATCCGCAAGTGCCTGTCGCGCTTATATCTACTCGCGACTCCGAGTTGACGCAGCAGATTGCGGTCAGAGACGGAGCTGATTTCTATTTGCCGAAGCCTTTCACGACTGAAAAGGTTGGCAAGCTGTTGTCCCAGCTTGGATAACTGAAATTATTGTTGCGCGCCCGGCGACCATTTCGCTTATTTCCAGCCAGAACGGGTACTAAAACACTTCACTTTGGGAGGAAGTATGAAGAAATGCACTACCATTCTTGCAATTGCAGCCGCATCTCTGATCCTATTCGGTCTGTTTGGATGCAGTGACGACAAAGGCACGAGCTCGAAGACCAAGCAGATGAACAACGAGCAGGCAGCGCAGCTGATCACCGCGAACATGGGTTCAATAGGCATGGCATCGATCAGCCAGGCGATGAACCAGACGACTGATTACTGGGGTGGAGACTGGGAGGAGCCATATATCGGCTTCAAGTCTGCGGTTCCGAATGATGAATGGTACGAGTACGAGAACGGGTGGCACATATACCACTATGATGAAAGCGTCGATTCGACGGTTGTGAACCCCGAAGGTCCGGATACCACGATCTCAGTGAGTATCGAACTTGATGACTCGCTCAAGTTTAGTTCAGATGGTGAGCCGTATGAGGACTGGGATGAGGACATCGATCGTCTTGAAGAACGCGCCCACATGGATCTGGACGGGTCTATAGCAGAGACCGGAGGCCAGAGCATCTCTTTCTCACTCGGTGGATACTGGCACTCCACTCTCGAACTCGACGAGTCGGATTACCTTCACCTCGATATGACCGAGAAGTATACGCTGAAGATGACGATTTCCGGGGCCGAGTCAGGAAACGGCAAGTTCACTTATGGCTACAAGTTTGAGGCCGAAGATCTGGTCTTCAGCCCGGACGATGATTACAGTTGTCCTGTGTCTGGGACAATAACTGTTGATGTGGCCATTTCTCTCACCGACAATACCGGTACATCCACCGCAAATGGCACCGTTACATTGACAGTCGACGATGGATACGTGTGGGGCGATGTGACCGTGGGCAACGCAACCGAGGACATTGCACAAACGGCGTTGGATTGTTATGATGATGGCGGTGGCAAGAAGGCTCAGGGCGGGATGGGCATCTACGACGCGATCATCGAGTCCGTGTCTCGCTGAGAACTCGGACAAAATAGGATTCAAGCCCGCTCTTTCCGGAGCGGGCTTTCTGTTTTCTGTCACCGGCAATGTCAGTTGGGCCAGCCTTTTAATCCATTATCTCTCTTCACGTAAGGTTCAGACATATCACCTGATGCCGATACTCAGAATGATAGGCGTGTTCCGCTTGCTGCGCGCTCGCGGCATTGGCACAGGGCGCATGCTGTTTTTCGCCAGCGAGTA
>JAGVNY010000079.1 GCA_020053015.1 Candidatus Zixiibacteriota bacterium | reverse complement strand
TCCTGATTTCGTTGAATCGATCTCTTTCGCGTTACTGGCAAATCTCACTGTTGACCGATTGCCCGCCAATCTGACGCAGGTCACTGGGGCCGAAAGGCGGGTAGTCTTAGGAAAGATCACCCTCCCATGATATACCGACTCGCGCTCATCGCTGCAACCGTCATGCTTATGTGCGCTGCCGGCTGCGCGAGGTTCTCATATGTCGAGCACAGGCGCGGCTACAAGCGGCTCAAACAGCCTTATGTGCGGGTCAAAGTGGTCGAAGCGAAGAAAGTGACGCTGAAGTCCACCGGCCCGTACGAATTGCTCTGCTTCAAGTCAGACGGCGAGCGAACAGAATACCATTCAAACTCCGACATAACGGTGACACTGAGCAAGAAGCTCCTCACCGTCAAAGACAAATCCGGTTTGCCGCTTGAAGAACTCGTTTCAAGAGTTGTGGCATCTCCGGTGAAGGAGAGGGATCATCTCGTCCTGAATGGAAGAGCCTTCAGAGGAGTGGCGGACGTCATAGTAGAAAACGACAGCATCTCGGTAGTCAACGCAGTCTACATGGAAGATTACCTGAAGGGCGTCCTCCCGCCCGAGATCGGACATCACGGCCGTCCCGAGTGGGAAGCGCTGAAAGCGCAGGCCGTGGCCTCAAGAACCTATGCTGTCTCCAGATACAGTATCGATCCTACAAAGGCGTATGATCTGGTCGGCCACGTCGCGGATCAGGTCTATGACGGAATGTCAACGGAGGACACGTGGACAAACGGCGCCGTCTCCGAGACGAAGGGAGAAGTTCTACTCAGTGACGGCGAGACCATTACCGCTTACTATCACTCGACTTGCGGCGGCGCCACGGAGAATGTCGAGGATGTTTGGGAACGGGACCCTGCCTCCTATCTCCGCGCACGACTCGACGATCCCTACTGCCAGTGGTCAAAGTTCTATGCATGGACATATACATGGACGCGCCAGCAGCTCGAAAGCTCGATCTCCGATTACCTTGAGAAGAGCGGGAGGCTTCAATCGAAGCCGTTTACATTACGCGATCTGGAGATTATCGACAAGCTTCCTTCAGGCAGAGTCAGGATTCTGAAGGTCACGACTTCAGCCGGAGAGTATCTGATCCTCAAAGACCAAATCAGGTGGGCTCTTATTCGTCCTGACAAGCCGGGAGCTATCCTGCCGTCGACGAATTTCGAGTTGCGGATCATTCGTTCGTCGTCGGGAGATATCACTCAGATTGAGGCAACCGGCAAAGGTAATGGGCACGGAGTTGGCATGTGCCAGTGCGGGGCGCTCGGCAGATCGCGCTCCGGGCAGGAGTACAGATCGATCCTGTCATCCTACTACACCGGAGCCGAAATCATACGAGTGTACTGATCAATCCCGAATTTCCTCTTGCCAAAGAACTTCAAACCGATTTCATCATTGACATGAAACCGATACACCAGATCAAGGCGAGCTTCGCGATAACGCATCTTCTGACGCTGAGTCTGATTTGGGGCTGTCTCTCTGCATTAGCTCCGCAACCGGTGTCAGCTAAACCGGAAGTCGGAAGGTGGTCTGTGAGCGCAATCCTCGGTCTAAGGCAGGCCACGTTCAATGAGCGTATGCAGCCGTGGGTTATCTCCGCAACGTATGGAATCGAGGCGTACTACAAGGTCAGCGGCAAGCTCTCGATAGGACCGATGCTTTCGTATTCGAAGATGTACAACGATTCTCTGTCCAACTCGACATTCAAAATAGGCAGGGAGAACGCAAACATCTACTTGAAGAATCTGTGCGTGGGACTTGCCTGCAAAATGTATGTTTATTCGAACGGTGCATTCGCACCGCACCTCAGGTTCGGAGCAGGCGTGTCGTCGTGGGAGGTAGATGCCATGTCGACGCATTCACCAGTCACCGTTGTCTCATCCGAGGGCAAACCGCGAGACTTCGCAGCCACAGAAATGTATCTACTGCTCGGAATAGGGGCCGAGAGCTACATCCATCCCCACTGGAGCATTGATTATGGTTTTGACCTCTATTTCCTGAGCGGCCTCGGAGCTGATTTCGATGGCGAAACCAACAATATTCGCTCTCGTGGTTACGGTGACATCAACATAGGTGTTGCGTACCACTTCGGAGGTAAGAAGAAGTCGCTGTTGGAGAGATGGCGGACGGACGACCAGACGCAGACGGAGAAGAAAGAACCCTCCCAGTTCATCATCCGGGAACCGGATGGCGGCGAGCCGACTGACACGATAAGGCAGACACCGCTCGATTTATACTCCGATCAGGACTACGACGGGGTAAGAGACTCGCTCGATCTGTGTTCCGACACACCCCGGGAAGCGGTTGGATTTGTTGACTCGACGGGATGTCCCACTGACTCGGATTCAGATAGTATTCCTGACTACGTTGACAGATGTCCGGCGACAGAGCTGAGTTCAGCGGTCGATTCGACCGGCTGCCCACTGGATTCCGATGGTGATGGAGTAACTGACGATGTCGACAAGTGTCCCGGGACTCCTCGCGGCTACAAGCCCGATGAACACGGCTGCTTTG
>JAGVNY010000123.1 GCA_020053015.1 Candidatus Zixiibacteriota bacterium | reverse complement strand
GTAGCGATCTATGACGGCACGACATCGAGCTACGATGACCCGCCAGGATACAGCTACTACAGCGATTGGGAACGCTATTGGCTCGCATGCGATGGCATTCACGATTGCGTCGGCAACCAGAACCAGCCGTGGATTCAGATTCTGGCAGTCGATTACGACGGTCCGGCTGTCGTCGTAGAAGGCGAGACAGATTCTGATGTGTTGCCAGATCACTGTCCGATTACTATCTCCATAGCGGACGACGGCGCTGGCGTGGATCACGTCGAGGTTTATGAGGACGGCGTCCTGATCGAGGCCACGACTGGCGAACTGGATCAGGGTCAGTACTCGTATAGCGATGGTCACTTGCTCTACTGCAAGACTCCGGGTGTCAGGACGCGGATAGTCGTGTACGACGAGACCGGTAATATGAGTGAGCGCTCATGGTCAGCATTCGGCTCAGGCGATTACTCAGATGCTGGCGATCCGTACTCCTATCCGAACCCGTTCAACCTGTCGGAGAACGACTTCACGACTATCGTTACCGGATTCGAAGGCAACGATATCTCGGTGAAGATCTATGACTTCGGCGGCGAACTGGTGATTTCCGGTCCGGCCAACAGTGACGGTACCTATAAGTGGTACGGCATTACTGACGGCGGCAAGCCGGTCGCAACGGGTGTCTACTTCGCATACTGTCAGGCCAGTGACGGTACGCACAAGATCGTTAAGATCGCGGTAATAGACAAGTAGCTCACCAGCAGGACCGGAGTTACCCGCTCCGGTCCTGCATAAACCTTTAACCAGGGGATGATTGAGAAATGACAAGAAACCCAAGAAAGACGAAAGCCTTGAGCTTGGCGCTTTTCATCCTGATGGTGGTGGGTTGCTCGCAGGTTGCTTTGGCCGAGGACTACAACCACGCCATGCCGATGCTTCGGATGGGCGTGGGAGCCCGCGCGCTCGGCATGGGTGGAGCGTACATTGCCGTGGCGAACAACGCCGCGGCCGGCTACTGGAACCCGGCTGGCCTGTCACAGGTTGAGAAGTGGTCTTTTTCCAGCATGATAGCCGCTAACATGTCGGAAGATCGCAAATACAACTACCTTGCTATCGCCGGCAAGTTCAACTTTGGCGCTCTCGGTTTCTCTTGGCTTAACTCAGGCACGTCAGAGATTGACAAGTACTCGGACGTGGGAGTAGCTAATGGAAGCTTTGACGCTAACGATCATGCATTCCTATTCTCGTACGGCAATATGATGGACAAGCTGATGTTCGGAATGAACTTCAAGGTCGTCTATCAGAAGATCGACGATTATTCCAAGAGCGGCGTCGGATTTGACGCAGGCGTCAAGTACATCGTCGACGATAAAGCTAACATCGCTGTCGTAGCTCAGGATCTTGGAACCAAGGTCGGCAAGGCCGTTCCCGCCACATTCCGTGTCGGCATTGCGGTCTTCCCGGTCGAAGGATTCACGATTCCGCTCGACATCGAAAAGGTCCAGCACCGCTCTGAGATCAAGCTGAGAGCCGGCGCTGAGTATTCGTACCAGTTCGCAACGGATTACTGGGCTGCGGTTCGCGGCGGCGTGAACGATGGTGAGTTCACGATCGGTGCGGGCCTCAAGGTCGCGGCTCGTTATGGCCTCGACTATGCCTACATTTCCGAAGCGGGCGACGCCTTTGGTGAAAACCACAGGATCAGCCTTTCGATAGACTGGTAGTCGAAGACACGACCTCGTCTTCTTTGAAGCCGCCTCTGCTCTCTGCAGGGGCGGCTTTGTCTTCCGATCTTCCCGGACACCACTGAACTGACATCCGTTCTGCCAGTTGGGTCAAAGGGCTTGCGTTTTCGTCACCCCGAAAGTTTGCAACGTTTTTGCCGATACAAGTGAGCAGGGTCTATGGGAGTAACTGAATCAATCAGCGCGGCAGACGTACGCACAATTCGTTACCTCGCAGGATCAATCGACGATTTGCGCGAGATAACGGAAACTGTGCGACTCATAGTCATGAGAAGCTGCAATATGGGGGAGCTTGAATCTGTCTTAAGGTCAATTTCAATCAGCGCCACTCCGATGCCCAAGTCCCTATCGAGTTTCATCTTAGGTTTCGATCTGCCCAAGAGGCTGCTCGAGAGAATCCCCTGCCGGTTGTTTCCACCCACGCCGTCCGAGTACGTAGCATCGGATCAGGACAGGATGAGGAGTCGCATTCTGGGTATTCGGAAGCCGGAGATATTTATCGAGGGTACCGGTTGCAGGTTCGGATTCAACATCTCCAGCCTCGCAGAGTTGATAGAAGCCATCAATCTGACTGTCTGGATGCTGCAATCACGCTCCGAGAGATTCGAGTACATCAATCTCAAGCGCCGAATCCGGCTAAAGGTGCTCCCGCTGGACAATGGGACAAAGGGATTCAATCTCGTGTTGCAAGTTCCGGTCGTTCTCGAATCGGTTTAACGCAAATAGGAACGGCTACCAGCAGAGGTGAACTACACCACATACGGGCGGCAACTAACTGCTTCGCTCCAGTCTAATCAGCTGAGACACTGAGAAGTGCGGCGATATCGTAGATGCCCAGTGTTTGAATCACTACCCCGATAAGAATCACGACCAGAACCACAGCTTTGCCGATGTCCTGTCCCTTCAGTGAGCCGAGGAGCTTCGGTTCACGGGATAGGTATGCAGACGCAGCAAAGAGCTCCTCTCCGATAAGCGTGTAGTCGCACGCCGCCACGAAGAACGGCAACTGTGAAGGCTCGGCGGTTCCGGCGATCTGAATAGCGCCTACTGAGTTGCCCGCTTCCGCAAGAATCAGAGATTCCGCGTAGAACAGACCGAGCATGAACACCGTTGCGGGTTTCTCGCGTACAATCTTTCCACTCAGCGCTGCCGCAAAGCCGAATTGGTCATCGGTCAGGTACTGAACCGAGTCCGGATTGAAGGCGTCCGGCCGACCGGCGTTGATGTAGGCCTCTTTCACGATCTCCCGCGAGGTCACCAGAACCAATGAACGCGACACAGGAACCTCTAACGTTGTCTCATACTCGGCGGCCAGCTTCGCAACGCGACCGAGAATAGTGACTCCGGCAACTGTCTGGATATTCTCCATGTCCTGCGTGCCCGGAATGTAGAACATCTTTCGCCCCATTTCGGTAGCTCGACCAACAGCTTCGTCAACAGCTTCAAGGCCAGGAATCTTCCGTATGAACACCTCCCTGCCCCGTCCTGCCTGCCTTGTGTACCAAAGAATCAGCGCAGCCAACGTAATCACAAAGACAACGACCACGGAACGGCTCGTGTTGAACCACTGCGCCGACGAGTGCACAGGGCCAGCCACTACACGGTCAGACCTGAGCATGGTCCCGGGTCCAGGTCCTGAGCTATCATGGACAACCGCAACAATGCCGTACCAATAGTCAATTCCGGTCTTCGCATCGTTATCCGTAAGCATTTGGCTGCCCACAGGAACCCGGTCAGACATCTCTGGTTCAGCGCCGAAGTCCGCGACGGTCCACCTCGAAATCTCATAGAAGCTGACAGAGCCGGATTCCTCGGTGACGGATGGCTCCCATCTCAGCTCGACAGAGCCACCGTTGTCATTTGGAGTGTCCCTCACAATCAAGCTGCGGACGGGTTCGGGGGAAACACGATTGGATGAGTGAACTGACGAACCGGTGGTATTTGAGCCTATTTCTTCAAGATCTGCAGCAAGGGCTGAACTGAGCGCGACGGCAATGGTCGAGAGCAGGATCAGAGCCCTCGGGACAAGTAGTAAGTAGTGGTTATGTCGTGTGCTATCCAACACTGGTCCGCCGATCCACAGAGATCTGCCCGAAGTACGGCGAAATCGAACCTGCAATCTCTCCAAGGCGCATTCCGAGCGAAATCAATTAACCCGCCTCGTACTGCGATGTCAACAAAGCTTTTGACTTAGGTGTACGTCATGAAAATCAGTTGACATACCGGGTGTAAAAGGTATCTTGGATATCGAATATGCTATAGTAGATTGGATTGAGCGCGATTATGTTTTCAAACCGAACTGAATATGCAATACGTGCGCTGCGCGAGCTTGCCGGCACTACCAACTTGCTGAGATCGGAGGATATAGCTACAAGGCAGCATATCCCGCCGAAATTCCTCCCGCACATTCTCAGCGACTTGGCACGCGCGGGTCTTGTGAAAGCGGCAAGGGGGTACGGCGGCGGGGTGATTCTGAGCCGCAAACCTGCTGAGATCACATTCAAGTCTGTCGTTGAGGCAGTGCAGGGTCCACTCACTGCCTATGATTGTCTTGCAGGGCTGCCCCACTGCGAAATGGCGAAAGACTGCACGCTTCAGCCGATCTGGAGAAGAGTGCAAACAGCGATTGATGCCATTCTTCTGTCAACCACTCTCGAAGACCTGATCGCACAAGAAAGAAGCGAGGCGTAACATGCCGACTCGGGAGAGCGCCATGGATGCTCTCCGGGCCGTTCAGGATCCGGAGTTGCACCGATCAATAGTCGATCTGAACATGGTCGAAGACATCTTACTGGACGGTGATTCGATAACTGCAAAGATCAAGCTCACAATACCAGCCTGCCCGTTGAAGAACAAGATCAACCAGGACGTGACAGAAGCGCTCGCCAAACTCGAAGGCGTGGGCAGAGTGAAAGTCGAGTTCGGCGCTATGACCCCTGATGAGAGAGTCAATCTTCGGAAACAAATATTAGGTGATGCTAAGGACGATACTGTCCCTCACATAGCGGATAAGCTGATCGCCATATCATCGGGAAAAGGCGGAGTCGGCAAATCAACAGTTACTGCCAATCTGGCACGGGCATTTGCTGAATCGGGCATGAAAGTCGGAGTATTGGACGCAGATGTCTATGGGTTCTCGATACCACGGATGCTGGGTGTAAATGTGCAGCCGACTTTGATCGACGATATGATCGTTCCCGCAATCTCGGATGGAATTAAAGTCGTCTCGATGGGTTTCTTTGTTCCTGATGACTCACCTGTTGTCTGGAGAGGTCCGTTGCTGCACAAGGCGATCACGCAATTCATGACTGATGTCGCCTGGGGCGATATTGACCTGCTATTGCTTGATCTTCCGCCGGGAACGGGCGATGTCACCATCACTATTGCGCAGAAATTGCCAAAGGCACAGTTAGTAGTGGTTACGACTCCCCAGCCCGCGGCCGCGCATGTCGCAAGCAGAGTCGCCGCGATGGCCGAAAAGACCAATCTGTCGGTCCTCGGAGTGATCGAGAACATGTCTTACTATGTTCTTCCTGACAAGAGCCGCGAATACGTATTCGGACGCGATGGCGGTAGAGTCTTGGCAAGGAAAGTGAATGCGGAGTTCCTCGGCGAGATTCCGCTCGACAAGCGAATACGTGAGGCGGCCGACACGGGATCTTCCCTTTTCGAAGCTAAGGTAGCTGACGATATCGCAGAAATCTACCGACGCATAAAGGCGAACATTCTGCAGCTCATTTGATCGAAGCGAAGTAAACCGTTAGCGGATCGCAAAATCCGAGAAGCCTGCACACAGCTACGTCATCAAGCAAACAACTTCTTCACGCGGTCGGTGTGTAAGTCCAACGGTCACGTTCTGTTATGTGTTCACCCTTTTTTCCGGCGGTCGACTTGACAAAGAAGGCGCAGATGAAGACCTTTCCCTTCGGAAGTTGTTGAAATTTAATGTGTTAACAGCATGTTGATAACTACGCACGAGCACTGAGATCCTGAGTTTTCGACACTGTACAGCATGTTTGCTTCAAGATTATGTGGATAAGTTCACGGTCAAGAGTAGAGCGGCACCTGCAAGCAGCTGTTTCTGAATAAGTTACTCTTATCCACTGATGTTGATAAATGACTGACGGAGACAGCGTTATGGCTGAGCACAATCAAGTATGGAATGACTGTCTGTCGTATCTGTCGAGGCGCGTAAATCGGCAGAGCTTCTACACCTGGCTCAAGCCGACTGTAATGCTTGGAGTCGACGACAGCACGATGCAGATCGGGGTGCCAAACAGGTTCGTGGCTGACTGGCTCCAGGAGCATTACTCGGACCTTATCACTGAAGCGCTCCGCTCCGTGACGGAACGAGATTGCAGCTTTGCCTTCATAGTCAGCCCACACTGTGAGGCTGCACAGACGGATATGTTCGTGGTGAGGCAGCACTTTGCAGCAACAGCCGCTGCAAAGACTGCTGAGCCATGGAATGGTAATGGCTGCAAGATGTGCAACGAACTATCTGACAGGTACCATTTCGAGAACTTCGTCGTGGGCGACTCCAACGAGTTTGCCTATGCTGCCAGTATTGCAGTGGGCAAGTCACCTGGCAAGACCAGATACAATCCGCTATTCATCTATGGGGGGGTCGGACTCGGGAAGACACATCTCGCGCAAGCGATTGGCAACTATGTTATCGACAACGACAAAGCCGCTAGGGTGCTCTATGCCACGTCGGAGAAATTCACGACCGATTTTATCAATTCCATCTCAAACAAGTCGATCGCAGACTTTTCCAACCGTTACCGTTCCGCGGACATGCTTCTGATCGATGACATCCAGTTTTTCACAGGCAAAGAGTCCACTCAGGAGCAGTTCTTCCATACCTTCAACACCCTCCACCAGAACGGCAGGCAAATAGTGCTGACTGCAGACAGGCCTCCCCGGGATATTAAGGGTCTTGAGGAACGTCTGCTGTCACGGTTTTCATCGGGACTTGTCACCGACATTCAGCCTCCCTCACTCGAGACCAGGATTGCAATCCTGCAAAGAAAAGCGGAATCGGACAATGTGAAAGTCTCAGCTGATGTACTGAGCTATATTGCGGGTTCAGTCTCAACGAACATACGCGATCTTGAAGGTTGTCTCACGCGTCTGCTGGCCTACGCATCGCTGCGCGGCAAAGAAGTAACCGTTGACATTGCCCAGCATCTTCTAAGGGACTCAATCCCTTCGGTCAAGGAGACCGTTAGCATCGAACAGATTCAGCGGCGAGTTGCAGAGTCATACAATATCAGTCCGGAGATGATGCAGGCCAAGAGGAAAACGGCCGAGGTTGCGCTTGCGCGGCAGATCGCTATGTATCTGTGCAGGACTCTGACGAGCAGCTCTCTAAAAGGTATCGGAGCTGCATTCGGTGGCCGGGATCACTCGACGGTAATTCACGCGCACAAGACAATTCTGGAAATGATAAGAAAAGATGTTAACCTCAAACTCAGAATCGATCAGATTACGAATTCCCTGTATGTCTGAGCCTGTGGAGATCTCTGTTGCGGATATGTGGAAACTCTTGAGTTGTTTTCACAAGTAAGGTGTGATGTTAGTACTTTGGGAGAGTACAGCAAGTAGTCAACACCGTGGTATTCGTGTATCGACAAGTGAATCAAGCATATGGAGTGTTTTCAACCTTGTCAACGATACTTAAGATTACTACTATCTATATATATGAACTCTTAAGATTAATTAGGACTGTGAATAGCGCAGGAGCTGAAGATGAAATTCCAGATGGCCGCGTCGAAGTTGTTAGAGCTTCTTCAAATCGTATTGGGCGCTGTACCCGGGAAATCGCCACTGCCGATTCTGGGAAACATACTCATTGACGCCAAAGATAACGGTATCACACTCTCCGCAACGGACCTTGAAATAGCGATATGTACGACTATCGATATCAAACCTGACAAGACCGGTGCAATTACGGTTCAGGCTAAGACTATCACTGACATTATTCGTGAACTTCCTGACACCAACGTCACCATTGCTGCGGATAGTAACCGCGTTGAGATAGCTACCAAGACCGCACATTTTAAGGTATCAGGCATTGCCGCCGATGAATTCCCTCGCTTGGCCGAGTATACTGCTGCAAAGGAGATCAGAATGCCGTCGGAGGACTTCAGCAAGATGGTCCGCAAAACGGTGTTTGCTGTGTCGACCGATGAGTCGCGTCCTGCGCTGAACGGCGTCCTCTGGCAGACTGCCGGCGACAAGATGATTATGGTGTCTACCGACGGTCATCGGCTCGCGAAGATATCGCTCGACAATCGTAAGCTGCGCGGCGTAGCAGACGATCTGATTATTCCCCCGAAGGCTCTTAGCGCAGTCACCCGCTTGATCAGCGACAAAGAGAAAGAGATAGGTGTTGTATTCGGCGAGAAGAATATCATGTTCCGTATCGGATCGACGACCATCTCTTCGAAGCTGTTCGAGGGACCCTATCCGAACTTCGATCAGGTGATTCCGACCGACAACGACAAGCGGCTCATCGTTCGCCGTCAGGACCTGCTTGCTGCCGTGCGACGCGTGTCAATACTGTCCAACAGTCTGACGCATCAGGTCAAGTTCACGATCGACAAGAACAAGCTTCTGCTTTCTGCGACCAATGTCGATCTGGGCGGCGAGGCCCGCGAGGAGCTTCCCTGCGAGTACAAGAGCGAGAAGATGGATGTGGGGTATAACGCCAGCTACATCGAGGATATCCTGAAGCAGGTCGACAGCGAAGAGGTCGTATTCGAGCTGGCATCGCCGGTCTCAGCGGGCGTAGTCTACGCCGCCGACCGCACCGAGGACTACATCTGCCTGATCATGCCGCTGAGACTGGTGGATTGAGTACAGCGCTCTGTCTGACGGCTTGATTATCCGTGGTTGAAGTTATGACAGGTGCAACCAATATTCCCGAAAAAGAAGCTGCGGAAGCTGCGCTGAAGCGGCTATTCAGGGAGCATGGTTATCTGCGGGTTGCAGATTTAGAGCGCCGAACCGAACTCGGAAGTAGAGTTTACAAGAAGGGGTATGAGGTTCGCCTCGTTGTCTCCACCAGGGCGGAACTTGCAAGAGTGCGAAGGATGCTGTCGCAGGTCGGGCTGAAGCCGGGAAGACCTTTCAAAAAAGGCCTTCAATGGATTCAACCCATCTATAGCATGACAGCGGTCAAGTGGTTCTCGTCTTAGTGATATGTCCCGAACAGTTGTGTCAGCGGTTGATTTCGTCAAAGATCATGTGAGCAAGCTCGTAGGGAGGAACCCGAAGTCCCCGTAGCGGGGACGAAGTGGTTCTGACACAGCCGCTGAGGCTGGTGGATTAGAATTCGTGGGGAGAATCATCAAGCAGAAGTTGCTCCCAATCGGGTCTTGTTGGCTGTAGCAGGAGTTTTCGCGCAACTTGGCGTGCAGTTTCAGCAATCTGCGAGATAAGGACCTTATCCTCGGCATTTATTAGTCCGCCATGGACTACCGCGCTCCGCAGATCGTACGCATTCTTCACGTTCCGAGATATCTGCTTTCTTTCTTCATATGAGTTTGAGAGAAAACGGGCAATTCGAAGCGACAGCCGGAATCTCATCTCGCCTCGTTCCCTTGGGTCACCTGCATCACTCAGTACGAGTGCCTCAAGGGCAATCATTGTGTCTATCAAGGAATCAACGGGCTTTGTGCGAATGCTTGCCATTTCGATTCTCTCGAAGCCAATCGAGAATGAACGGTTCTTTCTGACTGGTTCGTCGTTGAGGCGCTCAAATAGACTCTTCAAGACTTCAATGTCAGACTCTTGGAGAACGTACTCCTCCGAAGTCTCCACCGCCCGATCAGGGGCCGAACCGTGTGCTCTCGTTCCTAGTGTCCTGTCCCAGAGATATATTCACAAAGTCTTTTGACCTTTTGCAGGATTGAGTC
>JAGVNY010000114.1 GCA_020053015.1 Candidatus Zixiibacteriota bacterium | reverse complement strand
GCCATGATGTCATCAGTAGGATCGCCTTTCACCAGGAGAAGGTCCGCCTTTGCTCCCTCTACGATACGTCCACGACCCGATATTCCGAACTTGTCTGCAGGGAGTGAAGTGGCGGACCTAAGTGCCTCTGTCGGAGTCATACCCGCTTCGACCAGAAGGCTCAACTCCCGGTGGAGGCTGGCACCGTAGGCGGTCCCCGGATTAGGCGCATCCGTACCCGCAAGAATGGGAACGGCCGATGCCCTGAGCTGCCTGAGTCCTTTCTCTGCGCCTTCGTAGCCTTTTCTTCCGACTTCCGGTGCCGTACCGAATGTCATGCGCAATCCCGCTCTATCCGCTTGGGTCAAGTATGGTGACAGATAAGGATCATCGATAAATCCAGTTGCTCCCGATGTCCCACTCATGCTTTCGATTACTGACAGTGTCGGAATCACGAAAGCGCGCCGCGAGGCAACGAACTCGCCGAACTCAGGATCATACCGGTCATCACAGTAGAGGTGTGCAAGTGCATCAGCTCCATCCTCGATTGCCGTTCGCGCGTCTTCAAGAGATGTAATATGCACTACAGCAAGCTTGCCGCGAGCGTGGGCGGCTTCGATCAAAGCCTCAAGTGTCTCGCGGTCGAATGTGGCCCAGCTTTGGTCTAATATGCTCCCCCCATCCAGAATTATCTTTATGAAATCCGAACCTTCGGCAATACGGGCGTCCACGAAAGCCTGCGCTTCGTCAGGGCTGCTCACCGTGGGAATACTCATTCCATACTCGGTTCCATGCCCTCCAGGTGCAGTCGCCAGAATGCCCGCCGATATGAGTGTCGCCATTGAGCCGTCACTTGCAGTCGCCTGTCTATCTTTGATGGCCTTCATGGTTCGAGAGTCCATGAACATATCAACAACACTTGTGACACCGAACACGAGTGTCTGTCTGAGCTGATCTTCCGCCCAGATGTGGACGTGGGCGTCGATAAGGCCGGGAAGAAGTGTCAAGCCCTGACCATCGACAATCTCGGCGCCCTCAAGGGGGGGTATATCCTGACCGATGCCTGCGATGATACCGCTCTTGATTACGACCCGCGTCGCGGCAATGAGTTCCTCACCGTCGAATACATGGACATTTTCGATCACTACGGGCGGTGCAGAATGGTTGGGCAATAGGTCCGAGGTTGCCGAACCGACATTTGTTCCGAGCATGGTAGAGACTAGAAAAGCGACCAACGATCTCACCATTACTTTGCCGATCATGCCGTTTCTCAACATGAACATTTAGTTTGTCCTTTCATGCCTTGCCTCTTTCTTTTGCTTCTATCCCATATGGGTTAAAGGACTATACACTTCAGCCACACGCAAGAGCCGAAGACGATGATCCTCTCATACAGATCGTTTGATATACTGCTCAAGCACCGAGACGTATTTTTCGTAAGCTAATCGCCCTTCTGGTGTGATTGAGCAGGTTGTTTTTGGCTTCTTAGCCTTAATGCGTTTGACTATTCTAATATACTTGGCACTCTCAAGCTTAGAAAGGTGCGTACTCAAGTTCCCGTCAGTGGCACCGGTGGCTTCTTTCAAATAACTGAAATCAGCGTCCTTTACTGAAAGCAAAATGGTCATAACTGATAAACGGATGGGCGCATGGATTATCGGATCCACTTGAACGAGTTTATCCATTTGCATTACACCTCAGTCTCCTTGCTCTGCGCATGAAACTGCCGCTTAAGGAGATATCCTGGAATCATGTAACCTGGGATAATGACAATTGACATAATGAGCGTATGGTAGTGAAAAGGCACCAGCATCATTGTCACCGCCCCGCCCCACAGAAATAGACCTCCAATTCTCAGGGACGTCCATTCCATTATCCCGCCTGACGCAAAGACCCCAATACCGACAATGAATGAGATGATGGGATAAACAGCTTTTGGTGGAAAAAACGAAGTAATGGAATTTACAAACATCATGATGAAGAAAGCTATCCCACACGCCAGCCAGACACTGTCATATGAGTGCTCTACATATGAAGTGTATTTCGATTGCTTGGAATACCTACGCATGAGGAGTATACTGACGATCGCTCCGATCGGCATCAGTATCGCCCACGGTACCCATATCAATGGTTCGAGCTCAAGTTGCGTGAGTGCGAATGTCACCAAACAAGCCAAGAAGACGAGTCCGCCCCACAGGAGAAAGAAAGCTCCTCTGTTTACAACTGTCTGCTTAGTCCTCTGGATCATTTCTTTAACAAGTTGCAATTCTAGATTTGCATCAGTGATATGCTTGAATCTGTTTTCTTTCGTCATGATACTCTCCTATTATCAAAGTCCTTTGTTTCACAAAGTTACGAAATCCATGCGGGCTTGTCAAGCAATTAGATCCGGCACACGAATGACAGTATTCGAAAACGCTCTCGATAAGGACTGTCTCACTGTGACCAAATCGTGACCTTTTCCGTTTCATGATATTCTATGTTATTGGGGGATATAGGGGGTGGACGGGGGTTCGGGAGATTCGTCCGGTCAAAATGGTCGTTGTACTTGATTGAGTAACATAAAATTACAAGAAATGGAGGTGGGGGGAATCGAACCCCCGTCCGAAAGCACCGGCGGAAGACCATCTACATGCGTAGTCTTTCTATTTATTCTCGCTATGCGGTCTGCCGAAAGACGGGCGTACCGCACAGCCAGCTCAATTGGTTCTCATCCGTTCGGGCTGAACCAACCCTCCCGGACCAGTCCGCCGTGCTCGTCGCTCCCACTTCCGCCCAGCGGACAAAACGGAGGGGAACGGGTTGCCTACTCTAGTTAGGCAGCCATGGCGTAGTTATATTCGCCACTTATTGTGTTTACCGACAGTTTTGCGAGTTGTCGGAGTGCTCGGCATGCAGGCCAGCCTCCAGTTACTCCGTCGAAACCAAGTCACCCCCGGAGTTAGGTGGGCTTAACCACTTCTACATTATATATATCGGCAGCGTAATGTCAAGGTTCCGGAAAATCGAAGACTTCGTAAGTGGGAGACCGGCCAAGGTGGGGGAACTTTGATGGAAGGAGGGGAGCAGGCCGGGTGGCCCACCTTTCAGGCGGGTTTCCCGCGATTTACAGCGATCCAATTCGAAGGGTGCGGCACCGGTGCACGATCATCGATTGGCGGTGTCTCGTTCGCGGAGCAGGCAAGTTGATATGTGAAGCTCAGCCGAATTCCCCTTCGCCAAACAAATACTTCCAGATAACTGATTACCAAGACAATGTCAGGCAGGTGTACAATACCTATGGCGTACAGCGAAAGACGGAGTACGGGCCTTTTGGAGAGGTGGAGGCCGTCTGGACTGCTCCTCGATACAGCGACTCGATCTACGGCGGGAGGTTCAAGTATGGCGAAAAGGAGCTTGACGACGATCTTCTGGACATGTATTATTTTGGAGCCAGACACTACAACCCGGCAATCGGGAGATTCTCAGCGCCTGACCCATTGAAGGACTACGTCAACCCATACTCCTATGCTCACAACAATCCTGTCATGATTGGCGATCCGAGCGGAATGAGAGGAGGCTATACTTTCATCCCTCCACACTACTGCGAATCGGCGGAGGAGCATGAAGCGAGGCAGGAGTACCTTAGGGAGATGAGATCGCTTAGTTTTCCGGGACCGAGCGGAGATCTAGTCACCATGAGTGGGATCTATGATTCGGACGGTAAACAGTGGGATGTGAGCGAAAAGCGCAATTTCGCCAGGGACGTGTTTCTAGGCAGAGGTTCGAATTGGCCAAGTGATTCGGAGAGGAAGCGACGAAGCGACAGGGATACGAAGGCGAGGATCAGGAGGTTCTTGACGCAATTTCGCTGTGGTGCCATCGGGCCGGATGGAATGCCAACTGGAGAGAGGTGTCTTAGCAGTCATCAGGTATGGACCATGGTTGGAATATTCTCAATGGCAAACGCCTGCGGAGCTATGACAGACGTCGAATTCTGGAATGCACTCAGCATTCTCTTCTTCGACAGGAACGAGATATCGCTGAAAGGCAATCTTCCAACGCCAGGGCAGTGCAGAGAACCGGGTAGAGATGGGGCGCTGTTCTACATCTTTATGAATTGGAATCTTGTTGACGAGGCACTTGTCGTTACAATGTTGCACGAGGCGGCTCATCTGCTGTGGTGGGACACGGACAATCGAGGGGCGGCAGGATGGGAAGCTGAGATGAGATACTGGGATGTATTTGACCCGTATGGATTCAAGTCGGGTTACCAGAAAAGCGGAGTTATGTGGAAAGACGATGCCTTTGACGTATACAACGATTGGTCCGACTGGCGGACGTCACATAACAACGACCCCGGGGCAATGCGACGATGGTATTTACACAAGGAGGACCCGGGGAACAACCCACTCTAGTAGTTCGAATGTGGTCCAAGGAGGTTCGCTATGGATTGTGGAACAGCATTGCTCTTGGTCGTACTTGTTCTCGGGAGCTGGCACGACCCGCGTGAGCATGAGTTCTGGCGAGACACTTGCGCCGTAACGCAGCAGATCTACCACTACTTTGGTTCAGACTCGACACTGTTGGAATCGAAGTTTGACAGCGATGAGTTCAAGAAGTTTCTTGTTGACGAGCTGATGGTCGGAGAGGGGAAGTTTGGAACACCTGGATTCATGTATCCTCATGAGGATTTCAGGGACTGGAACTACCCGGTGTTGGCCTACTCCTATGATTACGCTTGTGATTCCAATTTCACACTCCTGACGTACTATCCAGTTGGTCGACCTAATCGAAGACACTCTACCCAGGGTGGTGTGCGGAACCATCCTGTGAGAGTCGGCTACATCAAGTCCACAGGGCGATCTTACCTGCTCATGGACGGCTTCGGCAGCAAGCTTGTTGACATATACAACCGGATGCGTGCCGAAAACAACGGTTGCCCGGATTTCCCTCCTTTCTTCGGAGCCGTGACATTGATATCGTTGGCGTACATCAGAGGATGTCCAACCGTTGTGGAGAGTTGGAGAGATATTTCTGTGATGTACAGCTTGCAGTTCGATCTCTCTCCGAGTTCTCCTTATTGGACAAGCTCCGATCCTCCGTTCAGGTTTTTCCCAGCGAGGAATGAGTCGCTTCTACGTGCGGAGAGTCTGATGAACGTTTCTGCATGGGACTTCTTCGCGCACGACGATTTCGACACAACCAGTTTGTCTCCTCCGTCGATCTGTACCTATCCGGATTCAACGGTTGTTACGGTTACGGTGTATGTGGACGACCCGGATCTTATCCAGATAGCTACTTGGAGGGTGACGTTTTCGCCCGAAGGAGAAGTTCTGTCGATGCGGTACAAAGAGCGACCGCCTGTTGGGGGTTGTAGTTGGTTTAGCCCCTACGGCATGCGCGATTGCCCATATCTTCCGGTTGGAGACAGCTCAGGAGGATGTGAGTAGGGCCGGGTGGCCCACCTTTCAGGTGGATTTCTTGTGCGCAATCAACGGGAATCCCACCCGAAGGCTGGGGCACCAGTGCCTACGGACTCTAGACTCCGGACTCGGGACTACTATATCGCCACATCCGG
>JAGVNY010000219.1 GCA_020053015.1 Candidatus Zixiibacteriota bacterium | reverse complement strand
ATCAACCCGCCGCACTCTGCATAAATGGGCATTCCTCTCTCTGATGCATCCCGTACTTCCGATGCCAGAGATCGATTCGAGGACAGCAAATCCGCATGAGTCTCAGGAAATCCGCCGCCAATGTAAAGCCCATGGACGTCAGGAAGCCGCTGGTCGCTGATGGAGGAGATGGCGATCAGCTTCGCACCCTGTTGCTCCAAGGCTTCGATGTTCTCGGGATAGTAGAAAGAAAAGGCGGAATCTCTGAAATACCCGATTCTTAGGTTGGTGTCTTTGCGTCTCGGGAGCTCAGGTAGGTCAATATCAACACCTTCGGCGGATCTTGCTACATCAAGTATTGCGTTGATATCCAGCGAATTGCGGGCAAGTTCCAGCAGTCCTGCCACAAAAGCCTCGCGTCCGCCCTGTTCGTCGGGAGGAACAAGCCCGAGGTGACGTCCCGGTATGACAGCCGACGTTCCACCGAGCTTTCCGAGGCAGCCTAACACAGGAATACCGGACATCTCCATCGACTCGGTAATGACTCTCTGATGTCGATTACCTCCGACATTGTTGAGGATCACACCGCCAAGTCTGAGATCGGGTTCATATGTGCGGCAACCGTGCACAAGCGCAGCAGCGGTTCTTGTCATCTTTGAGACGTTCACCACCAGGATCACCGGCGCTCTGAGCAATCTGGAGAGCTCCGCAGTGCTGTGAGTCCCTCTGGCATCTTTGCCGTCGAATAATCCGCGATTCCCCTCTAAGAGCGCAACGTCGGAACCGTCTGCGCTCCGGAAGAATCTTGCTCTCACTACTTCAGGCTCAGCCATGTAAGTATCGAGATTCCGACATGTCGTGCCGCCGATCGCGCCAAGCCATGCTGAGTCAATATAGTCCGGCCCCTTCTTGAAGACCGACACCCGCAAGCCTTGCTCCCGCATAGCCGCGAGCAAAGCGAGGCTCACAGTGGTTTTGCCGGAATCTCCGGACAGGCCCGCAACAACTATTCGCGGTAGGTTCATTCGCATATGAAGATACACTTGCTTGCCATGCCTGGCTAATCAGTCAACCGCACAATCGACTGTTCGGGTACGTTCAACTGATTTCACCCGCAGCGGGTCAGCCTGCACCGGCAGGCTGACCACGCTACAAAGACGCTTGAGGGGCGAATCTGTCGACGACTTCAGTCGTTCGCGGCGCCTTCTCTGTGCGGAAGCTCAATGAAACTGCCTCCGAAGTACGTGTACACGCACTTCCCGGAGTTCATCAGTTCCTTGATTGCGTCCTTGCAAAGCTGCTTGTCGACCTCGTCGCCGTAAAGCTCGACCATAGCCTTGGTCAAGTCGGTGGCCTTCAGCTTCTTCTGGCCAGTAGCATCTTTGACCAGTTTGTACATGGCGTCCGCGATTTCTGCAACGGTCTTAGCCACTAATCAGACCCTTCTAAAAGGTTAAGTGTGTAGAACGCTTGAACGTCAAGCCCGCGTGCTTGAAATCGTCAATGTGTTCTTTCCTGAACTCAATACCGGACATTCTGAAGAACTTCGGCCAGCCGATTCTCTCGATCCACTCGCCCATTCTCTCATACTTGCGCGCGTTCTTGGCCCACAATTCGACCAGATTCCGTATTGCCTCCGTCACCTCGGGCCACCGCGGCGGATTGTTCGGAAGGAAAGGAATGGCAAGCTTGGAGAACATCGGCTCATGGCGGGCATTGGACACCTTGCCACCCACCCAGATCGAGACACCGTCATTGAGCGGATCTGCGAGGGGCATGGACGGGCATACCGTGAAACAGTTCGCACAGAACATACAGCGCTCTTCGAGCACCTCGACCGATTGCTTCCCGCCAACCATTGCAGGTCTGATTGCCGCCGTCGGGCAGGATGCACTAACGTTCGGAATCTCGCACATTTTGTGCAAGTTCTCATGGTCGACTCGTGGCGGGCGTCTGTGAATGCCCAGGATCGCTATATCCGAGCAGTGCACAGCGCCGCACATGTTCAGACAGCACGCAAGCGCGATGCGAAGCTTGCCGGGGAGCTTCATCTCGGTGAAGTACTCCAGCAAGTCATCCATGACCGCCTTCACTACGCCCGACGCATCCGTCGCTGCCGAGTGGCAGTGAATCCAGCCTTGCGTGTGGACTATTGCCGAGATCGAATTCTGAAGTCCACCCACCGGATGGCCGAGCTTCTTGAGATCGGCAATCAGGGGATCGATGTTCTTGGCATCACTCAACAGGAATTCAACGTTGTGACGGCTTGTGAACCTGAGATAACCGCCACAGTACTTGTCAGCGAGATCACAGTAAGCGCGGATCTTCTCAATACTCAGCAATCTGCTCGAAGCCGCTCTTACCGAGTAGAGATGTGCACCGCTCTCCGAAACATGAACCATGACCCCCGGCTTCAAAACTTCATGGTATTTCCACTTTCCATAGTTCTCTTTGATGATCGGTGGAAGAAACCTCTCATAATGCGGAGGGCCGTAATCTGTTCTTCTCTCGTCAGTCATGTTCAACCTCTATATAACATCCACGTTTTGCGAATCAGTTGACCTCTACTTCTCTTCCTCTTCACTCCCCTCGTCTCCTGCTTCGAAGTACTCTTCGTAGAAGACGTACGGGTTCTCACGAGGATGAGCCACCATTTCGGGAACAGGATCGACTTCGATAGCTTCGAGGAAATTGCCGAGACCGACTCGCTGGATGAACTCCCCGACGCGTTCGCGGTTCTTTCCTTCCTCGCACCACAATTCCCAAATCCTGTCGATGATATCCGTGAGTTCTTTATACGGCGGCTCCATCTTAATAAACGGGATAAGAACCGACGATAGAAGAGCTCCCTCGACGATCGGGGCTTTGGAACCGAGAAGGATAGTAGCGCCGCGATCCTTTCCGGGTCTCAGTGCCTTCGGCATCACATTGATACAGTGCATGCACCTGCGGCAGTAGCTATTCTCGATATGAAGCTCCTTGCCGTCCCAATCCATACACTTGGCAGGGCAGTTGTCAACCACCTCCGACTGGATATCCATGCCATTCTTCGCGTATTCTGTCACGGCAGCCTTGTCCATCTGGATAGAATCTCTCCATGTGCCGATGATTGACATGTCGGCGCGGGCAATCGACGCAACGCAGTCGTTCGGACAACCCGAGAATTTGAATTTGAACTTGTACGGGAATGCCGGACGGTGAAGTTCATCCTGGAACTTCATCGTGAAGTCGTAACATGTGCGCATCGTGTCGTAGCAGGCCCATTCGCATCTGGCCATTCCACAGCAGCAGCTCGGCGTTCTGACGTCGGATCCAGAGCCGCCAAGATCGAAGTCGACCTTGGAGAGCTCGGCGAATATCGGCTCAAGCTGTTCAGTGCGGGTTCCGAGAAGAATGATGTCACCTGTGGATCCGTGCATATTAGTCAGACTTGATCCCCGCTTCTCCCAGATGTCGCATATCGAGCGCAGCGCATCGCTCTTGTAGAACCAACCCGCTGGCTGGTTGACTCGGATCGTGTGGAAGTGCGAGATATTCGGATACACTTCCGGAAGGTCGTTGTACCGTCCAATGACACCGCCACCGTAGCCCATAACGCCAACAATTCCACCGTGCTTCCAGTGACCAATCTTTTCCTTGTACGAGCGCTCGAGCAGACCCAGCAGATCGACAGCCATCGGGCTTTTCTTGGCAGCCAGCTTGATCTCTTTCACGAAGCTCGGCCACCCACCCTTTTCAAGCTCATCGAGCATCGGGGTTTTGGGTAAACTCTCTGCCATTTCCTCTCCTTAGATATCTCTTGTGTGCAGTATGTTAAGCTTCTTCTTCAAAACCAGGTCTGGAGGTCTGCTTGCTACTGACCACACTTTCACCTACATCTCGGACTGCCGGGAACCGTGATGCATAGGTCAATAATCTTGCGCAACTCACTCCATGACAAAATCTTATTAAACAGTTTTTCACAGTGCCGTCAAGCGTAAAATGTGAAAAAATTCATTATCTCCTCTTTCGGCAAATGCAGCCCAATCCGGGAACTTCCCTCAGACTATGACCGTAACTTGCTGTCCTTCAAATCATTACGAAAACTCATCGCTGTCGATACCCGCCTTGGCAGCAGATCGAACGACAACAAGCATGCGAAAAGTGATGCTCATCTTTGTTTGGCCGCCAACCGACTCTTCTGCATCTCCTCACAGGTTTCACCCCTCGTCGACCTTCGGTCGGATGCTCCTACATGCCCTTGTAAGGATTGGGGCCCACTGAGTTTATCACTTCGAGGAAGTTGTCGAAGATCGCCGGAATCTTGTGGAAATCCGACATCGCCAGCTCGTGTATCTCAACTCGTTGCTCCTCGAGCACAAGCTGTTTCAGCTTCTCCCTCACATTCTCCATTCTCTTAGCCGCGAGTTCGCTGCCTTTCACGAAATGGCACTGATAGTCGTCGCCCTTCTTGCAGCCTATGAGAATCACGCCATCGAACCCTTGTGACAGCGCATCGCCGATCCAGATGACATTCATCGATCCGAGACACCTCAGAGGTATGATGCGAAGCATCGAATTGAACTGCATCCGCATCTGACCTGCCATGTCGACCGCCGGCAGCGCATCATTTTCACACACGAACGCGAGAATGCGCGGTTTCTCCTCGAACTCATCCGGCACATGAATCGACTTGATCATATTGGATATCTGGTTCACGCTGTAGTTCTTGAAAGAGATAATACGCTCCGGACATGCGCCGAGGCAGATTCCGCATCTGCGACAGCGGAGCGGGTTTTGCAACGGAGTCCCCTTCTCATCCTCATCGAGCGTGCCAAACGGACACTCCTCCGTGCAACGCTTGCACTGCGTGCAACGTTGCAGGAAGAACTCGGGATAGCTCAGGTCGCCTGCCCTCGGGTGAACGGCAGCCCCTTTCGCGACGGCTTCCACTGCCTGAATGGCCTTAAGCGCCGCGCCGTATGCGTCATTGGCGCTTGCCTGAGTGTCCATCGGCGCGCGAGTCGCACCTGCCGCATAGATCGCGGTCCTGCGAGTCTCGTACGGGAAGCATACGAAGTGAGAATCCGGGAACCCGTATTTCAGCGTTGGAAGGTCGGTGCCTTGCCTGTATGCAAGGTTGATGATCTTGGCTCCGAGTTCGGCAGATTCGGCTGCTTTCTTGCCGTCATCCGTTTTGCCATCATTAGCGGAGCCATCGCTTACTACCACATCCTCGACCTTGGTTGCCGGTACCATACCGGTTGCGAGCACTACCATGTCTGCCTGGACAACTATGTCCTCTCCGAGCAGCGTTGCGGTTACGTCGATATCGAAGCCACCGTCGGCCCGTTTCTTGACGGCAGTGATCTCACCCTTTGTCAGAAAGACATTGTCATGATTCTGCGCGTTCAGATAGAACAACTCGT
>JAGVNY010000097.1 GCA_020053015.1 Candidatus Zixiibacteriota bacterium | reverse complement strand
TAATCGCCGTACTCGACGCTGTCATCGACGTCTTCCATGTACCTTGTAATCCTAAGATCCGCGTCGTACGTGGTCGTGTCATCGGTATCCCCGCCGCCGTTGACCAGTGAATCATCGCCGCATCCTGAGAGAGTCAGCGCAACGCCAGCGGCGAGAATCGCCACAAAGAGGGAGAATACAGCTCCCTTCAATATCTTATTCAACATACTCTCTGGCTCCTTCTTGACTTGACTGTTTCCAATCTCATGCTACGGCTTTGAGTTGGACGCAAGACTATTCTCGACGACCGTCGGAGTGACGAAAATGATCAGGTCGCGGTTCTCGACCTTGTTCTTCTTGTACTTGAACAGATAGCCGAGCACCGGAACATCTTTGAGAACCGGGATACCGGATTCGCTCTCGATGAAATCCTGCGTCGTCAGCCCGCCGATGATGGCAGTCTGACCGTTGTTGACGACAACATTTGTCTCGGCGTTATTTGTGTTGATAATGATGCCGTTCGGGTCAAATGCGTAAGTGGACCGCTCCGGCTTTAGCTGCATGAGAATTCTGTTCTCCGCGGTAATGTGCGGAGTCACTTTCAGGATCGTGCCGACTTCCTCGTACTTGATGACAACGTTGCCGGATCCATCGTATTGCTTCACCGGAATTCTCTGTCCCATCTGAATCCTGGCTTCCTTGTTGTCCACCGTGACGATCTCAGGATGAGCAATGATCTTTCCCTGACCGTCGGTTATCAGAGCCGCAACCTTGGCCTGAAACTCCCAGGCATCCTGGACCGTGCCGAAAGTGAAGTCTGCGATAGGATCAGCCACATCGTTTGCTCCCAGCAGCCGCGTTTCGTGCTCGTAGGTGTCCCCATCTCTTTCCTTCTTGGTTCCGTGAAGGTCCCAGTTGACACCGATCTCCTCAAGAGCTTCCGACGAAACTTCAACAAGCTGTGCGGAAATCTTGATCTGAGCTGTTTCCCTATCGAGTTCCTTGACGAACGATTCAACTCTGGCGAGATTCTCCGGGATATCCTGAATGATCAGAGAATTGGTTCGCACCTCAACTTGCACCGAGCCGCGTCCGGTAAGCAGAGACTTCAAGGGAATCACCAGATCGTTGGCAGATGCATAGTTCACATTCACTATTTTGCTCTGAAGCGGGACGAGCGTATTCTGCTCTGCGTGATGCTGCTGAAGTGACTTCGATTCTTGCAGCCACTCTTCAGTGTGCAGGATTCGGATGTAACCTTCCTCGTTAACCGCCGTCAGATTGTAAGTCTTCGTCAGTATGTCGAGGGCCTGCTCCCATGATACGTCCTTGAGCGCAAGCGACACGCTCGCATCCACCGTGGGTGAAACCACGATGTTCACCTGGCCGTAGTCTGCCAAATGGTTGACAACAGACCTGATGTCCGCATGCTGAAAGCTCAGGGACTTGATCGGCAGCTTGGGATTAGTTACCGGTCCCTGACCGATCACCGGGACTGCGCAGACAAAAGCAGTCAGCGCCCCTGCCAGCACAACCAGCGCGATGAGTTCGACTCTCCTTTTTGACCGCATCTTATCCTCTCTTTACTGACCTGTTTCCATCCTCAGCGCGATCGTACGGCTCCAACCGTACTCCTCGATCTGGAAGACTACTCTGTCATCGGTTATTTGAACCACGTATCCGTTCTTCACCGGATCTCCGTCTTTAAGTATGTATCCGTATCCTTCAAGATCCTCGAAAAGGGCGCTCGATCCATGCTCACCCTCAAGAACGCCTACCAGCCGCAGTGACTCGACGTCGGGAGTCTCACTGCCTGCGCCCTGACCTCCGAGAGGCTGATCGATCAACGGCATGAACGGGTCCGGTTTCTCCCATGATTCGTATTCTACAATGCTGCGCTTGGGAAACCTGTCTGCAAGCGTACCCGTGGTCTTGGTCGGGCTGTCGGGGTTCATCCTGTAAATGTCCTCATCCTTTGCACCTTCAGGAAGCGCCGGCGGTTTCTGCATCGGTGACTCGCCTTCGCCTGAGGCAGAATCGTCTCCTGGCGCACGCGGAGCTCCGACACCGGCAGATGTGTCGCCAAGCACGTTCCGCTGGGCCTGACCCTGAGCGCTCGGGGACTTAGTTTCAGGCACGGTCTCACCGGCAGCAGGATTCTTTTCGGCGAGCTCAGTCGCAGTCTGTGGCTGAGCGGGCGCCTGCTTCAAATCAGACTCTGGAGCCGCATTGCTGACGGTCTGGTCACTGCTTGACGCGCCGACATTCGCATTCTTATTGACGATCGGCTGTTGCACGGATTCTGGCTGACGCTCCGGAACGGCAGGCAAAGCCGCAAGAGGAACAACGCTACCTCTGGAATCCGATTGAGTGGACTCCTTGGTCTGCACAGCGGGTTCTGTCACCGTAGCTTGCGGTTCCACCTCACTGCCTGTGTCGCGGAAAGCCGCAGTTGCAAGAGGCATCTTCTCGTAAGTCTTCTGATTGACTGGTTTCGCTACCTGCTGCTTCTCAACTGGAGCAGGCAGAATCTGCTCGGACACGTTGGATGCAGTGGGGGTCGCCGTGTGAGCCACGATTGTTTCCGGGCTGGCGGACGGTCCGGGCGGCGAGACAGACTTCTCGCTCGTCTTCACCGACGCCTGCTCCGCTTGCACCTCGGCAATACCCTGTTTCGGAGCGGATTCCGTCACAACAGGCACCCTCGGACCGCTCGCAGGATCACCGGAGACGCGCGAGCTTACGAGAGTAGGTATTTGTTCGCCTTTATCAGGAGATTCTTGTGACTTCCCGACTGCAGGCTCAGCCTTTTCTACTGCCGGCTTCACGACAGGCTGCTTCGCTGCACCATCTGAACTTGGCTTGCTCTCCAACGCGAGTTGCAGCTTGTTGGCCTCGCTCAGAGGTTGCGCGCACCAGAATGGAAACTCTTTGTCACTCGGCGTGGCGACAGCAATTGTAACGCTGTAATCGTCATGCTTGATCTTGTAAGTCACATTTCCCTTCACGTCTGCCACGAGCCTGAACACTTTGTCTGGTGCAACCGAATACTGGCTCGTTCGGATGCTCGTAATGGTCTCGCTGGGAAGTCCGTTGAAATTGTAGTGCGGCAAGTTGTGTACTGCGTCTTTGAGATCGAGTACTACTCGATAAGGCTTCCCACCGCCCGGTTCCACGATCTCGTGCGTAAACTCGGCGCTACCCGATGTGTAGACGGTGATTTCGGTGAACTCGCCCTGCTTCTTGAGGCTGACATTGTCTACCGTGACCGCAGCCGCTGCGAGTGACTGCATCGCAAGGACGAGGCCGACCGTCAGGATCATCCGTGTTGCTAATCTGATTCTTGATATCATTTTGGCACCTACTGATTGATTGCGGTCAACTTATCATCCGGGAGAACGCTATAAGTGGCCAGGATGACTTTTGCCTCAAGCGACCTTGTGTCGTGAAGCGCTCTCTTGTCGCTCGTTCCCGCAAGCGACGTCTCCGGTATGCCATCGATTTCAACACCTGTCACATTCGTGATGAACGGGAAGTTGGCTACGGCTGCGAGGAACTCTCCTAGTTCATGGAAAGTCCCAGTGAACCCCACTTCATACTCCGACACTGCATAGTGCGCGGCATTCTTCTTCCCGATCGGCTCAAGCTTTAAGATTCGAGACTGCGTCATGGAAGCCGACGAATGAAGCTGCACCAGGAACGACGGAATCCGTTCCTCCTCCGGCAGAAGCGACTCGATCTGGTCGTAGCGACGCATCAACACGTCGTATTCGGCCTTCAGCCCATCCAGACTTTTGGCCTTCAGCTCGACAGCCCTCAAATCGGTCATCAGTGCTTCGTACTGGCCGCGCTTTCCGGACAGCTGCTCGTCATAGTCGGAATAGACCCGCGAATACCAGAAGTATGTCGCGAGAAAGAAGCCCATTACAATCAGGGCTATTCTCTGTGTCTTGGGATCTTTGAAATCCATTGAAACCTCCGTCGTCTACCTTTCCGCGATCGCGGGTTGTGGTACATCCTCTACCGGCGGAGGGCCGCTCGGCACCTTGTCATACTTCAGGTCGCATCCGACCCGAAACTTGTATGCGCCTATTCCAGTGATCTCTTCCTGCTTGGCGTAAGCCAGCGAAATGTTGTCGAAGAAGTCGGATTTCTCCAAGCCGATGTAGAACGCCGCAAGCGCGCCAAGAGTAAACGCATAGCCCTCTATCTCTGCGGGCGTCGGACGATCAAACACGAAGGTTTCCGCGGACGAAGCGGTTGTGTCCACCGCCTTCTGACCAGGAACATTCGACGCCTTTTTCTGCTGAGCGCCATCGTTGGGGCTCTGAACCGCGATGCGCGTCAGCCAGAGAAACTCCGGCACCCTCTGATTTACGTCCTGGAGGATGTCGACCCAGACGGATCTGTACTTGTCGAGCTTCTCGATTGCATTCATGCGAATGAGAATCTTGTCCTTCAGCTCGGTCAGGCCATCGATCACTTTGATATCTTCTTGGAGATGTTTCCGCTCAGCGTTTGCCCGAGCGATCTTCTGATCAAGAGTCCTGATCTGATACTTCTGGTAGAATGTCACCGTGGCCAACAGGAGCACAACCACCGCGGCTCCAACCGTTCCATAGATCACCTTCTTGTCGAAATGGAAGGCCCTGGCCCTTTTTCGGTATTCTTTCGGTAGCAGGTTTATTTCAATCATGGCGCTACTTCACCTTTCTGGCTGCCAGTCCGATCGGCACGGCCAAAAGCGGCGCGATCCTCTCCGGCTGGATGAAGCTGAACAGATCCGGATCGTACTCTATGTTCCTAAGCGGGTTTGCGATTTCAATGGGTATGTTGAGCTTCGACTGGAGAAACTCTGGCAGATACGGGATCAATGCGCCTCCGCCCGAGAGTATTATCCAGTCTATCGAATTGACCTTCGCGAGCGATTTGAAGTAAGAGAAGGCTACTTCAATACCTGATACCATCTCCTCTGACGAAGCCACGATCGTTGCCTTCAGCATATCCTGGTCGATCGAGGCTTCCATCTCCCCTTTGATGGCCTTCGAAGTCAACTCCTGGTTCAGACGGAATTCCCGCTGGATGGTGTCATAGATACCGCGCCCGCCGGCTGAGACGTCACGGGTGGAATGGTATCGACCGCCCTTGATGAAAGTTATATTCGTTATATCATAGCCTATGTTAACAAGCGCCGTTATTCTGTCAGGATCAAGATCGTAGTTAATCTCATAAGCGTTCAGGATCGCGAAGGCATCGGTGTCGACCAGCACCGGCTTGAGCCCAGCATCCTGAATGATTTCCAGATACGAGTTGAGAAACTCGTTGCGCGCCGCCACAATCAACACGTCCATCTTGTTGGTTTCCTCGTCGACGTTGATCACGTGATAGTCCATCGTCACGTCTTCCACGTCGAATGGCGCTCGTTGCTCCGCTTCAAAAAGAATCGCTTGCTCCGCTTCAGATCCCTGTTTCTTCTCAATCGAAATCTTGTCGGTAAGAACGCCATGCCCGGAGATCGACAGCACAACCTCTCTTATCCGCGGGTCTGTCTGCTCGACAAGATTCTGAATGTTGAAGATGACCGTGTCGCGGTCCTTGATCTCTTCTGCGACGATGGCCTCGACCGGCAACTCACGGATCCCCATGGAACGGATCGCGAAGTTCCCGCCCCGATTCTCCATCGTGACGAGCTTGATCGACGACGCGCCGACATCGAGACCGGTCGTGACCTTGTTCCTTGATCCTAACAGCATGTTATCATCTCGCGTTGGTTATGGTGCAGAATCGCCGGCAATCGCATTAACGGCTATTGGTTCCACGCCATACAGACTGTTAAAAGGCCTTTAGCACTACAGTCTTATTATCGTCTGGCAGCATCGAAAATTGAGACCCGTTCAAAAAAAAGACAGGATGGACACCGGAACACACGAAACCGAAAAAAAGACGGCCCCCCGGAACGGGGGGCCAACCCAAACAGGAAAGGAGGAAGGAATGGGCCTAATTATAGAGATAATCGATGGTTACCCTCCCAGTTGCAGCGAGAACCGATAGACTCATTGATTGATATAGCCCCTCGGAATACGACGAACCCCCAATGGTTCCCGACTGCGAAGCCCGACCGTTTGGGAAGAAGAAAAGCGTGTTGCCGGTAAAACTCGTATAGAAAGAGGCCGAATTCGCCTCGATTGAGTCTACCAGCAAGATCGAATCGCCTAAGTCAAAGGAAAACGATGGTTTATTTACTTTATCCACAAAAACAGTGAAACGATTGGTGCTCGGGTCCCAGACAACTCCGCACTGTGACTGCTTGGCAATGGCGTGCGAGCGTGCCGAGCGCAGCGTCGAGAGAATATCCGTGGCCGTGTCACGCCAGTATATCTTCTTGATAGCCGAATCGAAGCTGGGGACAACCATCGCTGCCACCAATCCCACTATTACGGTAGCAACAAGTATCTCGATCATCGTAAAGCCACGTTCATTTCGAAGTTTCATCTCTAACCTGCCTCGTGATTGAGCCTCTGCTCGTCGCGTCGTACATATGCAACGATCGTGCCCGAAGCCCCGGATTCTCCAGTTTTCTCAAGCTCTATGAAGTACAACGTGTTGACTGAGAGCCGGCGCGGGGCTTCCGGCAGAGACTGGCGTGTTTGACTCATTGCAGCCGGTTTGGAGACTACAGGCTATGGGAAGCCGCCCATACCGACGGGAACCGCCGATCCACATTGACAATTACAGCTTGTAGGCTATCTTAGGTATAGTACTGCAGTGGTGATGGGATCATTCCGAAGAGATGATTGATAACAGCATGAGGTAACATGATGATTAGAAGACCGATCTCTATCTTCATCTTAGTGAGCCTGCTTTTTGCGGTCTCGCCAGCTCACTCGCGAACTCTGCAACTCAACTACCCGAGCGAATTCTCACGCGAGAAAGCGAACGAGGTTCTTTCGGCCAAGGAATCCGCGTATATTGATGCAAAGGCAGTCGGCGGATTGGCGAAAGTTTGGGTGTTCTTTACAGACCGCGGAATCGAAACGAAGGCTGACTTCAGCCGTATCGCATCATCCGTCGCCGGGAAACTGACTGACCGGGCTCTGGATAGACGTGCCAAGGTCGGCAAGGACAAAGTGTCAATAGTAGATATTCCAGTCAGCGCAGAGTATGTCAGCGCCATTGAGAATCTCGGCGCGACACTTCGAAGGACATCACGTTACCTCAATGCCGCGAGTTTCGAAGTACCGCTTGCGGCTTTGGATGAAATTGCTAATCTCCCGTTTGTGGCGGAGATCCGACCGATGCTTGGCTATAAGAAGGACTACCCGGTCTCGACTGAGCAGCTTAAGAAGCTGGAGCAGGACCAGAGCCTCGCGCCGACGGACCTCAGCTATGGTGCGTCATACGACCAGCTCAACCAAGTCAATGTCATTCCTGCGCACAATGCTGGCTACAACGGCGCCGGAGTCATGGTCGCCATGTTCGACACCGGATTCCGCACAACTCACCGTGTCTTTCAGAACATCATAATGAGCGGCAGGCTCATCGCTGAACGCGATTTCATCTACGATGACCTGAATGTCGACAACGAACCCGAAGATGTTTCATCGGCGTGGGATCATGGGACTCTGACGTGGTCGACCCTTGGTGGAGAATGGTCGGCAAACCACTACGGGCCTGCATTCGGAGCGTCATTCGTGCTCGCGAAGACCGAAGACGTGCGCTCCGAGACGCCGGTTGAGGAAGACAATTGGGTAGCCGCGCTGGAGTGGGCTGACTCTATTGGCGTTGACGTCATCTCATCGTCGCTGGGTTACACTGACTGGTACTCCGCCGAGGATTACGATGGGAACACCGCAACGACGACCGTGGCCGCAGATCTCGCCGCTGAATACGGCATTGTCGTCTGCAACTCCGCCGGCAACAACGGTCCATCGGCTTCATCGCTGGGCGCTCCTGCGGATGCTGACAGCATTATTGCGGTTGGAGCAGTCTATTCTACTGGTGGAATAGTGAGTTTCTCTTCGCGCGGCCCCACGTCCGATGGCCGGATAAAGCCCGAAGTCTGCGCTCGCGGATCGGGAACAGCGTGCGCAAGTTCATCGGGAGACCTGATACTGACTTCAGCCAGTGGCACATCTCTGTCGTGCCCAATCATCGGCGGGGTGACTGCGCTGGTGATCGATGCCCACCCAAGTTGGACAGCGATGCAGATTAGAGATGCAATCATGTTGACCGCTAACAACGCGGCGAGTCCGAACAACAACTACGGTTGGGGAATCGCGAACTGCTGGCAGGCAATCAGCTACACGCAGCCAGTCGATTATATCATCGGCGACGCCAATCAGTCAGACTTCATAGATATTGACGACATAGTCTACTTGATCAACTACGCATTCGGGGGTGGTCCCGAACCGATGCCAGTACTTGCCGCTGGCAATGTTAACGGAGACACCGAGGTTGACGTTGACGACATCACTTACCTGATCAACTATGTCTTTGGAGGCGGCCCGCCACCTATGACGCCTTGACATTCAGACGAATATCCGGAAACGTAGATTTGCCAAGGGCACGCAAGCGCGTGCCCTTTCGCATTGGTGCAAGCAAATGGGCTTGCGCAACTCGGAGCAAGACGGTATCGTACAGGTGGCAAAAGGCAGGTGGAGGAGTTATGGCAATTGGTATAATCGTCGGTTTTGCGGCAATTGTGATCTTGTTCTTCCTTGTGCGCTGGCACGCAAAGTCAACGGTCTATTCGTGTCCAAACTGCGGTCATGCATTCCAAATCACAGCCCTCCGAGACTTGATCTCCCCTCACTTTCCATTCAAGAAATACCTGCGCTGTCCAAGCTGCGCGAAGCGGTCTTGGTGCCCGACAGATTGAGACCTCCAGCTTCACAGGCTTGCCTGCCAAGATCGTAACATACTGTCGTCCTACAGAGATTTGTCTTGACAGCGAAGACCACCTGGCGTAATGTTCGGGTAGAAACAGTTGCTATCGAAAAGGAGATGTCTCCTGCCAGATCAACCCGACTCCCGTCTTCATCGGGTTCTTGACGGTGTGTTTGATTTTGGCAAACGCATCCTGAAACCTGCGGCAGTGTTAGGTGCGCTGGGTGCTCTTGCTGGCATTATCTTTACCGTGGTTCAGCTCTTCTATCTGGGTAACGACGTGATTCAGAAGATCAGAACCACCCAAGCTGCCCAAGATAGGGAGTATATCAAGTTCCAGTTCTATCGGACATACCATCAATTCAGAGAGAACTTTGTCGATCTTGCTCTCGTGGCGATGGATATGGATTCTACCCATCAAACGCTCCCGCTTTCTGACAAGACGGTAATGAGTGGAAAAAGATGTGCCGTATACCGTACGGCGATGAACGGCTTCTTTGAGGCAACAGAGTACTTAGGACTCTCTAGATCCTCCGAGTCTGGTCCCGAGTTCCGGTACAACGACATGGATGCTGACATGATGTCGGCCAGAATAGCGATAATGGAGGCGATTGACAATGAGAGTATTAGACAACCGAGAGCGGAAGGCGAGATAATGGGGCTGCTCGCCCGGCATGATACGATCGCTGTAGAGAAGAACCATCTGGATTATCTCAAGTTCTCATGGGCTCTAAGGGGCTTGTTCTTTCTGGAGCGAGCCAAGAAGCTCGCGAGTGAAGCTCAACTGGATTCTATTGACGTCAAACTCAGCTTCGAAAGGGCTATCGCCATGTACGATTCCGCTAATATGTGCTATCACATGGAGCCGGGAGTTAATAAGAACTCGAATTGGAGCCATTCAACGAGTTCTATCGCCGCAATCACGGAATACAAATGCGTGTTATTTGAGGTGGATTCAGTTCAGCGAAAGATGGCAGAGCGGTTCAAGAAATCAGTCGGATATAGCGGTATCATGCCACAGAAGATCGAAAGTGCTGAGATTGCCAGGACGTTCTCCAACCTCGCGGAGATATACCTGATGGATGACAGTCTCGACCAAGCTAATTGTATTCTTGAATCTGAGGCTATAAGCTCCTGGTGTCAATCTGTCAAGCCGTCCATCTCCTCAACTACGGCTGGGGAAAACCTGAGGACAAGTTATGAGAGCTTAATGGGGCTGAGAGTCTACTGCCGTATCATGAGATGTCTGGCGGACACAGTGCCTATTGACTCAGTTGCCGTAAGGAGTCTGAAAGCTACCTGCGAACTTAACAACCTCTTCTCATCTGAGTACTCGGGTTACTTGACCGACGTCTCGTGGAAGCTTCTTGAAGCTCGATACTCGTCTCAGCAACACGATACTTCCGCTTCCGAGCGATGGGAGAGACTCGAGTCTGAAATCCTAAAGAACTACTCTAAATGGCTGGGACCGGGCGGGCAGTCCAGACCTCGCATCCTCCTGAAGAAGCTCTGTACGAAAGCTCTGGATGAATGGCGCTTGAATACCCGCGCCAGTCCTAGTTAGACGTAGATCGAAATGTACTTGACAAATCCCTGATGGCTCATTAGTTGCGATTGGAGGCCTTGGTTTCATCGAGCCTCAAGAATCGACAGGGAGTTGACGAATTCGTATATATGGTAGAGGTTGCCCATTCTCAATAGCTGGAATTTCCGAGGAGAATCGGTTATGAAGAAACTGTGGTTATTACTGGTGACGATATTGGTCGTTATCGTGCTGTCCAGCACCGCTCAAGCGCTCCTACTTGACGGCGGGTCCCCGACCCAAGAAACACCCTTACGGTAGATTGCATTCTACTGACCTGCTGAAGCTCGTCTGTCCTCTTCACGCGGCGACTCGACGTATCTTGGGCTCTTGGATTCAGCAATTTCAGGTTTGGATGAACAAAGCCGGCGGATCTCACGATCGGCCGGCTTCTGATTTCAGTGACCTGAAATTCTTAAAGTAAAGAAGCACTCTCTACACTTCTTTTATCGTATCTATCTCGTACTTCTTTATCTTCTCGAACAAGGTTGTATAATCTATTTGCAGAATCTCTGCCGTTTTCCTCTTGTTTCCCTTCGTATCCTTGAGCACTCGGATTATCATCTTGCGCTCCGCCTCCATCTGAGCATACTGGCCAACTTCTTTCAATCCAGCGCCCTCCCTGAGTCGAATCTCCTGAACAGTGGGAAGCCGGATCGCCAGTTGATCGGGAGTTATCACCTTGTTCTCACAAAGGATAATCGCTCTTTCGATCGTGTTCTCCAGCTCGCGGACATTTCCGGGCCAATGGTATCGATCGAGGATCGATCCCGCCTCCTTGGAGAGCCGCACTTTCGGCTTCTTCATGTCACGGCAGTACTTGTTCAGAAAATGATCAGCCAAAGCCGGGATGTCGTCGGGACGCTCTCGCAACGGTGGGATGGTAATCGGGAAGACCGATAGCCGGTAGTAGAGATCCTCTCGGAACGTCTTGCTGGCAATAGCTTCCTTGAGATCAACGTGAGATGCAGCGATCACACGGACATCCACCGAAATCGTCTGAGTCCCGCCAAGCCTCTCGAACTTTCTCTCCTGGAGCACTCGTAACAACTTGGCCTGCAGCGACGGGTCCATATCCCCAACTTCATCGAGAAAGACTGTCCCTCCGTTCGCCACCTCGAACTTCCCGATCTTGCGAGCTGTCGACGATGTAAACGCACCCTTTTCCGAGCCGAACAACTCGTTTTCGAGCAATTCTCTCGGAATTGCTGCACAGTTGATAGGGATGAATGGCTTGTCTGTTCGCGCAGATAAACGATGAATCGCTCTCGCAAAAAGCTCTTTGCCGGTCCCCGACTCACCGAGCAACAGCACTGATGTATCCGAAGGCGCCACCTTGCGAACGAGTCGCAAGACTTCGTGCATACGCACATTGTTGCCGATGATGTCGGAATATCCACTCGCGCTGTCGAGCTCCGCCCTGAGGAGTTCGTTCTCGGCAGTGAGCTGACGTTGCTCGACTGCACGCTTGATCAAGAATGTCAGATGGTTTACATCGAACGGCTTGGTGATGAAATCGAATGCGCCCAGTTTCATGGCATCCACAGCATTCTCGATGGTCGCGTACGCCGTCATCATGATAACGGAGGCGTCGGGATCTTTCGATCTCAGCTCCGAAAGAACCTTGATGCCATCCATATCCGGCATTTTCAGGTCGGTCACGACTACATCGAATCGCTTCTCGGTCGCGAGATTGACGCCCTGCGCACCGGTCGATACCGCATCAACCTCGAAGCCCTCGGCCACGAGGCTCTGCTGCAGCATGTCGCGCATCGACTTCTTGTCGTCAATAACCAATACGGTCGACATGAATCTCCTGCTCGATTCGAACTGGATCGGACTCCTCAGTTTCCCTTGTATCACGTTATCGGTAACAACCAGGATTCTTGTAGCGATTATTGAAAGAAAGTGGGGAAAGCGATGTCACGGCTGGCAGATTCGACACCGGGAAAAGCCCGCGTCGAGAAAATCATCGCGAGTCGGATACTCGATCAGACTCTTTTTGTCAGTCCGGCGCAGAGATCGGCAGCCCGGTCGATGGAATCTCAACGTGTGAGGATTGCCGAGGTAGTTCGATTCCACAGGCTCCGGAGCTGGAAGAGACCAAATTCCTCTACTTTCCTTGCGGGCCTGAATCTGCGCGAGTATCAACCTGCGACGATAATCAATACGTCTCTGGTCCGACGGGAAGATATAGACTGATGCAAGCCCTGCACGCACCAGGACTTCGTTGACCATGATTGAATCGTCTACGAACAGATACGCAAGAACTCGACCATACTCATCGCGCGGTTTTGCATCGTACTCGAGCCGGACATTCTTGTTCAAACAGAGCTTCGATGTCATATCGGATGCCTCCCGGCAGAAGGAATCTCCCAATTCCGGCGTGTCAATCCCGAGAAACCGGACTGTCTGGCCGTCCGACAGATCACCAGTGTCGCCGTCAGAAATAGCGACCATTCGCAGTCCCGGAAGCGTTTGCTCCGGTAACTCCTTGCGGTGAATCGTGAATTCCTGGTATAAAGCGTAACCGGCGTACAGCAACAGAGCCAGAACAATGACTTTGAAGAGGAAGTTGCCGGCACGCGCTCGGAGTTTCTTACCCATATTATGCTACATATTATTAGTGTTGCTATTTCCTATGTGCCAATACGTTACAACATAGCACGCAGTAGTCCGACGGCTCTCACAAATCGCAGACAGCGCGACGGAATCTCCGTGCGGTAGTCCGGACTTCCAGCGGATCGTTTCAGATACAGCCACGGCTACACTCGAACTGCAGCGCAGAGGCCATCGCGACTCAAACTTTGTTGAGGCGTTAGAACCTACTCCTGTTGCGCAAGCATGAGCATACATAATGAGAAGTGAAACGCAGAAGAAAGTCAATATCAACCAAAACTGCTACGCCAGGCAACGAGAGGTTGTCCCACAAGTTGGAAGTTGGCATGGAGTACGAAACGAATGTTGAGAGTCGGATTAGGGTGGATTCCCGCCTTCGGGACTGTCGAAAAACCCAGAACCGCCCGGAAAGTTGCGACGGGTCTTGCTTCCCGCCGAAGCGGGGAGTGTGACCCGGCGCCCTCGCAAGTGGTTGCGGGCAGGTCACAACCACGACTTCGTCGCGGTCAAGACCTGCCCGAACACTATAATCCTTCTGATTGGAGATTATGAGATGATGTCCATCAACTGCAGCAATGAGTTATGTGGATAATATTATGTAGCATAATAGGACTCTTTCTGGGAACTTCCGCTATACTTGTCTTATTGGAGTGAGCTCCACAGAGTGACAGCGGCGGCGGACACAGCGAGGCTTACTCACAAGGCCAGAAACGGTTGATTGCCGTAGGTCGGGTTCCGGATTGCCCGGAGCGCAAAAAGAAACCCGACTCCGACTTGTCGGCCTTCTTCGCCACGCCAAGCGTGACTCCGGAGGCCGACCTACTCACGTGTGGGACAACCTCCGTTATCCACATACGAAGTTTCAATCTCCGAAGCCAGTTGAAGCGGCTTGGGTGCGAGCTTGGAGAGCTTGCCACGATTCACACGACGCTGATCGAGCAGAGTTGTCAAAACCACTCTTTTGCCTAAGATTCTCCTTGACAATTCTTCACAAATGCTTAAATTGGCAACGGTTTGAATGTCTTGTCGCACTGTTTATAATTGTGGATTAGGCCCCCGATTGTAAACGCGCTCTTCTAAAGCGTCGTTACTGTACCAAGAGCAGAATAAGCCCGCAGGGCGAAAATCTGTTTTGACAACAGGCACACGCGACTTCTTTCTATCACCTCATCTCTCTTGTTCACAGCAGGCAACCGTTAATATGAAACAACATGTGTTTTCATACGGTCTTTTTGGGAGGTGATATCACAGTACCCGGGAGGTATCTTGAGTCGGCAAGCTTACAGAATTTCTTAGATGAATACACTTTTGGGGTGTGATCTCAAGACACCCATGTTTCTGCCGAAACTGAGTATGAGATCGGACCCCTGACTCCAGAAGTAGGAATCTGTTTTGAAGAAGTCGACCTTGTTTAGACGTTGAGCAGTTTCCCTAGACAAGAGCTTTCAACGTTTGAATGGTCTGAATCTTCAGCTCCAATGCACGAAGTCGCTTAACTGCGGCTCGACAGTGGAGACACCTCAGCAGGAGGAGAAGAGTATGATCCGGGTGGTATCACCCAATCTGGTGACTCTGCCTGAGGTTGGCTTTCAAACGCTGCATTTCCTATGCTATAAGGAGGAAATAAATGTCTAAAAAACTTCTTGTTGCTGTGTTTGTTTTGAGCTTCCTACTGGCTTTAAGCAATGCAGCATTCGCTTTCAAAGATCCTAACCATATTAAGCCCTTGCCGAACACGCTTCCCAGCGCACCCAAGGCAACCGCGGAGATGAAGGTAGCGTATCCGGAAACCCCGCCCCAATACAGCAAGCCGGCTTCGGCTGCTCAACGGGCGTTTGTTACCGGCACCGCCTACCGCGCTCCTGTGACTTGCCAGACGCTTTCCTACTGGGATGGCACCCCGTACTGGTTCTGGACAGTGCCGGATGCCTACGGCGATGACTATTTCAACATGAAGTTTACGCCGGTTGCCGGTGAGACTTGCACGTTGACGACAGTCGCTCTGGGCTTCTACGAGGACGAGAGCGTTGTCATGACCGGCGACGGCATTGATGTCGTCGTTTGGGATGATGACGGTTTCGGATTCCCGGGCACAGAGCGGGCGCGCATTACCGTGCCGGCGGCAAGTATGGTATGGTATCCAAGTTACGTTGTCGTGGACTTCAGACCGAACGGCCTGGTCTACCTGGACCAGGATTTCCACGTCGGTTTTACCACAAGGAACCAAGCAGGCGGTAACGTGTATGCGTTGCTGTCGGACGAGGGGACTACTGGTACGACCCGTTCGTCGGAATACTACCTCGGTATGTGGGGTACCATGTACAACGACTGGGGAGTTGATGTCAACTTCGTCATTGAAGCCGACATTTGCTTCCCCGGTGGCGGCCCTCAGGGCTGTACGAGGCAACAATGGGGAACATTCGAAGCCTACTATTACTGGACAATTCCAGATGATTACGGCGACGATCTGTTCAACGTTAGATTCTCAACCGGTAACAATCCGTCTTACCTGAAGACCGCGTTCCTCAATTTCTACGCCGCGGGTTCTGTTGACGTTACTGGTGAGGGGATCATTGTCTACGTTTGGGACGACGACGGTTCGGGATTCCCCGGACTTCAGCGCGCCTCTGTGCAGGTATCGACCGCGCAGATGGCTTGGCTCCCGGACGAGTTGGCTATCGACATGGAGTCACTCAACATCACTTTCCCGCCGAACTCAGAGTTCCACATCGGCTACACGACAGTTAATCAGGGTGCCGGTAACGTCATGGCTTGCTTGTCCGACGATGGCTCGGGCTCGCCGACCTACCGCTCCTCTGAGAACTATGCCGGTATCTGGGGAACTATGTATACCGACTGGGGACTTGATGTCGATTTCATGTTCGCAGCAGAATTCTGCTACGAGAGTCCGGTGGAAGAGAACTGCTATGAGCTGTTCTACTTTGGCGACCCGTATTACTTCTGGACGATTCCTGACGCTTATGGCGACGACTACTTCAACACGCGTTTCACACACGTGGATGATGACTGCCAGCTGATCGACCTGAACATCATGTTCTACGGCGCTGCCACGGTCGGAAACCCCGGCGCAGACTACATTCTGTTCAACAGCGACGGGACTTATCCGACTGATACTATCGCGGTTTATAGCGTAAACCCGGTGACTCAGTTCATCGATGTGACAGGAATGTTCGAGACGATTGACATCGAGGGCGACAACCTCGTTCTCAATGGCGATTATCACCTCGGCTATACTCCGATCTACAATGATCCGGGTGATGTGCTCGCGGTGATTTCTGACGACGGCTCGACTGCCACAGGCAGAAGCTCCGAGTACTACGGTGGCGGCTGGGGTCTGATGGTCGACGATTGGGGAGTTGATGCTTGTTTCATGATGTTGATCAACATCTGCTGCCCGATAATCGAAGGACTCCCCTGCGTGGCAGAGACCGATTGGCCGACTCTGAACCATGACTATGCACGTACTGGCTATAGCAAAGTCGAAATCGGCGACCTGTGTGGATTCCAGAAGATCTGGGATTACTGGTCACCGTACGATTTCTGCTACTATGCCAATCCGACGATCATGGACGAGAAGGTGTACATAGCTATGGGCGTCCACTTGGTCTGTCTGACAGTCCAGGGTGACGGCCTCGGTGGTCCGGTAGAGGTTTGGAATACCGACTCTGCTGACCCGATCTATGCCACTATTCTCGGCGGCCAGATCCGCACAAGCCCGACGATTGATGGTGGCGTCGTGTACTTCGGCGCTGGCACATATCAGGGCTTCGTCGCTGCGAACGCCAATACCGGCGCAGCGATTTGGTACCGTTCACCGCTCACCGCCAATCCGCTTGAGGGCACAGCGGGCAATATGCGCTTCTGCGCTTCCGTTGTCCTCGACGGCGTCGTCTACTTCGGCGGCGATGGTGGTACGATCTACGGGCTCGACGTAACCAACGGTAACACTCTGTATTGGGTAGCGACACCTTTTGGCCGCCCGATCTGGGTTTCTATGTCGAGCGACGGCACCGACTTGTACATCAGCTGTTCTGCGGCTCTTACCGGCGGTGACGCCGGCAGCTTGGCTGCGGTCGGCGGCATTTACAAGTACACGCCCGCTTTGGCGATTCATCCGAGCTGGCTCTATGGCGGATTCTCCGGCCTCCTCGGTTGGGATGAAGGCAGCACAAACGGCGCGACTTACAGTGCCCTCACGAACATGTTGTATACGGTGTTGTTGCTTGATGATCACACAAGCTTCGACGGCTACGACATGATTATTGATGCAGCCACCGGCGATCCCGCAACCGGCAACTACTGGCTCTCCGGCCAGGGCTTCTACGGGAATATAGCGCTCGTAGACGACATGGAGCGTTTCTATTACAGCAACGTTCCCAACAAGGATGCTCGGTTCAGCGGTATCTGGTGTCGTTCTTACGACAACAACACCGTGTGGCAGGACTTCACCAAGGGCCAGATGACCAGCCCGGCCGGTCTGACGTGCGACCCGTACGTATTCTGGGGTACGCGTGACCTGTCTGCTGGCGCCTCCTTCCTTGGTGGCTTCCATTGCAGCGATGCCGCCACAGGCGCGACCTACTTCACCTACAACCTGACCGGTTATGGATTCGGTCCGGCGATTGCGAAGTACGACGATGTTCCGTACGTTGCTCACTCGCAGATCTTCTCTGACTGCGGAACGGGCGGCGGCAGGCTCACGATGTACTCGCAGGGTGATCCTCGCCCGAGATTGGTTATTCCGTCTCATGAAGTCATAATTGATCCTCCGCTCGAGTTCACGGATCCGGCTGGTACAACCCGCACTCTCGACGATGCATTCTGCAACGGCGGCTGTGTAGGTTTGAACTACTGCTTGCAGCTTGAGGCTGATCCGTCATTCCCGCTCGGCGCTTTCGTAAGCACGGTCAATCCGCGTGCGATGAACCGTGCAAGCAAGGTTGCTGACCAGATAGTCGAGTATTCGATCAATGACTTCAACGCGATGGACGGCTGGAAAGCAGCTCGCATGAGCCATACTCCGGCTCTCTCCGAGTATCCCGAACGCACGATGGGCAAGCAGTCTGTCGAGTCACGTTCCGCCGGCGCTCCGCCGAGCTGGGTGACTCTGGCATCTGCGAGCTCCGGGATTCTCAACGGCGAAGACTGCTATGATGCGACCTTCGCGTTCAACGTCCCGGTCATGGGTCGTGGCGAGAACTGGTTCTACATGTTGATCGGCACGGATGACCCGGATTACAACGAGTGCCCGGCGACCGGTCAGTGTGGCGGACTCGATCTTAACGACGCGGTCCACATCGCTGCTGTTAAGGGATACTCGTTCTGCGATGGCTATATCACATTCGGCGATGGCAACAACCAGGAGTATGTGAACAATGGTGGTTGGTTCGACGATGGCACCGTGACGGATGCATTCCTTGTCGGCGCTATGGACGATCCTCTCTACCAAGGTTCATTCTGGTGGGGTCTCTACACGAATCGTTTGGCTTGGCTTGAAGAAGGTGGCGAAGGCTATAACCACTTCTTCCCGGATTCACCGTGCGATCTGCAGACAGGCGTTCTGTTTGACTCGATTTGCAACGGTTCGGGCGGCTGGGCCCCGATCATCGGCGACTACTTCGAAGCTGCCGTTATCGACTCAATCTTCGACTACGACTCCGGCTTGCTTGACGACACTCTGACGATCGGCATGCGCATGGTCTACAGAGAGTACGGAGCTTATTCAGTGGCCGGAACCGATGCCGAAGCCTTCGATAACTTCAAGCTGGTTGCCTACACGTTCACCAACCGCAATGCCGCGCCGGTTGCAGACCTCTATTGGGGTATGTTTGCCGACTTTGATATGCCTGGCGATGCGGGCGGCTATGAGCAGGGTGAAGGCAATGTAGCCGCTGCTGCTGTTTACCAGTTCAACTCAGTCTCCAATGAGCAAGCCGGCTACGGCTCTCTGCCGCTGGCTGGAAGCTCGCTGGATGGCGTGACGCTGACTCCGGGCCTGTATAATGGTTACATTATCAGCAACCCGGACGAGGTCTACTCGCCGGCGATTCTCCCGCAGACCTTCATGCCGACCATTTCTGGCGTGGCTCAGGGCACGATCGGATGTCATCCGAACGCTTGCCCGGGTATGCCTGAAGATGACAGAGGCATGATTCTCACGGCTGCGAAGAAGACGTTCGCAGGCAATGAAGTCGCCGAGGGCGCTTTCGTAGTGTTCGGTTTCCCGACCGGCTCTACGTCAGCCGAGCTCGAGGACCTCATGGGCTTCGCGAACAAGTGGGCTGGCTACGGCCGTGGTGATCTCAACAACGACGGTGTGATTGATCTTCTCGATATGTGCTTCCTCGTCAGGTTCATTACCGGAAACGGCCCTGCGCCGTGTCCGTTCGTGTACCTTGCGGACGTCAACGTTGACGGTGTTGTGGATGGTGGCGACGCCACGTACATGTACAACTACCTGTTCAACAATGGCCCGCTTCCGATGTCGAAGCTCGTTCGTTAAGACGATTACTTCGCCGAAGGCGAATCACGAAGAGCAAGGGTTTCGGCCCTTGCTCTTCTTTTTTTGTCTACCTTGCGAACACCTTTCCGATATACTTGTATTAGACGCAAGAGTTCTTCAGGCCCGCTGAGAGGTGGCGCGAAGAACCGAAGATTGCAGAGAGGCGCCAATCCCCGAGAGGGATTGACCTACTTTTTGCGCTGTCAGGCATCCTGAGGTTGGCCCACAAGTGAGTAGGTCGGCCTCCGGAGTCACGCTTGGCGTGACGCAGAAGGCCGACAAGTTCGTGTCGGGTTTCTTCTTGCGATTTGCGCAATCCGGAACCCGACCTACTCCAATATCGAAGGCCCGTAAGATTACAGGGAGTGATCGAAACAAGAATATGGGAACTGACCAGACAGAGCTTCACCGCATCGGACGGCTTCTCCATCCTGAGGTCACTCAGTTCGCTGAGGTATCCGCCGTCTACCATCGTGGCGCTGATCTGATACTCGAAATCAGCCCCCGAATCCCCTACCAGATGTGGCTTGAAGCCCTGCGACTCAGATCGCTGGAGCTCGGGTTCTTCGTGCACCTCTACGAACAGAACGGCACGTATGTCATCGTTGCGAAGTCGATTGCTCCTGCAAGGAAGAAGTTCCCGTGGCTGAACATCGTGCTCGCGGCGCTCACGGTCGCTTCAATGGTCTTCAGCTACAGCTATCTTGAATCTGGTGGCGCAATTCTTCGCGATCCTCGCCTCTTCCTTCCGGGGCTTTCATTCATGGCAGCGCTGATGTCCATACTGACCTGCCACGAGTTCGGCCACTACTTCGCAGGGAGGTATCACAAGGCGGACGTAAGTCTTCCCTATTTCATACCCGCGCCTACGATGTTTGGAACGCTGGGAGCATTTATCAAATCGCGGTCACCATTCAAGAATCGTGTTGAACTATTCGACGTTGGTGTCGCTGGTCCGCTTGCCGGCTTCCTTCCAGCCCTGGCAGTACTGATTACGGGGCTGGCAACTGCGCGCGTCGAGCTGATTTCCGCAATCGCACCAGGAGATTCGATCATCGAGTTCGGCGACTCGCTCCTGCTTCTCTCTCTGACGAAGGCTGTAGCGCCGGATATCCCGGAGGGCTATCAAATCGTGATGTCTCCTCTGGTGTATGCAGGCTGGGTCGGATTCTTTGTCACTATGATGAACCTGTTGCCAATCGGCCAATTGGATGGCGGCCACATTGTCTACGCCCTTGCAGGCAAACGCGCCCATAAATACGTCGCCTACGCCACTCTCGCGGCGCTCGCTGCCCTGGGATTCCTTTGGTCGGGGTGGTTCGTATGGGCAGCCGTGTCGGTGTTCGTTGTCAAGATCAAACACCCGCCCACGATCGACGATGTAACCCCTATTGACCCGGTGAGAAAGCGGATCGGCTGGACGGCAATTGCGATCTTCGCACTTACGTTCGTGCCGGTGCCCGTAGAAATCATGACTCATTGAGCCCTGCGGCTCGCTCTCAAGATGACACAGATCGATTGGAAGCGGCTTTCTATCGAGAAACCAGCGTTTCAGGAAGGAACAGAGGGGCGTTCATCTGTTCTTCTGCGTACATTGTCTGAAGGTCTATCTTGCCGGAATAAAGGAGATCCGTGAAGATATCCACGAGGTCAGGATCGAATTGCGAGCCACGAAACTTCTGCAGCTCTGCGATCACCTTCTCGGGAGTGTTGGCAGCCCTGTAAGGCCGGTTTGAGAGGATTGCGTCGACTGTATCGGCAATCGCCAGCAACCTGCCCTCGATTGGTATTTGTTCGCCCTTCAGACCGAGACTGTAACCGGAGCCATCCCACCTCTCGTGATGATAGAGCACATACGGTAACGCAGGCTCCAGAAACGGGATTCCGTCGAGAATCTGAGCTCCGAGTTGAGGGTGCTTTCTCATGATTTCAATCTCTTCGGCTGAGAGAGGACCCGGCTTCTTGAGTATGCTGTCTGGAACTCCCAGCTTCCCAATATCGTGGAGCATTCCGCCAATGCGGAGCCACTTGATTTGCTCTGGATTCCAGTTCAGCGCTACGGCGATTTCCTCGGCGACATTCGTGACTCTCTCAGTGTGACCGCTAGTGAAATGGTCTCGGGCCTCTACGGCGTTTGCGAGAGCGCGGATAGTTGCGAAGTAGGCGTCTTCAAGCGCCTCGGTCAGATTGGCGCTTTCGATTGCCGAGGCGGCTTTGGATGCGATGATCGAGAGAAGTTGCATATCGCCAACCGTAAACGGCTTACGGATGGTCCCCCTCCTGATCGTGTTAAGCGTTCCAACGACTTCGCCCTTGACCAGCAGC
>JAGVNY010000186.1 GCA_020053015.1 Candidatus Zixiibacteriota bacterium | reverse complement strand
CCGAATCATCCGCCCAGGTCAGAGGATTGATCTCCTGGCCAGCGAACTCGAGTCTTGCCGTAGACTGACTCTCTCCGAATCCATGCCCGAACACCGTCACCGTGTCCCCGTCATTCACCCAGTAGCAGGAGAGCCCCGTGATTCCGAAGACTCGATACGGAAGCGCGTTGCTCCACAGGCTGTTAACGACAACCATGACGGTGTCGCTGACAGATCCTTCGGGGAACTTCGCCACGATGGTTTGATCCGACCAGGAGACTACCGATGCGGCCTTGTTGCCGAAGTAGACTTTCGAGCTACCCTGGGATGTTCCGAAGCGCTGGCCTGAGAGTGTTGTTTCCATGCCGTATGTGCCAAAGGCTGGATTAATACCCGTCAGGACCGGTCCCCTGAGTATTGTGAACATGATCGCATTGCTCGCAAGCCCGTCGACGGTTACAGTAAGCGAGCCCGAGACTACCATCTCTGGAACGGTTGCGGTTATCAGAGTATTCGACCAGTACGAGTATGGGAGTGTTACATCGCCGATCCGCACATAGTCTTCAGCCGAGGGTTCTCCGAAACCCGATCCGTAAATCCTGACCACATCACCGGCTACGCCGGACAGCGGCGCCAAACTGTCGATTCTGAAGACTTCGAAGAATAACGCAGCGACGGGCATCTGGCCGTACTTGAGCTGCACCGGCCCGGACTTCGCCCAATTCGGGACTATCAACGTGATAAGGGTGTCTGATACCACGCTGTGCGAAACGGCAGCGCTCTGTCCGGTGAGGAACGTACTGACAGGTGCGCCAACAAAGCCGTGCCCGAAAATGCTGATCTCCGTTCCAACTGGCCCCCAGTTTGGCTGGATTCTGTCTGCTCCAAGCAGAAGGAAGCTCACGCTGTTGCTGCGTGCACCCTTCACGTGCAAAGTGACATCTTCTGACTGTTCGATTGCGGGCACTGTCACCGTGGTCATCGTGTCTGACCAGTAGACAAGCTTAGCGCTGTAATCTCCGAATGTCACGCTGTCAGTGATGCGATAGTCGAGGAAGTTCGAGCCGCGAATTACGACGGTATGTCCCGGCAAACCAAATGTCGGTTCAAGACGATCAATATGCATGACTTTGAAGATAGGAGTCTGGAATGTTGCGTCATCATACACGATCTTGATTGCGCCACTCACCGCTGACTCCGGTACTACTGCCACGATGCTGTCGTCGGTCCACAGACTGACCTCCGATTCCGATTCTGGGGCGAAGATGACTGACGCTGGCTCGCTTCCAAAACCTGATCCGTATATTCTGACCTCAGACCCGGGTCCTCCCCAGTTGGAGTTGATGCCGGTCACGCCGGTGACAAACAACGGATAGCCCTTGGATCTGAGCTGATCGCAAGTCACGAATAACGTACAGGTCGACGGTACCGAAGCGGGCACTTCCACTCGAATGACATCATTCAACCAGCCGTATGTTTGCGCGGCTTGGATTGTGTCGAAATAGACCCCCCAGTGATACGACCGACAGACGAATCCGGCAGTGTGAACGTCGATCACGCTTCCACGTGAGACTCTGCTCGGGACCACACCCGTAATACCAAACACGGAGATTGAAACCGCGTTGGTTGCCAGTCCGTTCTTGCCGATAAATACTCCGCCGCTTGTCGCCCCGTCCGGAACGATGGCTGATATCTCCGTGTCGCTCCAACTCAAGACCGTTGCAGCTTTGTCGCCAACGATCACTGTCCCGTCGCCACGTTCAGCGCCGAATCCCCTGCCGCTGAGAGAGATCGTGTCACCGTAAACTGCACGACTCGGATACACACCGTCAAGCGATACCACCCAGAACGGCATTGTGTTGCTCGATATTGTTCCTACCGTGACCTGTATCACCCCCGCCGAGGCATTTTGTGGCACGGAAGCCACAATCAGGGTGTCGGTCCACGACTGTATCGTGGGCTCGAACCCGCAGAATGTGAGTCGGCCGAGGCTGCGGCTGTTTCCGAATCCTATTCCACGAATTGAAACCTTGGTTCCTGGGAGACCGGTTGTGGGACTGACTGACAGAATCCTGAGCGACCTCCACATCAATATCTCTGACATCCCGTGGAATCTGATTTCGGTCGTGCGCGGCAGGGGAGGGGTCGTCTCAAGCGTGTCGGTGTACGATGTGACTATCTGGTCATACCAGCCCGCGATCGTTGCTTGCCTGGCCTCGGATGTGTCACACATGACCCGATAGAATTCACTCGCCCAGTCGGCGTTCTTGTCCGCGAATACTCTCCAGTCGTATCCTATGCAGACGCCGGCATTGGAGATGTACCTAACCTGTTGGTACCATTTGCTGGCGAAACTGTAACCGAACCCGAGATAGACAACCGTCAAATTGCCGCCGAAATGGTTGTGGCTTGTGAAGAACTGATGATCGATGAACAGCACGTTGCCCTTACCCGGAACATATATCGAAGCAACCTTGCCCGCCGCCATGTCAGTCGAGTACTTCGCACTCAAGTCCTCGGTTAGCGTGTCGCCGGTCATCAGGTAGACCTCCTCGATCGAATCCTTGCGAGGCCATGCGAAGCTGTGCGAGTAGATGTGAACAATCCCGCAGTCGTCGACATCTTTGAACTTGTCGATCCCGCAGATGTCGTCCGCTAAGACTTCGAATGGCTCGAAACCTGTTTTCGGCAGACTCTCGTTCGCAGATTGAATGATCTGCTCCGCATATGCTCGTCGTTCGGAGAATATCGGGCAGAGGAAGATCGAGTGGTGAGATCTCGGGACGTACACTGTGTCAAGAGCGATCTGTGCCTTATGGAATCGTGCGGCCGCATCAGGAGCGCTACCAGCCATGTCTTCGGGATCGATCATGATTCCGCCGCGCTGGCCGTCACGATACTTGATCGCGATTCCCTGGCTGTTAGTGACCGCGCTCTCGACGAGCTCCTGATTAGTGAGCAAGAGCTTCGCCACGGAGTCATTCGCAGTCGTCGAGTCAAGCACGGCTATCATGCCGACAAGCAGCTCGCCGTAATGCCGCTGAAGTTCAGAGATGGCGGTGACTTGGGGAGGCTGTTTCTTGGGTTGCGTGACTTTGTCAGAGCATGTCAGGACGAACAGCCCAACAGCCAACACTGTCACTGCTCCAAAGGCAGCAACAGCCTGCGGCCGTCGCGCAGAAGACTCGTTACGGACCATCGCATTACCCCGTGGTCTCTCTGGCGGTGAAGCGTCTTCTTACTGCTAATATCGATAATACCGTTGATAATGCAAGCCCTATTTTGGAGCAGGCATACGGGAGCTATGCGAGTTTCACGGCTCAGTGGTCAGTGAGATTACCTCGGATGACGTCAGGTGTTGAATCTGGTCGATTTCTGATGGTCGTCTTACGATGATCTTCATCTTGGACGCCGGTATCGCAGAGAGTCTAACGTCTCCGTGGTAGCGCCATTCTCGTTCAGGCTTCCAGTCGCCGCCTCTCTCGCCCATGTTCTGGAAGTAGGGCTTATCTTCATCGGGGAGATTCGCATGATCGGCAGGTCTAGCGTAAATCACCGGACGAATTCCGATTGATCGCGCGCAGTCTCTGTCTACTGCTATTCCGTACGGCTCGAAGTTCCATCTCACGAACCGAGCGCGCCACCGCATCAGCTTGACCGCTTCGCAAGGAGACAGATCGGTAAAAGGGACGACCTTGAATTCGCCGCGAATCTTCTGAGCCGAACCGCAGAGCACGCCGGACCTCAGGATGTTCTCAAGCGTAGCGAGTGCGGAGTGTGAGTAGACCTCGTCAGACTCAGCGACTGATCTATAGAAATCGTACTTGGTCTCGTCTGGCCACGGTCCACTGAGACTTCGGGTCCAGTGCGTGAGGCTATTCCATGTCTTGCCGTCGATTGGCGAGATCGTTGAGGGGTCGATGGGCAAATATGTCCCTCGGCGATGCAAGTCGTACGGCGATGAGAATGACTCATCAACAGCGGCCTCAGCTTTCTTGTGCAATCGAATCAGTCGTGCAAGCGTGCCGTCCGGATTGACGGAAACAGGCAGAATGATGTCTGCAGCTCGAATCGCTATCGAATCTCGCTCAATCCACCAGTCCTTCGGGCGTTTGCCGGCGTCAGTTATCGGCACGAAGCTGCATCTGCGCGGATCGAGGTGAAAGTCGCGAATGATCTCGGCGGCAGTTACGTTGTCGCTGACGGAGGCAGGCGGCAGAAGAACAATCATTCTTGCGCCTGACCGCGAAGCAAGATAGAGCACGAGCTCGTATGTATTCATGCCGACGCTGGTTAGAATCGTGAACTCGGATTGGATCGCGTGTTCCACTGCAGCCACAGTGTTTCTAACCCAGGGATCTGCGCCGATCGGCTGCTTGGTTTGTCTGGAGTTGAGAATCAGCGCCGTCTTCTTACGGCGCTGATCTGAGGATTCCGAAAGGCTGTTCACGAGGCCATTCCCCCCGTGCTTACACTGCGTTTACTACAGGAGCTTACCCACTGCAGTTTCCGCCGCGTCGAGGATTTTGCCAGTGCGCACGAGCTCCGCCATCTTGTTGATGTCGTCGTAAAGCGGGCGGTCTTCCTTCATATATTTGATATGGCTGCGGATCAAGTCGTAAACAGCAGTGGAGCCTTTGCCGAGCTTGAGCGGCTTGCGAAAATCGGCCGCTTGAGCGTCGCAAAGAAGCTCGATCCCGACTACCGCGCATGCATTGCTGATAATCTGCCTCGTCTTGATCGCCGTTGTCATGCCCATCGAAACGAAGTCTTCCTGATCTGCTGCAGCTGGTATCGATCCAGTAGCAGCCGGGTGTGAGAGAATGCGATTCTCGCAGATCAGCGCGCCCTGCGTGTATTGGGATAGCATCATTCCGGAGAACATACCCGCTCCCTCGGTAAGAAACGCTGGCAGTCCGACTGACAGGTTCTTGTTGAGCACGCGATTGGTCCGCCGTTCGGACATTACGGCAACCGTCGTGACTGCTGTGCCAACGAACTCGAGGGGAAATGCAATCGGTGTCCCCTGGAAATTCGCGCCTGTTAGCACCGTGCCGCCATCCTCATCGGGGAAGAAGATCGGGTTGTCGCCAACGCCGTTTAGCTCGGTCTCAATCATTTCCCGGCAGAATCGATACGTGTCTTTTGCCGACCCTATCACCTGCGGGGTGCTGCGCATCGAGTATGCATCCTGAACCTTCTTGCCCTTCTGCGCAAGAATCTCGCTGTCTGCGGTCAACGTTCTGATGTTTGCAGCACATTCGATGGCACCTCTGAACCCTCTGACTTTGTGCAGGCGCTCGTCGTATGCGAGCATGTTCGCCTTTAGCGCTTCGAGAGTCATGGCGGCGGCGATTTCGGCTGTCTTAGTGAAAGTCTGTGCATCGATCAACTGCAGGGAGGCCATGCCGGTTATTACATTCGAGCCGTTAATCGAGGCAAGACCATCGCGCGCCTCGAAAACAACGGGCTGAATGCCTGCTCTTCTCAGAGCCTCTGCCGACGGGAGTCTCTCACCCTGGTAGAATGCTTCACCCTCGCCGATCAAGACCAGCGCCATTTGCGACATCGGTGCGAGATCTCCGCAAGCGCCTACAGAACCGCGCTGGCACATCACCGGTGTCACGCCTCTGTTGAGAAGCTCGCGCATGGTCTCGACGATGATCGGACGACAGCCAGAGTGTCCCTGCGAAAGCACGTTGATTCGCGAGAGAATACTCGCGCGCACGTCATCCTCAGCTATTGGATCGCCGTAACCGGCAGCATGGCTGTATACGATGTACTTCTGAAACGCTTTGAGTTGCTCTGGCGGAAGAAAGACCTCAGACAGTTCGCCGATTCCCGTCGTGATACCGTACATGATTGCGTGTTCCGCGATCTTCTTCTCGACAAATTCCCTGCAGTGCTTGATACGATTCAGTGCAGTCTCAGATAGCTCGACCTTCTCTCTGTTTCGCGCAACCCTTGACACACCCTCTATCGTAAGCTTGTCGTTACCAATTACGAGTGACATTGCAACCTCCACAAGTTGAACGTGCAAAGATAAAAGAATCTGCTCGATTTCCAAATTGATTCTGCTGCAGATCGTACATGAATGTCATCCTGGTTGGCTCAAACGAAGACGTTGCGCGGAGGCAGCTCACAACGCGCGCATAGCTGCTGCAACATGAATAGAAATGGGTTTACAAAGGAGACCTGCTGTGTTATAATCTGCCCTAACCGATATGCACGACAAACAAAGAACAATAAGAAATGACGTCTCCGTTGAAGGGATAGGCCTGCACACGGGGTGCAGGTCGTCTATCGTTTTCAGGCCCGCGCCCGTAGACTCAGGCATCAGATTCGTACGGGCCGATCTGCCGGGAAGACCCGAGATTCCAGCACTTGTCGATCATGTGGCCGAGTTGAATCGGGGAACCACGCTTGCGATCGGACCGGCCAAAGTCTATACCGTTGAACACGTTCTGGCTGCGATAGCGGGGCTCGAGATCGACAACGTCGTATGCGAATTGGACAATGTGGAGCCGCCGGTCGTTGATGGATCTGTCAGGCCGTATGTCGACAAGCTCCTGGAATCTGGTCTCGAAGATCAGGATGCTGACAGGAAGTTTCTTATCATTGAAGAACCGTTTGCATTCTCAGAACCTGACAGAAAAGTGGACATTGTTGTGACGCCTTCGGACGAGTTTCGAATCACGTTTCTGATCGACTATGCTAACCCTGCTCTCGGCACACAGTATACATCGCTTGTATCTCTCAAAGATGAGTTCGTTGAGGAGTTTGCTCCCGCCCGCACATTCTGCTTCCTATCCGAAGTCGAGGAAATGAAGAAGCAGGGGATAATCAAGGGAGGGGCTCTCGACGCCGCGATTGTGATTATCGACAAGCCATTTGACGAGGCGGAAATAGCGAAGCTCAGGGAAATGTTCCATTTGACCGAGCAACTCCGACCCAAAACCCAGGGTTTTATCGGAGACATGCAACTTCGCTTCCATAACGAGCCTGTACGACACAAGGCGGTCGATCTGTTGGGAGATTTGACGCTGATCGGGGTGCCGGTGAAGGGCCATTTCCTTGCTGCACGGTCGGGGCATGCGGCAAATGTGGCGGTAGCGAAGAAGATACGCGGCCTCTACCAGAAGCAGCTATTCTCGAAGCGGTACAGCAAGAACGGCAAGCGTGAAGGCTTCGTACTGGATATCAACTCGATTCTTGAAATCATTCCACATCGATATCCGTTCCTTCTGATTGACAGAATAATCGACATCGATCCGGAGAAGAAAGTCACTGCCATCAAGAACGTCACTATTAATGAACCATTCTTCCAGGGTCATTTCCCCGGTCATCCGATTATGCCGGGAGTGCTCATAGTCGAGGCGCTTGCACAGGCGGGTGGGTTTCTTCTCCTAAACGCTCTCGGCAACCCAAGGGAGAAGCTCGTCTATTTCATGGGAATGGATGATGTCCGTTTCCGAAAGCCGGTCACGCCGGGAGACCAGCTCACTCTTGAAGTGGAGCTAATGCAGGTCAAACGGAATATGTGCAAACTCGCCGGCAAGGCGTACGTGGATGGCAAGCTTGCCGCAGAGGCTACTATGATGGCGGCAATCGTTGACAGAAACAAGAGCTGAACCATGGGCAGGGAGATACATCCATCTGCGATCATCCAGTCAGGCGCTGAGCTTGGCGAAGGCGTGACGGTCGGGCCATATGCAATTATCGAGTCAAACGTCACCGTTGATAACGGATCGACCATTGGATCCCACTGCCTTATCGCTTCCGGCGCGAGAATCGGCAAAAACGTCAAGATCCACCACGGCGCGGTAGTTGGGACATTCCCCCAAGATCTGAAGTTCGGTGGAGAGGAATCAACCGCAGAAATCGGCGACAATACGGTTATCCGGGAGTATGTTACCGTGAATCGCGCCACCAAATACAGCCGCAGAACCGTGGTCGGTTCGGACTGCCTGCTAATGGCTTACGTTCACGTCGCACATGACTGCAAGGTGGGTGACCGGGTGATTGTCGCGAATGCCGCTAACATGGGTGGACACGTCTCCATTGGCGACTGGGCCATCATCGGGGGAATGGTACCTGTGCACCAGTTCGTCCGGATTGGCAGACACATCATGATTGGCGGCGGATTCAGAGCCATGCAGGATCTCTGTCCCTTCGGTCTCTTCGGCGGCTATCCGCTGAGAGTTGTGGGGATCAACCAGATCGGCTTACATCGCAGAGGCTTCTCCGAAGACACGATCAGAGCGATCAGGCAAGCTTACAAGATTATCTTTTTCAGCGGGTTGAATACAACCCAAGCGCTCAAGCGTATTGCTGACGAGATGGCGATCTCTCCGGAGATTTCCGAGATCGTCGATTTTGTCAGAGCGTCTGAGCGCGGGATCGTGAAGTAGAGATCCGACTCATATTAGTCATTCTCACGACCGTGGGGTACTGTCCTCAAAACCAATGTGAAAAGTAATTGAGATTGTCCGGGAAGCAGCAAACCTGGTTGCCGTGTTTGATGTTGTCGTCAATTGTGCTTAGATTGTCTCACGTATTGAGTTAGGGTGCCAATGCCAAGAGCCTCACTCCACACACTCGGCTGTCGGCTGAATCAAGCCGAGACAGCTATCATCGCGAAGACACTTGTTGAGCGCGGCTTCGCGATTGTCGATTGGGGTGAACCGGCAGATCTGAGCGTGATCAACACGTGCACAGTGACCGAGCAGGCTGATTCCAAGTGCAGGCACGCGGTGCGTCAGGCGATAAAGCAGAATCCGTCTGGATTCGTGGCGGTGGTCGGATGCTACGCACAGATGGCCTCGCAGACTGTTGCGCAGATCGATGGTGTCGATCTGATCGTAGGTAATGGGAGCAAACTCAAGGTCACAGAATACCTCAACGGTCTCTCGAAGAACTCCGAGCCCGTTGTTATGGCGCCAAGTCTCATTCCTCGGGATGACTTTGTGATCGAGTCTGTCGGGTTGTACGACAGCCACACCCGAGCTAATCTCAAGCTGCAGGACGGATGCGACTTCGCTTGCTCTTTCTGCATCATTCCACGGGCGAGAGGGCGGTCCCGCAGCAGAGTCTTTGGTGATGTGATTGCAGAAGCAAGCACGCTGGCCGATAACGGATTCAAGGAGATCGTGCTGACGGGAGTGAACATCGGGGTTTACAACTCCGGCGGGAAGACGATTCTGGATGTAGTAAGGGAAATGGAGAAGATCAGCGGTCTGGAGAGGATTCGCATCAGTTCAATCGAGCTTTCCACCATTGACTGGAGCCTTGTCGAGCATATGGCCGGTTCGGTCAAGCTCTGTAATTATTTGCATGTTCCGTTGCAGAGTGGCAACGACGGAATACTACAGGCTATGGGCCGTAAGCACGACGCGAGGGTCTTTGCCGAGTTTGTCGAGCGAGTGACGGCGACAGTGCCTGGCGTGGGAATCGGAACGGACGTCATGGTCGGGTTTCCGGGCGAAGGAGACGCCGAATTCAGGAGCACCAAGACGATGCTTGCAGACCTCCCGGTGGAGTATTTCCATGTCTTCTCATACTCTGACAGAACCGGAACACCCTCCTCTCGCATGACCGCTAAAGTCGATTCCAAAACCAGGAAGATTCGCAGTGCGATTTTGACCGAAATGAGCAAGCGCAAGCGACGAGCTTTCTATGAAGATCATCTCGGAGGGGTCGCGGAGGTCTTGTTCGAGACGTGCGAAGCAGGCCGATGGGACGGGCTAACGGGCAACTATATGCGGGTAGTCGCGTCAAGCGACGGAGACCTGAGCAACCAGATTCGTCCAGTTCGGCTCAAGTCCATCGAGGGAGATATGCTGAGAGGGGAGCTTGTATGAAATCCGTATACGTGGAGACATACGGCTGCCAGATGAATGAATACGACACTGAGATCGTCAAGACGATTCTGGCGCAGAACAGCTTCGAAATCGTGGACGACGTAGAGAGCGCCTCGGTAGTCCTCTTGAATACATGTTCGGTTCGCGAGAATGCTCACAGGCGGGTGCTCCAGCGGCTATCAATCCTCAAAGAACTGAAGATCCGTAGACCGACAGTGATCCTCGGAGTGATCGGTTGCATGGCGCAGAATCTGAAGACAGAGCTGCTGGAAGAGAAAATCGGTGTCGACGTCATTGCCGGTCCGGACTCCTACAGAAATCTGCCGGATCTCATCTCCAAAGCAATCGGCGGCGGTAAGCTCGCAGATGTTTTACTCTCACGAGTCGAAACCTATAGCGATGTGTTCCCGACAAAGGACGAAGGCGCAAACGCATTTATCGTCGTGATGCGCGGCTGCGACAACGTCTGCTCGTTCTGCGTGGTGCCGTCGACACGCGGGAGAGAACGAAGCCGCGATCCGGAAGGCGTAGTCGAGGAAGCCCAGCGGCTGGCATCTATGGGATTCAAGCAGGTCACATTGCTGGGACAAAACGTCAACTCGTACTGCCACGACGACTGCGATTTCGCAGAGCTGGTCCAGTCAGTGAGCAGAGTGGACGGAATCAGGCGGATCAGATTCACGTCTCCTCATCCAAAGGATTTTCCCAAGAGATTGGTTGACGTGGTTCGCGACAATCCGAAAGTCTGCTCACACATTCATCTTCCTCTGCAAGCCGGCAATGACCGAATTCTCGACAAGATGCGGAGAACCTACACTCAGCGCGAGTACTGCGCGCTTGCACAACATCTTCGAAGCGAGATTCCCGAGCTCGCGCTTTCCACCGACATCATAGTGGGATTCCCGACCGAGACCGAAGAGGAGTTTCAGGACACATTGAGCGTGGTCAGAGAGGTCGAATTCGATTCTGCGTTCATGTTCAAGTACTCCGAGCGGAAGGGAACGCTGGCTGAACGCAAATACCCGGATGACGTCAGCGACGAAGCGAAGACATCAAGAATCACTCGCCTTGTGGAGCTTCAGCGAAAGATTTCGTTCAAGCGCAACAGCCAATGCGTGGGACGCGTTTTTGATGCGCTTGTCGAAGGCAAAGCGAAGAAGCCGAATCAGATATTTGGGCGGAACGACGCCAATCGAATCGTTGTTTTCCCGGACAACGGCGCAAAGCCGGGGGAGTTTGTCAGCGTGAAGATTCACGAGGCTACTCCGAACACTCTAATAGGCAAGGCGGTCTGAGGAAGTGAGCATCAAGATTCGGGCAGGAGCGGAATCGGTCGAGATGGAGCGAGATTTCTCGCTACGCAGGCGGCTGGTCGACTTCGTGCTTTTGACCAAACCGAGGGTGATGACGCTCGTGCTGTTTACAGGGATTGCAGCTATCGTGGTAGAGGGTAGCCGACTCTCTGATCCGGCGTCGATGCTGCTTGTGGTTCTGGGGCTTTATTTGACCGGCGGCTCGGCCAATGCCTTCAATCAGTATTTCGAGGTTGACGTCGACAGTCGGATGACTCGCACAAGCCGCAAGCGTCCTCTTCCCGATGGCAGACTCAGGCCGGCTCATGCTCTACTCTTCGCGATTGCAATAGGTTTGGCGGGAGTCGCACTCTTCACCCTTGCATTCAATCTGCTCGCCGGAGTGTTGTCGTTAGCAACAATCATATTCTACAGCTTCATATACACGCTGCTGCTGAAACCGAAAACTCATCTCAACATAGTGATCGGTGGCGCTGCAGGTGCGATGGCTCCCGTGATTGCATGGGCAGCGGTATCGGGATCAGTAGCCGCGACGCCACTTCTGATGGCGCTGATTGTGTTTCTCTGGACACCGCCACACTTCTGGGCGCTGGCATTGAGTTTCAGGGAAGATTATGAGAAATCCGGTCTTCCGATGCTTCCGGTCGTGAAGGGAGTCGATTCGACTCTGCGCCAAATGCTCGTCTATTCGATCGCGCTTGCGGTGGCAAGCGTCCTTCCGGCGCTGACTGGCGCTCAGGCAATATACTTGGCGCCTGCCGTAGCGCTTGGAGCAATGTTCATCTGGAAGACATCGCAGGCAGCGCGATCATTCTCACGAGACTCTTCGTGGCGTGTTTTTCGTTTCTCGCTCTCTTACCTCTTTCTGCTCTTCGCCATCATGATGGCAGATTCGATCGTGTCGAGAGGCCTTTGAGTTTGTGGGTCAAGTCTTGTAGTCTTGTAGGTCACCTATGAGAAGGCCGGTGTCAAGGGGCATTTTCCTTCCTTTCGTCGCCTTACGGCGACGGGTGTTGGTCGGATCTCAGAAGTCACCTAT
>JAGVNY010000256.1 GCA_020053015.1 Candidatus Zixiibacteriota bacterium | reverse complement strand
GCCGATCTGGTAGATGGGGTCACGCGAATTTCGGAGTATCACGCACAATCCGTTGTCGAGTCTCAAGCGGAGAATTTCCGAAAGATGTTGCTTTCGATGGCGCATGATATCCGCGTCATCCTGATCAAACTCGCCGATCGCTTGCACAACATGCGCACGCTCGATCATCTCCCAAGAGACAGGCAGATCAGAATAGCGGAGGAAACGTACGAGGTTTACGCCCCGCTTGCGAACCGGTTCGGAATGGCCAAGATCAAGTGGGAGCTTGAGGACTTGGCTCTAAAGTATCTGCAGCCGGAGCGATACGAATACATTGTGAGCAAAATCAGCGGGTCGGTGGGTGAGAGGGAGACCTTTATCGCTCAAATCGTCAAGCCGCTGCAGCTTGCATTCGAGAAGGCTGGGGTCAAAGCGTCTGTGTACGGCAGGGCGAAATCAATAGACTCTATATCTCGAAAGATGGAAGCTAAAGGACGAGCATTTGAAGAGATCTACGATCTTTTCGCGATTCGGATAATCGTCGACACTGTCGAGGAATGCTACCTTGCCCTCGGCCATGTGCACCAGCAGTTCAAGCCGGCCGGCGTAGGCTTCGACGACTACGTAGCGAACCCAAAGGCCAATGGGTACCAGTCGTTGCACACGAACGTCATCGGGCCACAAGGAAGACTGGTCGAAATCCAGATACGAACGCGCCAGATGCACTATCGAGCCGAATACGGAATTGCGTCGCACTGGCTTTACAAGGAAGGCAAGAAGGAAGTCGATCCGTCTGACAAACAATTCAACTGGCTGCGAGAAGTGCTCGATTGGCAGAAGGACATGACCAGCCCAGCCGAGTTTCTGGAGTATCTCAAGATCGATCTCTTCCACGACGAGGTCTTCGTGTTCACGCCTCAGGGCGAGCTGAAGCACCTTCCTGCAAACTCCACGCCATTGGATTTCGCGTTCTCGGTTCACACGAGTATCGGGCTAAAATGCTCTGGCGCGAAGGTCAATGGCAAGCTCGTTCCCCTTTCTACCAGACTCATCAGCGGCGACGAAGTCGAAATACACACATCACCGAATCAGGAACCGAGTCAGGACTGGCTTGGCTATGTCACCACTCCGAAGGCTCGCTCCAAGATCAGAAGGTATCTCAAGCAGAAGGGATTCGAACAGTCGGTTGCGCTTGGCAGAGAATTGATCGAGAAGGCGCTCAGAAAGCGAAAGCTCAAGTTTCCGTCGGAGTCCGAAATGACAGACTGCTCGCAATCTCTCTCTTACAGCTCAGTCGATGGGCTTCTTGCCGCCGTGGGGCTCGGCGATGTCTCCGTCTCGCATGTTATGTCTCGGCTCTTCCCGACTGAGGATGAAGCGCCACGCGATTCGCTTATCAAGAAGTTCCTGGACAGAGCGCGCGGTTCCAAGGGGGTACGAGTCCAGGGGATGGATAACATGATGTTTCGCTTCGCCAAATGCTGCCAGCCCGTGCCGGGGGAGAAGATAGTCGGCTTTATTACAAGAGGGAGAGGAATATCCATACACCGGGCCGACTGTCAGGTTGCAATGCGGATGACCAGCGATATTGAGAGACTTGTCGATGTGGAATGGGATGCGGGCAAGGATGAAACATATCTTGTGCGGATTGATATGGTCATCGAGGACAAGAAGAACACGTTACGAGACATCCTTGACTCGCTTTCGAGTGAGGACGTAAACATACGCGATGCCGAAGTAAAGTCGATGGAGGGCACTGCGCAGGGCAGACTTGTCATTGAGATCAGGAACCTGAGTCACCTACAAAGGGTACTTGACAAGATGAGGCGAACGAAAGGCGTGGTCTCCGTATGGCGCTCTCAGGGTGGCGCAGATGAATGATCCACGCTGACGGAACTAACTTCGAGGCGCCACTGAAACAGAACGAGGTATTGGATGACGCAGGCTGTCAATCGAATGAACGATTTGAAGATAATAGGTGGGATACTTCTGGCGGTAGCCGTCACTTATTCGGCAGTGCATTTCGCGGGCGCGGGCGGCTCCGACAGCGGAGCTGCGGTGAAGAAAGCAGAGGAATCCGCCAGCGGGATGAATGTTCAGCAGCTTATCGACACCGGCAATCATCTGATGGATCAAGGGCGATTTGAACAAGCAGCAGCGCATTATACGGGCGCTCTGATGGTGGATTCTTCTCTGACAAACGTGCGGATAGACAGGGGTTCCTGTTTCTACGCGCTGGGCGCTTACGATAGCGCAATCGCTGACTTCAGACGAGCGATTTCAGCAGAACCGGATCATGCGACTGCCTATTTCAATCTCGGAATAGCCTACGGAGCCATTGGGGAAGATTCGCTGATGTCCTGGAGTTGGGGGAAGTATCTTGAGCTTGAACCGGACGGCGAGATGGCCGACAAAGTCAGACAGTTTCTGCTTGAAGAAGCTGAATCGGGGAAGTCGCCCGAGTCGGGGAATCTGTAAGTGTGGTCCGCGGACCCCGCTGAGTCTTTCTCTATATGTCTGAGATCATCGGCGAGAGTGTCGAGCACAGGGGCGGCGCAATTCGCAATGCCGGCTATGTAATTTCCAGATACGCAAGAATTCTGACTTCCGACATCGTACGCTTCGTCTATTCTCCGGAGTGCATTGTATGCGAGGAACGCCTTGAACAAGACAAGGTCTACTTCTGTCAGCGTTGCAGAGATAATGCTCAGGATATCTCATTCCCTCTCTGTATCCGCTGCAGGAATCAGATCACCGTTCCGCGCATGGGCTGCGCATGCAACGACGGCGCTGCAGTCTCCGTTCTTTGGACGTGCGGGATGTTCGATGGATTCTACAGGGCGGTGATACACGCAATCAAGTATCACGGGTTGCTTCCGTTGTCGAAGACCGCAGCGGAGATTCTTGCCTCGCGAATCAGAGAGACGCAGAGACTACCCGCTGTCGACTTGTTAGTTCCGATTCCTCTCCACTGGTCAAGACATCTGCAACGAGGATTCAACCAGAGCGAGCTGATCGCCGAGCATCTCGGCGCCTTGCTCGACACAGAGGTTTCCAACAAGGTCTTGCGGAGAGTCAAGCGAACCAAGGATCAAACTCGACTCTCGGCGAAGGAGCGGGAGGCCAACATGAGAGGTGCGTTTGCACCAACCGGTCGCAGGGAATTGGCCGATAGACGGATATTGCTCGTGGATGATGTGACGACAACAGGTTCCACGCTGAACGAGGCAGCTGCCGCATTACGACAAGCCGGATGCCGCAACGTGTTTGCGGCCGTTGTAGCGGTCGCATCGATCAACTGACGTCATGTGGACGCGCAATGGATGACGATGTCGAAGATGGAATCGCTGAAAGCGGTGACGCGATAGAGCTCCCGATCGACGGGACTCTCGATTTGCACACGTTTCAGCCGTCGGAAGTGAGAGACCTTGTGTCCGATTATGTCGAAGCATGTCACAGTCGCGGAATTGTGCACCTTCGGATCGTGCACGGTAAGGGAAAAGGCATTCTGAGGGAGATAGTGCGTTCGGCGCTTGAGAAGCACCCACTCGTCGAATCCTTCTGGCACGAAGGTAGCAGTGGCGGCTCATGGGGAGCGACGGTCATCGATCTCAAGCAATGACATCTACAGGCGCGGACGCAAGTCCGTGCGATGCTATGTTTATGTTGACAGCCGCCTGTGTCCCCGGTAGCGTTTCTGCATGATTAGCCTCTTGATGCGTCCTCGCTTGCTGCTGATTCTCTGCGTGTGCGTTGTGCTCTGTGGGATTGCGGCGTCCTGCTCTCTGCAGCGGGAGTTCGACAGGGGCTCGCTAACGGCCATCAAGTGCGAATACACGTTCTTCAATACGGAGCCCGAGGACGTCGATCGAATCGCTCGGGTCCTCGAAAAGTACCGGCTTGCCGAGAACAGCCTTTACATGTCTGTGGGCGCCGATACTATCTACTGCGAATTTACTGTGGCGATGACCGACGATCTGGACCGGATTCACGGCGACCTCCGAAATTTGCCGCAGCTGCGGAGTTTCGATCCGGCGCTTCGGAACTCAGCGTCTTCGACCGATAGATTGCGTCCTGCAGTGGTATTCGCACAAATCAATCCGGTGTTCACAACCGGGTATCGTACCGCCCAGCTTGAAGGCGGGCTGACGATGGCGCTACGCTTCAGCATTTCGCCGGGCGCGACGTTGTTTTATGCGGCTGATGGCGACGAGGAGGTCGCTGTGCCCGACTCATGCATTGCTGTTGACGGGACGGTTTTCTTCCCGACGTCAGTGAGAGAAGGGCAGCGCTATGTGTACGGCCGCACCGTTCTCGGCGACGTTACCAAATGTATCCGCATCCAAGTCTTCACGGGTCACACAGAAGAAATCCCGCTCGAAGAATATAGAAGACACGTTGCAATGAGACGCGGCGGTTCGTAGGTCGAAAGCCTTGCGCTTTCGACGATTCGTAGTTCGGATTAGGCCAGAATGTCGATTATCGATTTCTGCATGTCGAGGGAGACGCGAAGGGCGCCCACATTGGCTTCAAATCCACGATGCGCGACGATCATGCCGACGGCTGCCTCGGTAATATCTGCATTTTCGGCATCCTGAAGCTTTCGCGCATGCTCGTCGAGCAGTTCAGCGTAGTGACTCATCCCTTGCAGCGAATTGATAAGCATACGACCCTCTATTCTTGGATCGGCTGTGAAAGAGGCCGTTCTTTAGTGCAGGCTGCGGAGTGTTCAGGGATTGAGCAATCGGTATTGTGCGCGGTGGACGTCCCGTCTGCCACGAAGATCAGTTGGCGCACGAGGACGTACACCAACCACAAGATTCGTGTCAAGTCATTTCGTGTCCCACCGTGCTTCAGCGCCAACAATCTAACTCCGGTGGGTGTCAGCTCTTGTTAGTGACCAAGAGTCGCGGGTGCGACTATTGAATGGCTGCAGGACGACCAATTCAAGTCGGCTGCGACTTCGAGTCTGACCAGGACAATGGCATGAGAGAACGGGTACCTTCTATGTTCCGTCTCCCAAGCCAGCCCGCATTTGCAGTTGACATCACAGTGCGAGGAGATATATTACGGGGTTTATGCGGTGAACCTTTGCCTAATAGGAGCAGAAAGGGTGAAAGAATACAAGACTGAACAAATTCGGAACCTCGCGCTGTGCGGACACAACAGTTGCGGCAAGACCACATTTGCCGAAGCTATTCTTCATGTAACCGGGACATCGAGCCGATTCGGCAAAGTCGACGAAGGCACAACGGTTTCCGATTTCGCCGACGAGGAAATTGCGCGAAGGATATCGATTTCCGCCACCCTGCTGCATGCAGACCACAAAGGCACGAAATTCAATCTAATAGATCTCCCCGGTTTCCCGGACTTAATAGGCGAGACCGTTGCCGCTCTTCAAGCCGTCGACATTGGCGTGATTGTAGTGAGCGCCACGGCTGGAGTGGAAGTAGTCACGGATCAATCCTTCCGTTACTGCGAGAAGTATGGTCTTCCGCGGACGTTCGTTATCACCAAGCTGGACAAGGAGCATGTCGAGTATCGGCCCGTTCTTGAGAAGCTGCAGCATATCTATGGACTGAAAGCTGCACCCGTGCAGATACCTATCGGCGAGGCGTTGACATTCAAGGGCGTGGTCGACCTGCTGAAAATGAAGGCTTATACTTTCGATGCAAATGGCAAGGCCACTGAAGAAGAAGTCCCTGTTGATATGAAAGATGAGGCACAGGCGGCTCGTGAGAAACTCGTGGAATCGATTGCCGAAGCCGATGACAAGCTCCTCGAGAAGTTCTTCGAGAGCGGGGAACTGACTCCTGACGAAATAACGCACGGTCTTCGTACCGGCATTCAGAAGCATGCGCTGTATCCGGTATTCTTCTGCGCTCCGATAACGGCTTCCGGCGTTTCGACATTCCTCGACTTTGCGGCTGCGTATTTTCCGACCCCGGCCGACAGGGGAGAGATTGTGGGTGTCATGCCCGGGACCACGGAGAAGAAGATCCGCAAGATAGACCCTGCCGGTGTTCCGACGGCGTATGTTTTCAAGACAGTATCTGAACCTCACGTCGGTGAACTCTCTCTGATACGGGCGTTTTCCGGCAAGATCAGCCACGGCGATGAGCTGTACAACACGGCATCAGAGTCGTCGGAGAAGATCGGGCAGATTTATGTGATGAACGGCAAAGAGCGAAAGGAAATCCCCACTGTCGTGGCAGGCGACATGGGCGCGCTGGTGAAACTGCGCCAGACACATACGGGTGATGTGCTGACGAGCAAGGGCGACCTCTTCGCGCTGCCGAAAATCGAGTATCCGTCTCCAGTTGTTGATGTCGGGATCAGGCCGCTGTCGAAAGGCGACGAGGAGAAGATATCATCGGGACTGTCTCGGCTGAGAGAAGAGGACCCGACCTTCAAGGTGATGGCCGATGCAGAGCTGAATCAAACGTTGATATTCGCTCAGGGCGAGCTCCAGGTAGACATTCTCGTCAAGAAGCTCAAGGAGAAATTCGGGGTTGACGTAGAGCTCGAAAAGCCCCGAATCCCTTATCGCGAGACGATCACCGGCAAAGCGGAGGTCCAGCACAAGTATAAGAAGCAGAGTGGCGGTCGTGGCCAATACGGAGACGTCTACATCCGCATGTCCCCGCGTAAGCGCGGCGAAGGGTTCGAATTCGTCAACGCGATTGTGGGTGGAGTTATTCCTGGCAAATTCATCCCTTCTGTCGAGAAGGGCGTCGTCGAAGCCATGAAGAACGGTCAATTGACCGGAAGTCCTGTGGTCGACTTTCAGGTCGAGCTGTTTTTTGGGTCGAGCCACTCCGTTGATTCATCCGATATGGCTTTCAAGATGGCAGGTCTGTTTGCATTCAGAGATGCATTCGAGAAGTGCTCACCTGTCGTCCTAGAACCGGTATACAACATCGAAGTGCGGGTCCCTGAAGAATTCACGGGCGATGTGATGGGTGATATTTCGTCACGGCGTGGTCGCATTTCGGGAATGAACCCGGAAAGCGGGTATACAGTAGTGAAAGCGCAGGTGCCGCAGGCTGAGTTGTACAAGTACTCGACTCAGATCAAGTCTCTCACGCAGGGACGAGGATTCTATGCGCGGGATTTCTCACATTATGAGGAAGTCCCACGAGAAATTCAGGAAAGACTCATTGAAGAATACAAGAAAGCTCGTGAATCAGAGAAGTAACCTGTTTTTTGTTGACTGACTGAATTCGAGCTACTTATTTGGCGCAACTTTCAGCTAAGCTGGAAGTATAGTGTTTTGTCATTTGGAGTAGAAGCAACACAGAAGATTAACCATTAACCATCATCGGAGGAAAGTAAGATGAAAAGGATTGCTATCGTTGCTTCAATGCTGTTAATGCTTGCGGCGCCCGCATGGGCAGTCGATCTGACCGGCATGTTTGGTGTCGGCGGCGGTGTCGGTTACGGCATCGGCTTCGGGGACAATTTCGACGATACGAAAGATGAAACTACCGGTATTGAAGCCAGCAGCAAGTTGCAATTCTTGTTTGGTGCCGGTGGTCGCTACAACTTTGACCCTGCAATGGGCGTGAAGGTCTTTGCGCACTATCAGATGTGGAAGATCGAAGCCAAGAGGGCGGCCGATGGTGTTATACCTGCTATCGATGAAAGCACGACCGAGAGCTGGATCGGCATCAACGCTGACTTTGTGTACACGCTGATGCCCGAAGGCAATACTATGCCTTACTTCCAGGCGGGTCCCGGCATCTATATCCCATCGGCTGAAGGCGCTGACATGGCTTTCGGCGGCAATGCAGGTGTTGGTGTGCTGCATTTCTTCACGCCGCAGCTTGCTCTTGACGGCAATGCGAACTTCCACTTCATCTCGAAGTTCACGGATGCTGAAGGTGCTAAGTCGAGTATGGCGCTGCAGTTCATGGTTGGCGTCAGCTACTTCTTCGGTGGCCAGAAGTAAGCTCGCTTTCTGGTTGGTAAGTTCAAGCCCCGGCGTTGACGTCGGGGCTTTCTGTTTCGCCTGAAGGCGCATCTCCGCGAGATGTAATCCGCGTCGCATAAGGAGACCAGCTTTGGCATGAAGGCGAGGTTGCGAGAATTGTGTTTGACTTGATTTCTTGGTCGAGGTTATCTTTCCAGCGTATCGGCTGGTTTTGCATCGAGTTACATTATTAAGTGCGAATTAGGTGTTAAGTTACCATCATAGGATTTTGCCCGGAGGACGGAGCCTTGTCCGCATCGTCAGCTTCTGCCTCGTTCTTTTGATTTCAACCTACGATATCTCGATAGCTGGTTGGTCGTCGACACCGAGAGGCATTGAGACTCTGAATCGAGCTGATGAAGCGGCCCGCAAGATGCTGCAGAGCGGCCTGAGCCTCTCGTCAGCATTTCTCAATCTTTCAGATTCCATGTCAACCGACATCGTGGGCAGGGGGGCAATTCACCGTTTCAGGTTCACCGTTGTTGACTCTGTAATCAGGCCCGGCTCTGCACTTGTCATGACATTCCCGGAGAGCTTTGATCTGTCGCCATTGTATCGGGCTGCATACAACGACAGCGACTTAACCAATACCGATTTCTTGGTCGACACGTTCATTGTCGGAGGTATGAGTGTTCTTGTCGAGCTTGACACTCTTGGAACGACGCCCGCTGAGGGAGTTGCGGTTGTCATAGAGCTTGACAGCATCTTCAGTCCATCTGTTTCTGGCGACTATTGGGTCGCGGTTACTGCGGTCGACAGCGCTGGAATGCTGCTTGCCGGTCCGTCACTCACGCCAGCATTGAGTATTGAACCGGATGCCCTTGATTCTATCGCGATCTCCCCGACGGGAATCCAGGAGTTGGTAGCCGGTCAGACGCTTGGCTTTAGCTGTCGAGCCTGGGATCGATTCGATAACGAGCTGTTCGGGTTTCAGCCCGAGTGGTCGATCGTGCCGTTGCCAGTCGTTTTAGGTGAAATAACGGAGGATGGTGTCTATCTCGCAACTCGCACCGGCTTCACGAAGATCAGTTGTGAAGTAGGTTTGCACGCAGATACGTCGGGTGTTATATATGTATTTCCGGGACCGTTCGACCATTGGCATGTCACGGGTTTTCCGGACTCGGTAGCTGCGGGAGTGCAGCTTGTCGACTCGATAGTCGTATTCGCAAACGATCTGTATCACAATACCCTGACCAATTTTGAGACGCTCGTCTGGTTCATCACTGACGACACGCTCGCATCCGTAGCTCCGAACAGCTCCGGACCATTTACATTCGGTGAATCTCACTCCGGACGAGAAGCCTTCAGCGGCGAGAATTTCGTGTTTCGGGGCGCGGGCATCCACAAGATATTCCTCCAGGATAGCAGCGGATACCGCTCGGAGGTATTCAACGTCCGTGTCGATCCCGGACCGGTTGCAGGTTTTGAGTTGAGCTATCCTCTAACGGCCATCGCAGGTGAGACCATAGCTCTCGCGATGGACGATTTGTCGGATCTATTCGGCAACATTCTGTCGGAGTACGTAAACGTCGAGTTGATCACTCCGGGTGAATCCCCGAGCGGGGACAAGCCGGAAATTCACTCTTTCTTCGCGGAGAATGGCTTCGGGTCTGCGCAGCAGACGCTGGTTTTGGCAGGAGTTGCGAGATTTCGAATCATCGTCGGCGACAGCACGGTCACTACCGGCAACATATCGGTATCAAACGACGATGCCTTCGGCTTTGAGTTTGAAATCGCTTCTCCCCAGATAGTTGGAGTACCATTCTCATCGCTGGCAAGGCTAACCGCGCACGATCAGTTCGGCAACACTGCCGCGGATTTCGATGCTTCAGAAGACAGTGTGACTTTGCATCCCGACGCCGGTGGCAGCGTCCTACCGTCGTCGCTTGATTCTGATACAGCTTTCGTAAACGGTGTATGCGACTTGACGAGGTTCGGCATCAAATACGAAGGTCAGGCCCGGTATCTGACGTTCACTGCGATTTCCGAGCTCGGTGTTTCCGGAACATCCAATAGCGTGGAGATAAACTCGCTGTCGATGGCAGGGCTGAGTGTCTCCCCGGAGCAGCTTTACAGAGGAGATGAGCTAACGACCTCGGTCACGATAACTAACTATGGGTCGATTCCGGCTCAAATCGTCGATCTGAGCTTGATATCGACGCAGGGCGTCGTGGGGCTTGTGTCGGCTACCCCGCCCATACCTGACCTCTTGCCGGGAAACTCGTCGAGAGTCTACGAGATCAAGTCTACGATCCCCGGTGCATTCCATCCGGGCTGGACCAGATTTCGGTGCGCTTTTCGCGGATCATTCAACGATTATCCGATTTGGGATACGACGGACTACTTCGACTCGACAAAGGTCTTGGATCAGCAATCACTCACATACTATGATGGGTCGCTTTCTCCGGGGATTGCCACAAAGGGCGAGGAGTATTCCTTCAGATGCGACGTTGTACATAACGGACTTGACAACATCTCACTGAGCGCGACAAGCAGCCTGCAGTTTGCCTCGGTCGATGCGGACAGCTTCCGAGCGTTTCTCGCCAATCCCATTTATGTTCCGTCGACCGGTCAGCGAGTAACGCTGTTTTTTCAGAGCGCCGATATTCCGCCAGACTTTGCATCAGGCAAGTTTGGAGTCTGGCTTCAGCTGAGCGGATTGCAGGGATTCTCGGAATACGGCGAGACGGTCCGGCTCTCAGACTCGGTTGAGATTCAGTCCGCTTCGGATCTCGTATATGCTACCGGATCGTTCTCTCCGATCGAGGTCTTTCGCGGAACATCGGTATCACCGACGCTTAAGATCGTCAACAGAGGCGAAGCCTCTTTGCAGGTCAGCAAGCTTCTTTCGGCTCTGAGGCTGTCTGCGGGCGACGACGAGATCAGATTCAGATTGGCCGACTCGGATACCACGCTGGGACATGATACGACTCTTCTGCGCTTCGATTCCCGGGGAGTGCCTCTGTCCTTTCCGCTCGATTACAACTCCTTGACTCTCGATCTTCAAGGAGAAGAGAACGGGCATTCCAAAGCGTCTGTTCTCTCGCTTGGCACGAACGTGGTCGAATTCAGGCAGCAGGCTACGGTAACGCTCTCATCTGTTACCCTAATAGCTCCGAATGCGCCGATTGTGAATATGGGACAGGATTTCGACATTATCGCCGTCGTGTCCAACGAGGGAGATGAGCCGGTGGAGAGCATATGGGTCACAATGACATCCACCGGATCATCTGAATTCGAGGATTCACTCAAGATTAGTGTTCTGTCGGTTGGCGAGTCGATCCAGCTCGCGTTCGCAATAACGGCTTCTCTGTCCGCCAATCCGACCGAGCTATTCACCGTCGCATTGAAATCCGGAACGGGATCTATTACCGGACAGGATGCTCTGCTTCAACCTCAGAGTTCGCTCTCCACTTCAGTCAACATACAGACGGGCGCTGAGGTCTCGCTGACCTCGAGAATTGATTCTCCGCCGAGTGCAGCCGATGGAGAGTTGGATTTCGGGCAAGAGTTCCACCTTATTGCAATCGTCTCGAATCGCGGGCAAGCTAAGGCGGGGACTACGCACGTCAGATTGACGCTTCCAGCCGGAGGGGATTTTGAGACGAGTGATCCGCTTGACGTCGGCGCGGACGTAGATGAGGAGATCGGCTGGGATATTACGGCTCCGCACGCCGTTGGCCAGTATTCCCTTCAGGTGGAAATCATATCTCCTCCGATTGATTCGAACACACTTCTGCCTGCCGCCGTTCACACGGGTTCCGTAGATCTGCCAGTGTCCGTTGTGAGCGAGCAATCGCAGTTGATTGTCGAGCACAGGTTTTATGATGGCGATCTTGTCAATCGCGGAGAGAGCTTCACCGTCCTGAATCTCGAGTTCCGAGCCGAGTCCGGGAATGCTTTGGCGACCATACGCGTCGATGAGCTGAGACTGCGGATTTCCGACAGAAATGGGCTGTCTCTTGACGCATCTGAATTCGTTATTTCTGCAACCGCTGTGCATGCAACGGTTGACTTTGAAGGCTCCATAGACGGAGACGAGGTTGTATTCGACTTCGGAGATGATTTGATAGCAGGCACTCAGAACGGTTCGCAACTCGCGGTCGAATTCACGGTTCATCCGGATTTTGACCTTCCGAGCGCCTTTGTCGAGATAGACAGCATGAGCATCAAAGCCACTGATATCACGTTCGGAAGCGCTGGGCCGTCGCCCGAAATAGTCTCGCCGGGGGAACTGCCGGTGAATGGCTCCAAAGGCTTCGGTGTTGTTTCGAATGAATTCGACGCGTCATTCTTCAACCATCCGAATCCCTTTGCTGCAGGTGACGAAGCGACGCACATAGTCTATTCCCTACATCTCGCGACCGATGTCACGCTGGAGATTTTCACGCTGACGGGAGAGAAGGTCTTCTCGGAGGTAATAAGCGCAGGTTCCACCGGTGCACAGACGGGCAGGAATGAGTTGCTTTGGACTGGCGAAAACAGCCGTGGGGCACTCGTGCGAAACGGAGTGTACATCGCGGTTCTCAGGTTGGCGAGCGGAGACGAGGCTCGCATCAAGATAGCGGTGGTCAAATGAGCTCCCGGACGGTCTTCTGCGTGGTTGTAGCCGCTTTGCTTCTGTTCGCAGCTACTGGTGTCGCGAAGGATCCGCAGAGCGGACGGGAGTCGCTGTTCAGCTATGGCGCTGGCGCGCGGGCTCTGGCGATGGGTGGAGCATTCGCAGCGATGGCTGACGACGCATCCGCGACCTACTGGAATCCGGCAGGTCTGTCGCTTCTCGAATACAGAGAATTGAGTTTGATGCACGTATCTCTGTGGGAAGAAACCAGTCTCGATTTCGTGTCTGCGGTCTGGCCGATTCTCGACATCGGGACCATCGGCCTTAGCGGCGCACGCATCGGCTCCAAGAATATCGAATTCCGCGATCTGTACGGACCGCTCGGAACTCACGACTACTCGACAGGACAGTATTGGCTTTCGTTTGGTCGCACAATATATGGGCCGGTTCACTTTGGCGCCAATCTGAAGGTGCTGACCGAGAGTATTGCGAACTTGTCAACGACTACATCGTCGATGGATGTAGCCCTGCTGTTTACTCCGATTAAGCTGCTCTCGATGGGTGTTAACCTTCAGGACATTGTCGCAGGGAAGCTCAAGCTATCCCGTTCGGAGGAGGAGATTCCGTTCAATATCAAGGCTGGCTTAGCGGCACGCTGGGAGAACTCGGCCGGCGCTTTCGGCGCTTCCCTTGTTTTCGACATCGACAAGATAGAAGGGCAGCCGATGTCGAGTCACTTGGGTGGAGAGGTTATGCTCGCCCGATATGTTTTTGCGCGCGCAGGATATGATCGCGAGTACCTTACGTTCGGTGGTGGCGTGCGATACAGAATCGCGTCCATAGACTATGCTTACAAAGAGCACGATGTATTGGGGTCGACTCACCGTATTGGCTTGAGCTTGTTCTTCGGACCGACCGTCACAGATCAGAGGAAGACACGACTCGAACGCCAGAACAGGGAGCAAGAATCGCTGCAGACCGTTCAGCGGATCGAAAGAACGCGGGCATTGTGGGATGAGGCTCAGGCTGCGTTTGACCGCAATCAGCTTGACTCTGCGGAGGTCCTGTGTAATCAAGTGCTCGGGTTTGATTCGCAACACTCCGGCGCTACCGAGCTCGCTGCGAGAATTCGCGCTCTCAAGGGTCAGGCGGCTGAGGAAGAACTTGATGAAGTCAGCGCAGCGAGAGCGAGAAGCGAAATGGTGAGTCGCAGGATCGCACGCGGCGATACGCTCCTGACAGCGGGACGTTTGCTCGATGCGCGGGTGGAGTACGAGGAGGCGCTGAGGATCGACTCTACGAACCACACTGCGGGATACGGTATTGTCGTAGTGAACGGGAAGATCGACAGTTTGGTCGCTTCGCTCGTAGCCGACGGTGATCGAAAGCTCGCAGGCAGAAACTACACCGATGCAATCGGTTCGTACAACAAGGCGCTCGATCTGCGCGGTGATATGCCAGAGGTTAGACGAAAGGTCGAACGTGCCAAGAATCTGATTCTTCTCGATCAGAAGCTTCGCGACGGTGTTCAGGCCTACAATTCCGGAGATACCGCATCTGCGAGACGGTTGTTCGGCGATGCTCTGAAGATTGATGGCACGAACGAGACTGCGCTTGGCTATCTGAAGCGAATTGACGAAGAGAGCACTCCTGTTACAACACTCGAACAGCTCCAGAGCGATCCGGATTACTGGGAGCTCTACGTGAGGGGTCTGACGCATTTCAGGAACAAAGAGTACAAAGAAGCGATAGATATGTGGGGCAGGGTGCTCGACAAATACCCGGGAAGCAAGGAAACACGTGCCAATATCGAACAGGCAAGACTGAGAATGGGGCAGTAGCCCACCGGTACGGAAGTATGCTCGGAAGACCGATCAAAGAATCTCTCGTTACGTTTCAGGCACAGGAATCGCAGATCCGCGCCATCAAGTCGTATGTTGAATCGGTCTGCAAGGAAACGGCGCTGCCGGATAGGGATGTTGATGCGATTCTCCTGGCCATAGAGGAGGCTTGCACCAACGTAATCAGGCATGCGTATCTGTATGGCCCCGGCACGATAAAGCTCCAGATAACCCTTACGCGGAAAGCGATCTCTTTCACGGTGATCGATTCCGGCCGTACGTTCGATTTTGATGCTGCAGGCCTCCCCGATCTCGATAGATACGTGGAGACGGGCAGGAAAGGTGGGCTCGGCGTCTATCTGATTCGCAAGGTGATGGACGAAGTCAGCTACCGCGCCATTGCCGGAGAGAACCACCTGCGAATGGTGAAGCTGCTTCCCAAGCCTGCAAGGGTTTCTCTGCCAAAGACGTCAGGTATGTCCATAAGGGTGAAGTTCTCACTCTGGACGGGCGCCACCTTGCTGCTCATAGTTGTTGCCGCCTATCTTTACTTTGATTCCCGTACGAAGTACGCTATTACCAGCGATTTCATAACTGATGTGCTTGATCTATCAGCTACGATAGCCAGCCAGACAGGACCGCTAGTAGTTAATAAGCGATCGGACCCCGAATTCGACGAGCTCGCGATCAGCTTCAAGAATGAGAATAGACAGGTTGTATATGTAATCATCACGGATGGCGCCGGCAGAATCGTTGCGAACACCGAAGACCCCGGGTCGATCTACACGCAGTATCGTCCTCCTCCGGGCATTGACATTGGCAAACTTGACGTTGTGCAGCGAGCTGTCTTCTCGTCTCGTGCAATCTATCATGTCGTCAGCCCCGTGTTTCCTGACGTGCCTTCATTGGGCTATGTACATCTTGGAGCATCCGACGAGCTCTCGCATGAGGAAATAGCGTCTTCTCGTCGCTCGATTCTCCTGTTCGCAATCTTGAGTTTCGCCGGGGGGCTCGCCGCGATCTATGTGCTCGCCAATTACTTCGTGAAACCGATTCAGAGGATTACCGAGGGCGTTCGCAAGATGGGTACGACGGACGTCGATGAGCCTCTCCCTGTCGATGGCGTAGACGAATTCAGCGCGATCGCGCAGGCCTTCAATGAAATGAAGGTGAAGATCAAAGAGGCGCAGAAGGACGAAGTAGAGAAGGAACGCATTCGGAAGGAGATGCAGGTCGCACAAGAGATTCAGCAGACGCTTCTCCCCAAGCAGTTCCCAGAGATTGAAGGATATGACATTGCCACAATCTACAGAGCTGCGAAAGACGTCGGCGGCGACTACTTCGACTTCGTGTGGATCGATGAGGACACACTTGGCATCATCGTTGCGGACGTTTCGGGCAAGGGAGTCCCCGGGTCTCTCGTTATGACGATGATACGCACCGCGATGAGGCTCGAAGCGCGCGGCAACAAATCGGCGGTGGACATTCTGAGTCGCGTGAACGAGTTCATCACTGATGACGTCAAGAGGGGCATGTTCATAACAATCTTCCTCGTTGTGCTTGACTCGAAGAACCGCACGATCTCATTCGCCTCTGCGGGACACAACCCGATGATTCTGTATCGCCAGGAGGAGAACAAGACGTACTTCCTGAATCCGAGAGGCATACCGGTGGGGATCAATCTGCCGGAAGGTATGAGCTTTGAGGATACTATCTCGTCCGAGTCAGTGAAGCTGAAGAAGGATGATATCCTCGTCATCTATACCGACGGGATCACGGAGGCGATGAATCCTGAGCGCGAGCAGTACGGAATGGAGCGCTTCCTGCGATTTACCAAAGAGCATGCACGCCTGACCCCGGACGAGTTCACCGAGAAGCTGGACGAAGACATACTCTCGTTTACCAACGGCGCCGAGCAGAACGACGACATCACTCTCGTAGCGATCAAAGAGCAGATAATGGTTGATGCCTATCTTCTTGCACGTCGTAAGAAGCTGCTCGATCTTGTCGGGTCCGATGGAAAGTCGATAAAAGAAGCTTGCGAGGAGATGGGTGTTTCGACGTCGACTTACTACAAGTACAAACGCCGGTTCGATCTCTACGGTGAAGAAGGACTGCTGAACAGACAGCTTCGAATCGATAGCGCTCCCCGCATGTTGTCCATTGAAGAGCGTCGGAGTTTGCTCAGGGCGCTTCGGGAGCATCCCGAGTTCGGTACAGCGAGGTTGAAGGCCGAGCTTGAAGCGGAGAAGTACGGCGCGATCATCGTCGACGAGAAGGCTCTCTATGATGAGCTGGTCCGCCTGCGCCTGAATACCAAACGCCTCCGTCTGGAGTATGTCGCGCGCCAGGGCCGTTCGCTCACGGAGGAGGAGCAGGATCTGCTCGTGAAGGAGCAAGTCAAGTTTCAGCGCAAAGTGGAGCACGACCGTCAAGCATATCTCGAGAAAATCAAAGCTGCTTCCGGCGACGCAGGCAACGGCAAGAAACGACTCCTTCCCCAGCTTCTTGAGAGGCTATCGGGAGCGGGACTGCCTGAAGAGGATATCAAGCAGTTGTTCGATGCCGCAGAGCACGATGAAGCTGCAGTTGAGACAGAACAGGTGCTCAAGTTGTTCGAGAAACTGTCAACGAGGGCTTATCAAATAGAGGAAACGCAGCCGGGAAGAAGAGTGCTTGATCAATCCCGATTCAAAGATGTCGATTTGAGTGCGTGGAAGCGAACTGAACAGACAGGGATAGACTTGAATTCGCTTGACAACGAAGAGGAAAACTCTACTTTCGATTTCGACGAGTATGCAGAGAAGCTGCATCCTCGGGGAGACCGGTCGGACGAAGATGCGTAAGATCGCTATCATGACATCAAAGGGTGGCACGGGCAAGACTACCACTGTCATAAACCTGGCTCACTGTCTCGCACTGTCGGGAAAGCGTGTGCTGGTGATTGACTGTGATAGCCAGGCCAATGTCTCTATGGCGTTCGACGTGAAGCCTCAGAAGGGTCTTGCGGAGTTGATAACCACCGGAGACGTGGACATAGTCAAGGTGAGGCCGAATCTCTTCATCGTCGATTCGGGTGGCAAAAGACTGGTAGAATCGGAGCTCGTTCTCGCGCGCCAGGAAGACCGCGAAACCAGGTTGCAGCGGGTACTCAATCGCCTGGTCGGATGCGATTTCGTGATCTGCGACTGCCCGCCAACGATCAATCTTATCAATATCAACGCGCTGAATTTCTGCGATCAGGTAATAATCCCCGTATCCATGGACTTCTTCGCGTGCGAGGGAGCTCGCAAGACTCTGTCGCTGATCGACGAGATAAGGGAACGAATCGGGCACAGCGTAACGGTGCTCGGCCTGCTTGCCACCTTCTTTGATCGTCGCACGCGGATATCTCAGCGAACATATGATCAGCTCGTCGAGCAGTACGGGCAACTTGTGCTTGCCACGAGAATTCGGATCAACACGCAGCTCAAAGAGGCCCAGGAGAAGTATCAGACCATCTTTGAATTTGCCCCGTATTCGCACGGAGCTCTTGACTACTTCCTTCTCGCCAAGGAAGTTGCCAACGGTTCGAATCGCATCCCAATAGAGGTGAAAGACTAATGGAGAACATCAAGATCTCTCTCGGAACCGGCGGCGCGGACGGAGAGATATCGGTCGTCCGAGTTGACGGCGTGATCGACACCATGACCGCAACTGAGCTCGAGAAAGTCATGAATTCTCTGCTCGATCAGAAGCGATACAGTATCGTGATAGATCTGGGAGGAGTCGACTACATATCGTCGGCAGGCTGGGGTATCTTCATCTCGAATATTCGCGAGATCAGACAGAACGAGGGCGACATCAAATTGGCTCGACTTGTCCCCAACGTGCGCGAGATATTCGAGCTTCTTGAATTCGACTCGATACTCCAGTGCTTTGACAACGTCGAGAAGGCGAAGCAGGACTTCGAAACCAGACCGCGTGGCATTGATGCCCCTGAAGAACATGGCGCTCGAGAATCGATGGTTCAGAAGCTGACGGGGGCTGGAGCGTCAGTGACGGTTGCCGACCCTGCGGTTGCGGTGGAGCAGACCGTTACCATTGAAGCGCAGCAGAGTCTCGACATAAGAGAGCGTCCGGCTGATCTCGAGAGTCGGGTGCTGGAATTAGTTAGAGAGGACCCGTTCTATTCCATCTCGGAGATGAAGAGAATCATCAATACCGAGAACAGCCTGGGGGTGAAAGCCGGCTGGTGGAAAGTGCGATCGATATTGAAGGCGCATGATCTTATTTCGAAGAGAAAGCGTTTCAGATACGCCCGCAAGGGATAGACACATCCGAGCGGCAGGTGCCAAATGATCTTCTCCGCGATCACTCTCGTGCTCCTTGCCGGAATGTTTCTGCTCAAGCTGAGTGCCAGCGAAGTAATCGTTATCACAGGCATATGGGTGACCGGATCCAGTATCGTTCGACTGCTGGGCGGTCGACTCGAACGACTCTCAGTCCGCTCTGCAGTTGGAAAGCCCGACAGAGCGCCGGTGACCGATGAATCTCTCGGATCGCAGATTCAGGAGTTGCCAGATGTGCGGACGCATGCGCACAGGAAGTACTTCGAAATAACATCTCGGCTCATTCGGATTTACAACGAAGATTCTCTGTTCGAGACTTTCGTGTCCAGTCTGAGCAAACTCTTCAGGGCTGATTTCTGTTACGTGCTGCTTCCTAAGGCAAAGTCCTCCGAACTCCAGCTCAGGTACAAATGCGGCGCCGATCTGACCGAATTGACTCAGAGAGTCGTGGACAGCAAATCTGCCGTGTTTGACCTGCTCATTAGACGACCGGGTGCATACACAGTTGACGAACTACTCGAACTCACAGGAAACAACATGGAGTTGGTCTCCCTGCGGGAACAGGGGACGGTTCTATTGGCGCCAATTTCATTGCCGGAGAAGCGGCTCGGCCTGTTAGGCATTTCTGCCAGATCGGGCGGACATTCACCGTATTCCATCGAAGAGCGCGAGATGACACTCACATTGTGTCAAACCATAGAAGTGATTCTCGAGAGCATTCATCAGTTCCGAAGGATTGAGGAGCTGTCCAATACCGACAGCATGACCCACCTGTACAACTACCGCTATTTCTACAAGAGGCTCAACGAGGAGATATTAAGAGCCGAGCGCTTCAGGCGGTACCTTGCGCTGGCGATCTTTGATGTAGATGACTTCAAAGCATTCAATGACTCCTGCGGACATCAAACGGGTGATCAAATACTTAGGCAGCTTGGGTCGCTGCTGTTGCAATCGGTCAGATCGATAGACATTGTCTGTCGATACGGCGGAGAGGAATTCTGCGTTATCATGCCCGAATCCGACCAGTCTTCCTGTGTTCAGTTCATGGAGCGACTTCGTCTGAAGGTCGGCGGACATCGATTCAGGAGCAGCTTCTCGAACGGTATCCACACGATCACGCTTTCGGCAGGAGGGGCGATCTTTCCCTGCGATGCGGACAGATGCGATCGACTCATCTACTGCGCCGACATGGCATTGCTGGAGTCCAAGAAAGGTGGGAGGAACAAATGCAGCATGTACACTCAGCTGATTGCAGGGAACAAGCTGTCTTGAGAGTGGGTTACCCGTTACTTGTGAGCGACTGTCAGCAGGGCGAGCAAAGACCAGCAAGGATTTCGCTTTACACTGATTCAAACCCGGATATATTATGCCGACGTTATTGATAAAAGGAGTGCATATGATCGCGTCTCCAAGTATGAGGCTGTCAGTCGCTTTCTCGATAATTCTCGTCGTTGCGGTTGCTGTGCCGCTACATGCTGAGTATACGATTGGACCGCAGGATGTTTTGCAGATATCGTTCTGGCAACAGCCAGCTCTCGATCAGACTGTGACGGTTCGTGCAGACGGCAAGATTACTATTTCGATAATAGGGGAGATTGCCGCCGCGGGTTTGACCCCACCCGATTTGGCGAGGAAGATCGGTGAGCGTGCGAATTACCACAACCCCGCGATCTCGCAGGCTGCGGTCACCGTCATCGGTTACTTCAGCCAGAAAGTCTTCATCAACGGTCAGGTCCTGAGGCCGGGGCCCTATGCCTTCGAGGAGCTCCCAGATATCTGGACTCTGATTAAGGAAGCCGGTGGCATTACACCTTTTGCGGACTTGTCCAAAGTGACGCTGATTCGCGGCTCGAAAGATGCCGGCAGGAT
>JAGVNY010000098.1 GCA_020053015.1 Candidatus Zixiibacteriota bacterium | reverse complement strand
GTTCGCGCCAGGGCATACAAGGCTCTCCAGCGGACGTCGTCATCAGCGTCTCTCGTGAGACGAATGAGTTTCTGAGTCTGCCCGTGACCCTTCAATCGAGACATGGCCATCAGACCGGCGGACCGCACTCTCGGGCTCGGATTGTCCAGGTACTTGATTATTGTCGCGACTGCGGTTAGATCGCCGATCCTGCCCAGGGCGGCCAGAAGTTCGCTCTTAACCTCATCAGACTTCTCGGACTTGAGAGCAGCAATGACCGCCAGCAGCGCGTCTGACCCGCCTATCTGCCCGAGAGCGAATGCGGCCTCGATCCTGATTTCGGTCAAGGAATCTGACAAAAGCTGCTGAACACTCTTGACGGCACGGTCATCGCCAATCCGTCCAAGCGCACGAACCGTTCGTAACCGAACCTCAGCGTCCGGATCGCCTAAAAGACCGAGAAGACGGCCTGCTCCAGAATCACGAGTATCCTCCAATCTGGCGACCTCTGCAAGCCTGTCCACCCGTGACGGCTCTGTCTGCTTATTCACACACGAAACAGTGAACAGGACGAATGAGACTACAAGTACGGACGAGATAGAGATTCTGACCACAGACACAACACCTGCCTTCAGTTACCGACGATCCGAAGATATTCGACCCAAGAGGAATGTTCAACACAAAAGCAGGTGAGCGGAAACGGAAGTCAGTTTTTGCACTGCCCGGGGCCGCCCTTGAAGATGTAGTTAATCATCTTCGTGATGTCGGTGAGATTGACCTTGCCGTCGCAATTCCAGTCGCCGCTTCGAATTGGGCAGGGGGCAGTCCCACCCAAATAGACATAACCGATTAACCATGTAAGGTCGGTTATGTCCACGAAGACATCGGGGTATACGTCTCCGATCAGGTAGTGGTTCTCACAGACCCCTATGTCAGTCCTTATGCCGGCGAAGGGGATCGCAAGGCCGATCAGACTTCCGGCGTCGATCAGCGGCGAAGCGCAGGCTGTGGAGCAGCTGTTTGCTTGCAGCGATGCGAACAGCGGGTTCCTGAAGATATTGAAATAGACGTCGCAGCGGATGCCGTTGAAGTTGCGGCAGCAGGTAGTATCGCCGATTGGCGTGACGGACCCGCCGACATTACCGTTCGTATTGCCGTAGAAATCGTTGTACCTCGCGGTCGGAGGTGTAGCATCAAATATCAGCCCTCCGAAAGTAATCGCTGTATTGTTATAGAAAACGTTGTCTGTTATCACTGCGCTGCCGGACGCAAATGCTCGTGCGCCTCCACCCGAACTCGATGCGTGATTCTGCGCGAAGACGTTGCGGGAGACCATTGCTGATGATGATTCCATGTCCAGACCGCCCCCCCGGGATGATGTGTTCTCGAACACAATGTTGCGTTCAATCAACGGAGAAGACCCATATGCAGATATGCCCCCTCCCGAAGTAGCGCTGTTGCCGGTAATCGAGTTGTATGCGATCTTCAAGGTAGATCCGGTCGTCACGAGAAAACCACCGCCGGCGTATCTGTCGCCGAGAAATGTCCCGATCCCGCCGGTAACCGTGAACCCGACAACAGCGGAACCGGCCGAGCCCGTTCCGGTGATGGTGACACAGCTTCCCCTCTCAGGATTCGTCGGAGACGACCCATCAATTATGGTTGTCGAAATCGACGTGCTCGATGAGTCGAAGATGAAGTTACTGGCGAGGACGATTCGTCTTCCCTCGATCCTCACATTCTCGTGATAGCGGCCCGGAGATACAAGAACGGTATCGCCGTCCGACGAGGCCGATATTGCGCCCGCAATCGTCGCCGTCTGCTCAGGAACCTTCAGGATTGTGGCAAGAGAATAACCTGATGACAGAAGAATGAATGCAGAGTAAGCGAAAACAAATCTCAACGTCAACACCCAAACTACCTCTCAGCCGAAGTCTCTCTATTCAGAGACTATCGGCATGTTGCGACCGCGCGTGAACCCCATTCGTTCCCGCATCGCTGAGCGGTCACGCGACATCCCAAAGATGACTGCCTCGGTGCTGACGAGTGACAGGGACACGACATCCCTGTCAGCCGTAAGTTACGCGGAATGTGAGGAAAGTCAACGATTAGTTAACGAGAAACGCTATTTGATCTGCAGAATCGCAGCCCAAAGCTTGTCCAGAAGAGCCATGCCGAGCGGGCCATCCGGCGTGTTGATCACTCCCGCGAGTCGTCCGCCTTTGGAGATCATGATGACCCTGCCACGTGTGTCATCATCCACGAAGAAGACTCGAACTCCCATTGCGCTGTCCGGCACAACCTTACCGCCCCTATTGGTGATTAACTCAGTGTACTGAATGATTTCAGCCGTCGCACCGCGAGGGGTGAGAAAGAGCGTCGAAATGGAATCGCCGAGATGATACAAACACGTGTATGTAGGCGAAAAGAAGTCGTAGTCCAGAAAGCCAGAGGGCAAGTATCGCTCGGAATTCCTGACTTTGCCGTCGTCCGGAAATAGCCTAACGGCCGCTGGAAAATCTGTGTCACCGGGAATTCTCTCACTCAGCATACGGCCCAACTGCTCCGCTCCCGAGTTATCGTTCGCGATTGCGACCGGCGCCACTCTGGCAACAAACCTGTCCTTGAAAAACAGCAACGCCCCTCCATGAAGGAAGCCTTGGGAGCCTATGTCACGGTAAGCAGACTCCAGTTTTCGTATCTCAGCATAGGCGCCAAACGCCGCACGAACATCAGCGAACGAATAGAGCGAGACAGCAAACTCCGCTTCGCCAACTTCAGACAAGTATTTTGCAGCGGCTGCACCCTCAAGCCCATATCTCATAAGCAGTTCTGTGATTTCACCTGCCATTTCCCTGACCTGGAATGTCTCGACCGTACGCGGCGACAAAGTCACCTTGAACCCTGGTAACTCTGCACTCGGAAGAAAAGTCGAGATGTCGATGTTGCCTTCTGACGACCGTGAAGCAAGTTGCTCCTGACTCTCAGATTGCTTGTCCGATCCAGACTTCTCTCCACAGGAAAGGGCAATCAATGAAATCAGAAGAAACGCGACATTTGCGTGCAGGCGTACCGTCATTGTTCCTCCAAAAGTGCCTAACTTGCCTTTCGATGTCGTTCGAGCAGAACCTGATTGTAGGTAGATCGAGATTCGCCTACCGATGTTACATAGATAGCTGGTCTGTCGATGATCGGGCATGCCTTCTCGCACGCCCCGCACCCAATGCAGAGCTTCGGGTTGACATGCGGGCGTTTGAGTCTGACAGATTTCCCGTTGGGGTCCGTCACCTCCTCTTCCACGAGATAGATCGCCTTGGGCGATGTCGGACACCACTCTTCGCAAACCTGGCAGGGCGTTGCCATAGCCCACGGCAGGCACCGACCATAATCGAAGAACGCAGTACCAATCGAGATTGCCGGTTTCTCCTTTGTGCCCACTTTCTCCTCAAGAGTCAGACGACGAATCGCACCTGTCGGGCATACCTGCCCGCAGAGAGTGCAGGTATGCTCGCAGTAGCCAATTCGCGGGATCAGAACTGGCGACCAGATACCTTCCCACCCGGCTTCGAGAAAAGTGGGATGCAGCGCGTTGTTCGGGCAGACCTTCATGCACTCTCCACACCTTATACACCGCGCGAGAAACTGCTGCTCCTCGACAGCGCCCGGCGGGCGAATCAAAAGAGAATTGAAATTAGCTTTGAGTTCGTCACCCGATCTCAGCAGAGGAACCGCAGCCGCACCCGCTGCCAGCCCTGCGATGACCTTTCTGCGCGAAATGCTGGGCGCGGGTTTTACCTGACTCGCAGTGTCGGACGGGAAGAGCTTGAATTGTATCACAGACTCCGGGCAAACAGCCTGACAGTTGAGGCATAGATGGCAGTCAGCTTTTTTCCATGGGGCTCCACCAATCGGATCATCGCCCCCTTGACAGTATTTCAAACACAGATTGCACTGGTTGCACTTGTCGTGATCCTTCTGCATACCGAGGATTGACCATCGTGACAGCAGACCAAGCAGCGCTCCAAGCGGACACAGCCCGCGACACCAGAATCGGGTGAACCAGCGGTTCGCGGCGAGCACGAGAAAGAAGAACAGACCCAGCGAGATGATCGTATGGTAATGCGCCGGTTTGACGGTAAGCAGGACATGCTGAGAGAACATGTTCAGTGCGACTCCAACATAGGTCAGAGCGCTCACGCCCGAGCCGAACAACAGCCCGTTGATCGCCTCGATGATGTATCCGATCATCGGGAACACGACAAGGCCGACTGATCTGATCAGTAACGACAACGGATCGAGAATACCGGTCAGCAGAGACCCGAGAAGAGCCGCACCGATGAAAATAAGCAATACGTAGAATTTCAGGTTCTGATACCAATGCCAGCGGTTCGAGTCTATGAGATTCAGCCCGAAGATGGACTTCCGGTTTGACCGTTTCAGTGAAACAAGCTGGTTGACTGTCCCCATCGGACATACCCAGCCACAGAAGAACCGCCCGAAGAAAACCGTTGCCACGACGAGAATTATCGACCAGACGAGTCCCTCGTAGAGGCGCCAAGTGGAGAAGAGGGTGGCAATCGCTACAAGTGGGTCAATTTGGAAGAACACGGCTACAGGCCACGACAGGCGGAAGTCCTTGATGGAATCCGATGTAAGCGTACCGGAGAATCCGGTTCGTAGTAGTAAGACAATGAACAGCGTCAGGAACAGACCCTGCGAGATTCTTCGAAGATTTCGGACGGTCTGGATAGTCATCGCTATACGTTGATGATGTCCTTCTTGTCGAGGCTCATGGTGCCGAGTCCCGATTTCTCAGCCAGAGGTATGTGACCTATCTCCGCCGGATTCATGTCGAGGAATTCCACCGCACGAGTATCGACTGCCACTTGGTCGATTCCGGCGACAACCGCCCGACACTCCTTGACGTCGTCGAGACTCCCGCCGACCGGGCCGTTGCGCAAGAGAACTCGATAACAGTCTGCGACCACAAGCGTCGGCTTGGCAAACAAGGCGAGATCGACAATCGACTGATCGATCTTCTGATGGAGCTGGTTTCGTCGACCTCCGATTATGCCGTAGAGGTTCTTCATCCCGATTGTGGCCCGGGACATACCGTGATGTTTGGCGATGGGCATATTAATCAGCTTGTCAGCATCCAGAATCGGCTTCAATACCGGCCAGGTCGTCAGGAGAGATCCGCCAAGATCAACCTCCTTGAAATCGTCATCCGAGCTCGAAATGAAGACTTTGGCTCCTGCTTCTTCCGCGGCCTTCTGAATTCCTGATCTCAAGAATGTCCTCCGCGGGTCGTTGCAGGTGATGTCCGTAACAACCACTTCCTTTGCGCCTGCCGACAGACACATCCTCACCATTCGAGCCACCATATCCGGATTGGTGTCTGCCGCCTGTTCCGGCACCCTGTCCCAGCCGACATTCGGTTTTACGACTACGCGATCCCCTTTGGAAACAAACGCGCCGATTCCGCCGAGAGCCGCCACTGCCTTCTCGACGAGATTGGCTGGCGTGTCATCGCGGGCGACCGCGACTTTGCGGAATAGATCGGGGTCATCTTTGAAGAATTTCAGCTCGTGGCGATCTGCTTTCTTCTCCTTCGGGTAATCGGGTCGTGAATCGGCAAGCAGATAGCCTGTGCCGAGAACGACCGATGCCGCTGCTGCCTTACCTGTCTTCTTGATAAATTCGCGTCGTGTAGTCATATACCTCTCCATCACCAGCAGGTTCTTAGAATATATACGAAATCAAGACGGGAATGCAAATGATGTTAAGGGACTCGGACTATTGTGGTTGGCGTACGTCTCCGTGCGCCAGCTTGTTCGACATGGCAGACGGGACATCCGCCACGCACAGCAGAATCGATGAAGGAGTGCAAATGATGTTAGAGGAGTCGGACTATTGTGGTTTGTGGTTAGCGTACGTCTCCGTCCGCCAGCTTGTTCGACATGGCAGACGGGACATCCGCCACGCACAGCAGAATCGATGAAGGAGTGCAAATGATGTTAGAGGAGTCGAACTATTGTGGTTGGCGTACGTCCTCGTGCGCCAACTGATCCGTCGCAGTGGACGGGACGTTTGCCACGCACAGCAATTGTTTTCTGTTCGAATCCTCAGAGCACAACTATATTCTCAGGCATGATAACAGAACTTCTAAAGGAGCAGGCGCTCCCGCTTTCAGGCATGTTTCTGCTTGTGTGGGCCTATTTCATTGTCTTTCGCAACCCGGCGAGACAATCCAGCTATGCCTACATCTGGATGAACATAATCGGGTCAGCGATTCTGTCCGCATACGCAGTGTACCGCCGCGAGCCGATGTTCTTCGGTATCGAGTTCTTTTGGATGGCGATTAGCATTCTGTCCCTTGTTAGAGAAGTCAGGCGACGGTGAAGCTGTCATGACTGCCGTTCAACGCCCACCAGCTTGAAGCCCAACTGCTTGCCACCCCAGAAATGTGCGCGCACCGGGGGAAGGAATTCGAGTGAAGGGCGCTGCCGTACGGAAATCTCGACTACTACGTAGCCGTCTGTTTCTGGCAGCTTGAGTTGACGCTCGGGGAGGATGTACTGAGGCTGGGGTTTCATGTCGAGCTTACCAAGGACAGAGCCTTTTTGATCACAGACCGAGATGCGATACTCGAAGCTGTCGCGCGGCGCGATAGCGTACTTCTCGGCGAGGTTGGTGAAACCGAGCACCAATCCCTGTTTCTTGAACTCGAGACTGATGCCGTCGAGCGGTGTTGTTCGCGAAAAAGCCCAGCTTAAGATCTTGTCCCGCCTGAGCTTGAGCTGCTCCATCAAGTCCTGCTTGGTGGTCTGCGACGATATCTGACCCTCATTGACTGCTGTCGAAATGTGGTCATCCCCGAAAGAAGCGATTATCGTTGCAGCCCAGAAGGCATCTTGCGGAGTCATTTGAGAGAACAGCGGCACTGGCATAATAGGCTTCCACTTGTCGGGACGAAATAGTCGACTCTCGTAGTAGGGCCCTGCAAGACTGTAGCTCTTGCTCTGTATCTCCTCCCAAGGCTCGCGTAACAGGCCAAAGGTCAGAGAATTGCCGGCGATTTCCGCCATGTCCACCGATAGGTAATCGAAACCGGGGTGAGTTGGAGTATTGTCAAGGAAGTAGGACCCGAAGCAGTCATCGAAACCCGTGATGAAGTGCTTAACAAATGAGCCTTGTTCGCCCGCGATATAGTAATCCCGGCAGTTGTCGGGGGTAATCTCGACATCGCCGAGCCATGCAGCGAACATCTTGAGCGCTCGGAGCTCGCGCCTGTGTTGGTGGGCAATCAGGTCGTTCGGATCATCGGTCCGCGTGCCAGTGAACGAGAACGGACCTACATCTACGCCAGCGGGTCTTCTGATTGCTGTCGCGCGATATCGGTTGTCGGACGTCCTTGCACACGCTGCAAGGAATTGATCTATCGAGGCTGAGTCGACCGCTTCGGACAAGATATCTGCTCGATTGAATGTCACAATGTGGCTTTCAAGGACATTGTACCCTGCGGCATACAACAACCGAGATGCGATGACTTCAGAGGCGGTGCTTGCCTCGATCACCCCCGAGCGATCGAACTGGAGGACATACACTTCCCCTGAGTTATCTTCAATCGTCAGCGATTTCTGGGAATGGCCGACACTGATTTCGGTCACTTTCCAAGGTACGCGGCTTTGTGGTGTGCCGTCCCCGCTTCCGGGGCCATTGGCAACCTGCTGAATGCTAAGGCGCTCAGTTCCGAGCCTGTTGGTGAACCAACTTGAGTTCGGGACTCGCTCAAGAGCATTGACGTTCATCGCCGGAGGTGGATCGATCGGGTCGATCAGATCATCGAGCTGACGGTTCAGCAGCACATCATAGGAATAGGCAAGTCGGTTGAACGCCCGAGGCTGCGGCTGAGCAATCGGCACGTTGTCATCAATGTTCGTAATAACCGGGTCAGATCGAAAAAGAAGTTTCTGCTGCGAGCAGGACGAAGCAGCAACGAAAGCCATCAGTAGTAGAGAGGCTGCGAGATTTCGACTGTGCGGACTCACAGAAGCCCCTCCGCCAGTTCCAAATCAACCGTTGTCGAGGCCCCAAGATAGACGCGAAGTCCGTCCCGGCTGTGAGCAAGCTGGAATCTGAACAGGAAGTTGCGGTCGAGCCGGGAGGAAAGCTCCATCCCGTAGCCTGTCCTGAATCGGTCAAGCTCGAAAGCCCGCCACGCACTCGCGGTTGAACCGAAGTCAGCAAACAGCAAACCTCGGAAACCCTGGAAGATTGGATATGAATACTGAGCCGAAAAGACAACGGCGACATAGTCGCGGAACCGATCGACTGAAAACCCGCGAAGATATCTGTCCCCGCCGAGTGTCGGGAGTTCCCAGAAGGGTACCTGTTCATCGTCAATACGGCGTACTCCATTGGCTCTTGCCCCGAGTGACAGAAAGCGGTTTCCGGCATAGACATGGAGATGACGCCTGATCTCTGCGCGAGATCTCCAATAGTCGACATCCGCCGACCGCGCACCCCAGACCCGCGTGGCTGCTCCGCTTGCCAGCCAGCCGCTTGGCGAGTGGTCGCCGTTGGCGCGAGTGTCAAAAACTATCTCAGTTCCAGCGCCCCATCGTTCCTCGGAGCCTGTCTGTCTGAAGAACTCGTCGTAGACTTCGGACGCAGGACTCGTGCTGCAGTCACAGTCTCGTTGTTCTGCATAAGAGTATCTGTACGAAGCAACGAAGCCCGCCGTGATTTCGGAGCGAATACCGAGCGACAGTCTCGAATAGGCGACCCTATCTTTGAGCGTGAATCGCATCGCCTCGTCGCCGACGTAAATGTAATGGTCAGGTCGACTCCGACTCCAGCCTCCGATGAAAAGCTGTGATATCGACAGCGAGGCGTCGACGGAATGCTCGCGCTTTCCACCATACTTCAAGCCGAGAGTGCCGGACGACAGCAGCGGGGCAGGAGAGTCGTGGAATATCCTGAGCGATGCTGACGCGTCACGGTCTGTCTCGATCTCCGCTGAAGGAAACAGGTAACCGCGGCCATGATCGAAATAGAACAGCTGCATGAGATGACCGGAGCGATAGTCGACACCCGTAATCCGTGCGGCTCCGATAAACGGCAACGAGGCGACTCTGACTGCGGCTTCGGTGGGATACTCGACAACCTTCCAGAGGTGCTGATGAAACGGGATGCTTCGGGTTGGCGGTGACACCGAGCCGCGAGCCTCATAGGGACCGTAATTCCGATAGCGACTGGAATCGGATGGAGATGGTTGACCAGCCGCAAGCGCAGCGGTCAAGGCGATAAGAAAGGCTATCAGGACGATCTGTCTCTGCATAAGACACACGAATCTGAGTTATCGTAACAGTGTCGGCATAGACACCGACACCGCCGCTCCGGTTCACTCATAAACGGCTTGGGGGGACAATTGTCAACCATATTGTGAGCCAGAAAGGCGCAGGGAAGATGCGACAGCGGTGATCAAGTCGGGAAACCCTTAGAAAGGACTGGGTGGCCCGGACGTTCGTCCGGGTCTCACATCAGGCCCCTATGATTCGAACCTGGACAAATGTCCGGGGCAAGTGTATGTGCATGTGGTGGTTGACTGTGAGAATGACTGTGTCTGGTTCAGCGACTTGGGTAGCCAAGACCCGCAAGGGCCGTTAGCCCTTGGCTGGGTCTTGACACACTGTATACGTTACGCTTACGTTAACGTGGCGGGAGTCTCAGAAGATTACTGGCGCTTCGTGTATTTGGCAGTGCCCATCTTATGGAATGTCTTGCCGCCGTCGAGTGACTGCTCCAGCAGCCAGTCGAAGCTGGTGGGCGTGAAGTTGCTGTTGGTCAGGCGCGTCATCATCTTCTTGCCCCCATACATATCCTCCCCGGAATACACCCACTTGCCATCGCTATGATCGCCGGTATAGATAGCAATCCGAGCGCTCATGTTGTCAACCCAGATAGATTGCCATTTCTTGGTCTCGCGGTCATAGCAATCGAGGCCAAAGCCTTGGAATGGCATCGCCATGAACTCGGTGGAGTATTCGGACTCGAGGGCTCCTCCGCCAAGAATCCACTTGTAGGTAGAGACGCCCTTGCTCTCAACCCAATTAGTGTCGGCGGGGTCCATTTTGAACAACATCACTGCATCCCATGTCCCGATGAGGAACTCCATCTGCTTCATTTCAGCAGGTGGCCCCATGGGCGGCATCGCTGCTGGTTGCTCAGCCGGCTTGTCCTCGGCCACAAGCGGCGATACCGATACAAGCAGCATCAATACAGCCAAGAATGATAGTAAGGCGTTTCTTGAATGCATCCTGTTCTCCTCCGAATAGGTTACCATTTGCGACATAGATTTCGAACACCAAGAATGAGGTGTGCGATCCAGATTGTCAATCATTTTGATCGAATCTTTCGGTTCCGTCCGCAGCCTCCGAGAAAGTGCTTGCGAATAACAACAGGACATCATATATTTGTCGTACATTGACTTACACGCCCACGATACCTCGGAGGGTTCGATGACATCAGTCAGACTGAACAGCAATCGCGCCATGATGGTAGCTCTCCTCTTGCTTCTCATTGCGAGCAATGCGCACGCATTTGATCTGCTTTTCTTTGATGATTTCGACGGAGATTCGCTTGAGCAATGGAAACCGGTCTTGGGTGAATGGGCCATCTCCGACGGATCGCTCTGTGCGCTGGAATGCCCCTCCTGAGGGGGCGGAGCGCAGGTGCGAACCGTGAGTTCGTATGTATATGATGACGGATTGATGCTCTCCTCGAAAGTCTACTTCCAGGAAGCGATAGATTTCAACACCAGAGGGATTGCCTGGTACGATCTCGACATGATGAACGGGGTCTCCGTGGAGTATACGCGGTCGACTTCCGAGTTCTGCATCTTCGTTTTTTCTGGCGGCGAAAACGTGTTCAGCACATGTGTGCCTGTTGATTCGAGCGAGTGGTTCGGGTGGGACCAGCAGTGGCACGAAGTCTCGATTTCGATTATCGGTGACACTCTCGATGTCCAGCGCGACGGTAAATCCGACCTTGTTTGGATTGACGACAGACTCGACGCGTTTCCACGACAGGGCTCGATCATGCTCACCGTTAACGGCAACATCTCCTGCTTCGACGCCGTAGCTCTTGGCTCAGTCTCACTTCAGGATTATGTGTGTGGCGACGCCGATGCGTCCGGTGGAGTTGACATCGATGACATCGTATATCTGATCACCTTCATATTCGGCGGTGGACCGACCCCAGTACCTTATGAATCCGGGGATGCCGACTGCAGCGGCGCAATAGATATTGACGATGTCGTCTATCTAATCAACTACGTCTTCGCAAGCGGACTGGAGCCTTGCGCGGAATGTCCGTAGTTTGTATGTCAAGCCCTCTTGTCAAAGACCCTGACGAAGGAAGGGGGCTTGATGATACATTAGGGAGGCGTCAATCCCCAAGAGGGATTGACCTACGAGGCTTACAGGTGTATGATAGAGCGGCAGCGTGATTTCGTGCACAGAGAGAAGGAACTGACGCCGTAGGTCGGGATTTTCGTGCTCCCGACACTAAGACGCGAGTTTGCGCTTGACATTGTGGTCTGGCTGGGATATGATTAGGTAGCAGTTTGAACTTGTGGACATCGAATGGGACTTGCAAGCTCAGCGACGGGGTGGCATGCTCTGATATTGTAGGTCGGGAATTTGGTGCTCCCGACACGCGCTTCGAGAGACTCACGCCGTACTGGAAGCGCCCGGCAATTGTCCTCTGCAATGTCAGAGCCAGAGAGGAGAACACGCATGAGCGGGAGGTGGTTAGTATTCATTACCTCGATCTTTTCCGTTATATCGCTCGTTGCTAATCCGTCAAGCGCGATCGGGGCGATAGAGAAGCGTGATAAAGAGCCCCGCACGGAGACGACTCAAATCACTCAGAACGACCCTCCCGGGACTCAATTGACAGAGGGCGACCCACCGATCGGGAGAAGTTCATTAGCGGAGCGACCTCTCGATTCTCTAAGGTATCGGATCGGCACGTTAGAGAACTCGATGGAACTGACTCGAAACCTCTTGTACGTTGTCATCACAATTCAGTCAGCGATTGTCCTAGCGATTCTTGGTGTTGCGTGGTGGATTGAGCGGAAGGTCAAGAAGGTGGTCAAAGTGGCCAGTGCCCAGGTTACTACTGCGAAAGCTAAGATCGATCGACATGCCGAAGACTGCCTGTCCAGCTTTCAGTCAAAGATTGAAGATACCTGCAGATCCTCTTCGAGTACACTCGTTGTACAGGATTTGCTGCTCTCCGGAAAAGTCCTTCTCTGGACTGGCAAACCTGAGAAAGCGCTTGAACCACTGGATACTGCCGTGTCGCTGGATAAGGACAATCCGGAGGTAAGGAAATTCAGAGGTATGTGTCTCGTTCAGACCGGTCGGGAGCGCATAGTGGAAGCCATAGGCGATTTGGAGTTTGCCCTTTCATCTGCCGTCTTGCAGAACGACGCGTCCACTTACTTGGAACTTGCCAGAGCCTATCTTGCGTCGGGCGACTATGCCTCTGCCGCAGACCGTGCCCGGAAAGCAAATCTGTTCGGTCACCCATCAAGAGAGCAGACCCAACTGATCGAGGCCGACTCACTAAGAGGCATACGCAAATACGACGAAGCAGCGGCGATATATGATAACATAATCGTCGCGAATCCCCGCTGCACTCCTGCTGTCTTACGCAAAGCGGAAATGCTCTTTGAAAGAGGAGACTTGGACGGCGAGATAGCATTGCTCAACAAAGCTGTTGACGATAATAGCAATGTCAGCAAGTACCACGTGTTTTTGGGAGCAGCACATGCTGAGCGCAATAGTCCCAACGACTGGAACATTGCTCTCGGTCAATTCGATGAAGCCGAGAAAGTGTCCAAGACTGACTGGGATCTTTGGTACTACAAAGGCAGGGCCTACCTTCGCAGGTGGCTTTCGCTCGGTTGTGTGGGGAGTGAAATGGACTTACTTGACCGGGCCAAGGAGTGCTTCCGCCGCGGCGAGCAGATTTCCAAGAGAACTGGTATATCTCGATTCTCCAACCAGATATCGCGAATCGATCTGCTTGCCGGCAGAGTCGATGATGCGGTTGCAGAAGCTAGGCGGAGCGTAGATGCGAACTCCAGCTATGTACAAAACCACCTCGCGCTCGCCGTTGCGCTCCTCGCAAGTAAAAGGTGGCCGGACGCCGTTGCTGCGGCTGAAACCGGTCTGATGCAGGCTCGGAATGCACCGGGTATGATTTGGTGCAGCTACTTCGTGCTACTAGGCAAAGCTCTCCAACGTTTCGATGTCGCCAGCTTGAGGAATGAAGTGGATCAAGTGCTGAGGGAGATTGAAAACGCACCGTTCTTTGACATTAAGGGTTGGGATTGGGCAATAACAGAGCGGGTGATATCGGACGAGGTCTCAAGGCTCCCGGAGAACACAATAGAGATGCTGGCCGACATGAGAAGAGCTCTTGAGAATCCTGCACTCGCAAGATCGATTCGGCAGAGATGGGTGCAATAGGAAGCGGACTTCGACTGCTCAATCAACATCTGGAGCGATATTGATCTGCGCCTGTCGGGAGCAAGGCTCCCGAGCTACGTTCAAGTAGTCAAGACCCTCAAGGGCTATCCGCCCTTCTCTGGGTCTTGACCTACACCTGCTATGCCCGCGCGAGAACATCAATCAGTTTCTCGCAGCCACCGGTTCTTATGAATTCCGTATGGTCGTTGATTGTATTGAAATGTTTCCCGGTTATCTCATGACATAGGATCTTGTAATCAGTTGCACCATAGAGCGCTTCCAACGACTTCTCCCCTATTGGATTGCTCAAGGCGGGTGTCCCAGAGTGTTGTCCGCACCAGGCGAGAGTCTTCAGCCATATAGCAGCACTCAGTGCTCCACATGCGTTACCGCTCAAACCAAGCCCTCCGGCGAATCCTGCTACCATGACCATCTGTTCGTCACTGGCTCCCATTCGCCGGGCGACTTCGGAAGCGCAGCTCATCGACTGCTGAGGCAAATCAGCGTGTTCGCGGGACAGCCCCTCAGTTGCTGATTGGATCGCTTCGGGAGCCCACTTCTCCACAAGTCTGAAACAGGATATGAATCTTCCCGTGAGGAAGTACTTCGCCATACTAAGCTTGCTTGTCCAATCACATCCGGTAACGTCCATGCAGTCGACGCTTCTTGCCCTGTTCGTAAATGATCTCATGACTTGCTGAGTTGCCTTGATGGCTGTACCGATCGCTTGATCGCGGTTGTCGGTCCTACGAAAGGCCTCCGCTCCCACAGCCAGCGCAGACCCCCAGAGCATTCCGCATTGATATCCATGTCCCAATATTCCACCGGCCAAAGGATCAGCGGCGCGCTCCTCAGCTTCCATAGGATGACCGAATCCGCGGTTCAGTATGTAGCACATGGTGCGAGAGCAGGAACCTAACTTCAGGAATAGTCTTTTGGTGTCCTTGGGCATCGCTCTTGAATCGCTTCTTTCCATATGACTCCTTCGACCCGACGAGAATCGCGATTTGCTGTCATTCTGAGCGCCGCATAAAGCCCCCTTCCTACGTCAGGCTCTTCGACAAGATGGCTTGGCCTACAAATCTTGGGCGCGAAAGTAGGATAGCGAGAGCAGCTTGCACTTGCAATGAGAAACTCACTCGAAAGGCTGGCGTCAAGAGGTCGTCCCATAAGTTGCGAAATGCTTGATCGGAGTAGGTCGGGTTCCGGATTGCGCAAAGCGCAAGAAGAAACCCGACACGAACTTGTCGGCCTTCTGCGTCACGCCAAGCGTGACTCCGGAGGCCGAC
>JAGVNY010000008.1 GCA_020053015.1 Candidatus Zixiibacteriota bacterium | reverse complement strand
GGACCTTCTCGCGTCGACTGCTCCAAATACCCGGTTCAGGAAGGAGCGCCTCGTTTGCTAACATCAGAATGTGTGAAAATAGGGTTTTTCAACAGTCCCTTTCGCTGGGATGACAACGACCATCTGTGCTTGTCATTCCGGCAAAGTCTTCGTAGGTCAGGAGCCCTGCGCTCCTGACTACTCGCCTACGGACACTCCGCGCACGGCCACGGGCCACCGGTGAAGATGTAGTTGATGAGATACACCACATCATCAATATCAATCGGGACTTCACCACCGCTACAATTGGCATCGCCTGATTCAATAGGCTCCGGCTGTGGGCCACTAGAGAAGACGTAGTTAATCAAGAACACAACGTCGTCGATGTCGACAAAGCCAGAGCCATCAGCATCGCCACATATCCACGGCGCCGTCACAAAGAAATGAAATACGTTGTCGCACCAAACGTATGCGCTATCGGAGTCGCTAGCTTTCACCTTCCACCAGTAATCCGTTTCAAGCATTAGATCAAACGGCAGCACGAATGACGTATCCTCAATCGAGCCGTAGCTGGCTTGGAAGGTGAAGTTGCTGTCAAGACCGATCGTGAGAGCATAGCGAACGCTGTCGCCGGGATCCGGTTCATGCGAGCTATGCCAAACGAGCACTGGATTCAGAACATAAACGACCTCGTCGTCATACGGAGAGGACAAGCTGAAGCTCAAAGGCGCTTCGTTGTAGGCGTTTACCCAGAACATCCCCGAATCTGACCAAGGACCGTTTTCGAAGCTCTCATACGCTCTTGCCCGCCACCAATGGAGTTGGTTCTCGGCACTGAGGGAATCCGTAGTCCAGGTGCTCATGGTGCTTCCTTCGTTGACGCCGGACGAGTCATCAACGAGCAATGTAAGGTTGCTGTCGAGGTATACCTCAAAGTCGTAAACAAGTGGATCACCTTCGCCATCGGAGGCGTTATTCACAACGAGGGATGGGCTTGCCGTCGAGACCACTGAGCCGTTTGTTGGCAACAGCAGAGTCGGCACCGTTGGCACGCTGTTCATGCGGAACGGTGCCGTAAGCCAGGAACTCCAGAGCGTGTCGTTGCGGACTCTAACCCTCACGTAGTAAGTATCTCCGTCAACCAGATCCTCACCTGCGTACACGATGGCGGTATCACTACCTTCGATAGTCGGAGGCTGCCACATCTCGGCCACAGACCATTCGTCGTCGGTCCCGACTTCTATTTCTGATGCCGTATGAGGTCTCCCGTTAGGATCGGAGTATTTCCATTTGATATCAGGTGCGTGAATTGTCACATGAAGGCTGTCGCCTGGGAAGGCCACACCTAAATTAAGCACACTTGGAGGCCACGGATTGGGCACTTCACATCCGATGCCGAGTGCACCCATGTTTCCGCATGTTGCCACGCAAGGTGAGATAGCTGCAATCTGCAAATCCGAGTTGACCGTGTCGCAAAACTGGGGATCAGACGAGATGTTGCCGTTAACATTCTGTTGGCCTGCAAGTTCGCCAATCCAATCCCCTCGCTCGTTTCCGTATACGTCCGTGCATGAGATTGTGAGGTTTCCACTATATCCGTAGTAAGAAGCTCCTTTTCTCCCGAAGGCGATTATAGATCGTGTGATGGTGGCTGCTCCACCACACAGATAAATACCGCTCGGCGCATTGATTTGAGTTGTGTCCGTGCATACGTTCATTGCAAGAGTGTTGTTGTCTGCAAGCACTGAGCCAGCGGCATGGTTCAAGTACATGGCTCCGCCCCAGACCCCATTGTTCTGGAGGAATACACTTCCGCTGATTGTCAGATGGCTGTCGTATGATGATATCCCACCCCCGGCCCAGGCCGCTGTGTTGTTGGTGAACAAGCACCGCTCGATGAGTGGTGATGACCAATACCAGGTAGCCCCGCCGCCGTTGCCGGTGGAGACGTTGCCAACGAACAGACAATCGCTGATTCTCCCTGCCGAGGAGCCGAAAATAGCCCCTCCTCCTTCCACTGCATGATTCTCGGATATGACACAACGAACTAAGGATGGTGAGCCGTCGCCGAAAGATATTCCCCCGCCGGAAAACGCTCTGTTGGCCGCGATGCGACAATATCGAATTGTGGGTGATGCTCCCTTACCGTAGATTCCGCCGCCTGATCTTCTGGCTTCGAAGATCGTGCCAATCCCGTTCTGAAGCGTAACACCCAAAAGCTGCGAAAGGCTATCTTCATTGTTGACAAAGCGCACAACGCTCCCGGAGTCTGCAATTCCCAGAATGCTGGTATCAGCATCAACCACAGTGTTAAGAATGTGCATTGTATCTGCGTCAATCCCAAACATGCTTGTGACGACAATCTGCTTACCCAAGAAGTTCAATCTCTCGTAGTAGACTCCTTCCTGTACAAGCACTGTATCCGTGTCTGCAGCCGCATCTATCCCCGCCTGAATCGTCGGCTGCTCGGAGGGGACGTGAATGGTCGCGGCGCCCACAAGCGCTGGCAAGAGCACAAGGGCTGTAATCGCAATGAGCTTCTTCATCGGACTGCTCCAGTGACTGATTGATTCTCGATATGTGCTTCCAATATACTCATTTCGTCGCGCAGGACAAGAGAAAACCCACCAGGCGTCACGCCTTCAGCGTGGCTCTTGGTGGGGTACAATAGTCAGGAGCGCAGGGCTCCTGACCTACGAAAGAACCCGGGCGCGCATCGCCCGCGCCTCTTAAAACGGCGAAAACCCGCCTTCCGACCAGTAGTCTTGCTTGAGTTCGTCCTGCTGGGCGAGGAGCGCGCGGTAATGCCCGGTCTCCCATTTGGCAAGCTCGGAGTAGAATTTCTTCACCGACGGATCGGCGGCAGCCTCCGATTCGACTTTATAGAATTTCATCGCGTCATGCTCGAGCTGAATCCCGATCGACAGCGCGCTCATTTCGTAATGCGCGTCCCCAAGCCGAGACTTGATCGACTCGGAGAATATCGGCGACATGCTGGACAGCTCGGTCGGTTTGCCCAGTTTGACGGATGAGTCCAGCTTTCCCGTCTTGATGATCGAATCGTAGTGTGCCTTGAGAAACAGCATGTGCTCATGCTCCTCGCGGGCGAGCATAGCAAAGACCTCCCTGCCCTTCGGGTCTTCGGAGCTGTTCGCGGCCATCATATAGAAGCTCTGGCCGTCCCGCTCGGCTTTGATCGCCTTAAGCAACCCGTCGGTCAGCCGTTTGTCCGCATTCGTCATTCGTCTACTCCTCTATCTCCAACAAACTGTAATCCGGTTCATTCGCATCCAATGGATTCCGGCCGGAGTTTACCCCGTGCATGTGACACAAGGCCGGAATGACCTTCCTCCAAGCGGCGTCGGGAATCCATTCACGATCAGCCCATGTAGGTCAGGAATCCGCGCTCCTGACCGCTGCGTCAAGCGGCAGGCCGCTTGACCTACAATTACAACCATCAGATGAAAGCTACCGACCAACGCCCTGGCCTGCAAGCGGATTCTGGACAGATTGCTCCAATGCCCGCTATCAAGACCGAAATCTTCGTTTCGGAGGGAGAAAAACTCGGAACCGCGGAACATTTCCACCGTGCCGAAAGTTCAAAGTAATGCAAGGCGTTATTCGCTGAGCGATCCTTCTTTTCGTGCGTTTCATGGGCTCCGGGTTTTCTCCAAACCCGGAGCTATTTTCTTGTCCGCAAGCGGGTCTGTTCGATTATTGAACAGCCGGATGTGTATTTTAGCGCCTTTCACCGCTCAACTCGTCGAATTTCATTCCGAAACTGTGAGTAGCGGCAGGACTTGAAAGTCCCCCTCGCTCGGATAACGTAGTGTGAATACAACGGCAGGTTCAACTATAGGCGGAGGAATGGAAATGCAGCTAAGAAAGAACGCACAAAGTGGATTTACGCTGATTGAACTCGTGGTAATCATCGTCGTGCTCGGCATTCTTGCCGCCGTAGCGATACCCAAGCTCTTCCAGGTCACGGAAGAAGCGGAAAAATCGGCTGTAGCCACGATGGTGTCGAGTCTTGAATCCTCGCTGTCAATGTACACAGCCAAGCAGGTCGTCAACAGCCAGTCTATGGCGATTCACAATCCATTCGACGACTTGTCCAACACTCCGAGCAACTACAAGGGTGTGAACGACCCGGTCACGACAACGAACACACCCAATGGCACATGGTCATGGCGTCCAACGGGAAACTGGATAATGTATAATCCGAAGTCATCCATTACGGGCGGGTGGCTCAACGGCGGGGAGCGGTTCATTATCTACCAGGTGCAAGTGGTCACCGATGGCACAGACACTGTAGGCCTGAAGCTGAATACCACTGCCTCGTATACCTACTCCTGGTGATAGATCCGAGGCTAGCAATCGAACGGCAAGTTAGCCCGACACACAGCAATCTGATTTCGAGGCGACCCGTTGATACGGGCCGCTTCTTTTTTTCCACAGACTATCCGCAACATCGAAGAGCGAGCTGCTGTTATACACATAAGAATGGTCGATCAAGTTCTCACACTGCTGTTTCTTCCACGACATGCAGCAATCATATGCGCGCTGGCAGTCTCAGCAATACTGACAATATCACCACCGCAAGCCATTGCGGAGGCGAAACCGAAGCATCAGGGGCTGACAGAGCTAATCGAATCCGTCAGACCAAAGGTCGTGAGGATCGAGGTCGAGAGAAAAGGCGACAGAAGAAGCGACGCAGGGACGAGTCATTGTACCGGGTTTCTGGTGTCATCTGACGGTTTCATCCTCACGAACAGACACTCATTCCTTGACGACGACTATCAGACCATTGACTTTCAGAAGGCCACTGTCTTTCTCGACGACGGGCGAGCATTCCCTGCAAGGGCGAACGACTGGCCGGACGGGCGAGACCTCTTCGTTCTGAAGATTGATGCGCCAGCGCCGCTTCCCTATTTCGAATTTGCCAATGCCCGTGCCCTCAGGCTCGGGGCAGAAGTCGCGGTCCTCGGATTTCCGAGGCAATACGGAAGCCTTACCGCATCAGTGGGAATAGTGCGCAACATCAGTTCTGACGGTCGCATGTTCTACAGCGACGCGCAGAGCTACTACGGTGGCTCAGGATCTCCGATTTTCACGACTGACGGATCGGTGATTGGGATTGTGCACGGAGTGTACGCGCACAACGGACGCGGAAATGAGAATGCCTCTCTGACCTACGACGCCGGGACGGAGGCCGTCGACCTCACACGTAGCTCGAAGAATCTCATGTCCCTCATGGACTCAATCAGGCAGCGACTGGCTGGCAAGTAGACAATCTCCCGGCGTTCGGCAAAATAAACCCCGCCGGATCAGCGGGGTCATGATTCTTCTGGTGCCGAAGGGGAGATTTGAACTCCCACGCCCGTAAGGACACTGCGCCCTGAACACAGCGTGTCTACCAGTTCCACCACTTCGGCACGCGGCACTAAATATAACCTCGCCTGATTAGCTCGCAAGGAATTTCTCCATAAGCGGCAGAACCCGAGCATCGAGTCTTGCGTGAAATACTATTTCCAAAAAAGCAATCCCCCCTCCGCAAACTAATCGGAGGGGGGATCAAAGAGAGACTGAACCTATCTGAAATGCAGATGCTACTTCATCAGCACCATCTTCTTCGTTTCCGTGAAGTTGCCCGCGGTAGCCTTGTAGAAGTAGATGCCGGACGCAACGTCGCTACCTGATGCCGAGCGACCATCCCACATCACCCGTACCGTGCCCGCCGGGCTTGATCCCTCATACTTGCGCACGAGCTGGCCGGCAACGTTGTATATGTCGACCGACCACGCGCTCGAAACCGGCAGTGAGAGAGCGATCTCTGTCTGCGGGTTGAACGGGTTCGGGAAGTTCTGGGAGAGCGAGAACTGCGATGGAATCGCGGCATCCTTCGTCGTGATCCGCAGTTCGTTACCATCATAGTCCGACAAGTCGCACTTGACGAGGTCGAGGTGCGTGCCAGATTCGATACTCACTATGCGAGTCTCACCGCCAGAAATCTTGTCCTTCTCGTGGCTGTAGACAAGCACTCTCAACTCACCATCTACCACCGAGGAGAGGACTTTCATTCCTTCCACCTGGTCGCTTAGAATGACCGTTACCGGCTGGCTCGGGTCTTCCATGCTGAAGACGAATGCGGCCGCTCCGATATCCACTTGCGAGCTTGTCGACAGCTCGACCATATCCGAATTCCTGCTTATCAGCAGGTCTGCCGCATCGGCAAACGGACTGAGCTTCGGCAGCGGCAGAGCGTCTCCGGTCAGAACCCTAATCAGGTACACCAGATCTCCGACCGTCAGTGGTCTGCCGTCCTTGTTGACATCAGAGGCCGCTATCTGGCCTTCAACATTGATGTCGAAAATGGCCAGGCCGTGGATGAAGTAATTGGTGAAGAGCACCGCGTCGGCAATCTCGTACGAGAAGCTGTTGAGGTTGATGTCACCTCTGGCATCTATAGAATCAGCGCATACGATGTCCACTCCGCCATTCTTAAAACAGATGAATCTGACCGGGCTCGGCTTGTTTGGTTCCGGATTCAAGCATGCATCCGGAGCTCCTGTGTTCGGAAGCCTTTCGCTCTCCGGGTAGGTCAAATCATCTTCCTCATCCCAGATCACGTTCCCCTCGAACCCGAATACTCGCGAGTCGATGTAGAGAACATCACCGAGAACGTTCGAGAACGTGTTGTCTCCGCACTCTGTCCAGAAGAACTTGACCGGCACATACTGACAATCGAAATTCCGGTCGTTTGTGACGTAGAATTTCATCACTGCCAGTTCGTGCGGCTCAGCATCAGGTGGACCAAAGCAGTCCGGATGATTCGGACCGTTATTTGTTTCAGCGAGGGCGACTATGCTGAGCAGACCCGACGGACATGGGCCATCGCAATTCGCGTAGATCCCACAGCGGTATGTGAAGAACTCCCAGCCGCAGTCGGTTAAAAGCTGACCCGGAGTGATTTCAATCGGAATGAGACCCGATGCATCATACGCGATCAGGAAATCGAAACCACCCATCATAAGCGGATAGTCTTCAATAGTGATCGAGACGTCGACGTAATGGCCCTGGAATGTGCTGTGAGTCTTCTCTATAGCTATCAACGGACAGGTGCAATACATCTCGTCGATCACAAAGTCGATCTGGAAGCTGCTCTCGCATGTTGCACCACAGGCATCGGTGCAAACCACAGTGACATTGACCGTCTCGTCTCCCGACGGCGTGTACTTCCAGTAATTGCCGCTTAGCGTACCCGGACCGCTGATCTTCTGGCAACCAACCAGGTTGTCGTCCGGGTCAGTTCCGTATACCTGCAGATTGACCTCTGTTGGCTCACACTGACCGATTGTCATGTGGTTCGGCACATGGCACACCGGAGCCGAGTTCTCGACAACGGTTATATTCACTGTGCCGCTGCATTCCAGACCGCATTGATCAGTGCATTTGAACGTTGCACTGTATAGCCCGGAAGAGGTCGCATTGAAGCTCCAGGTCGAGCCGTTGAACGTGCCCGGACCGGAAACCTTCGCGCAGCCGGACAAGTTGTTGTCAGCATCCGTCGCGTTCACCGCGAAGTTGAATGTCGTGTCACCGCAAACGAAGAATGTCGCATCGTCCGGGATGTTGCACACTGGTGCTTCGTTCATGCTGAACGTGATTACGAAGTTGTCCTCGCAGTACGCTCCGCAAGCATCTGTGCATCTAACCGTCACATTCACGACCTGATCGCCGCTCGGCGTATAAACCCAGTTGCCACCTGTTACGTTGCCCGGCCCTGTCAAGACCGTGCAGCCACTGAGGTTGTTGTCAGCATCGGTAGCTCCCACAGGCAAACTCACCTGCGTCGGTACGCATTGGAAGATCGTCTGATCGGCCGGGCCGCTGCAGATCGGAGCAGCGTTCATGTCAAACGTGATTACAAAGCTGTCTTCGCAGTAAGCTCCGCAGGCATCAGTGCACCTGACAGTCACATTCACAACCTGATCGCCGCTCGGAGTGTAGACCCAGTTGCCACCTACGATATTGCCGGGACCCGTTACTACCGTGCAGCCGCTGAGGTTGTTGTCAGCATCGGTAGCGCCTACAGGCAAACTCACCTGCGTCGGTACGCATTGGAAGATCGTCTGATCGGCTGGACCGCTGCAGATCGGAGCAGTGTTCATGTCAAACGTGATTACAAAGCTGTCTTCGCAATACGCTCCGCAGGCATCAGTGCATCTGACGGTGACGTTCACGACCTGATCGCCGCTCGGTGTGTAGACCCAGTTGCCACCTATGATATTGCCCGGACCTGCCACCACTGTGCAACCGCTCAGATTGTTGTCAGCATCCGTTGCGCCTACCGGAAGAGCCACTTCTGTCGGCGTGCACTGGAAGATCGTATGGTCTGCTGGACCGCTGCAGATTGGTGTCTGATTAACATCGAAAGTAATAGTGAAGCTGTCTTCACAATACGCTCCGCAAGCATCTGTGCATCTGACAGTCACGTTCGCGACTTCATCGCCTGATGGTGTGTAGACCCAGTTGCCGCCTACGATATTGCCAGGACCTGCCACCACTGTGCAGCCGCTCAGGTTGTTGTCAGCATCGGTAGCTCCCACAGGCAGACTCACCTGCGTCGGCGTGCACTGGAAGAATGACTGGTCAGCTGGACCGCTGCAGATCGGTGCTTCGTTCATGCTGAACGTGATAACAAAGCTGTCTTCGCAGTAGGCTCCACAGGCGTCCGTGCACCTGACAGTCACGTTCGCGACTTCATCTCCGCTCGGTGTGTAGACCCAGTTGCCACCCACGATATTGCCGGGACCCGTTACTACCGTGCAGCCGCTGAGGTTGTTGTCAGCATCGGTAGCGCCCACAGGCAAACTCACCTGCGTCGGCGTGCACTGGAAGATTGTCTGATCGGCTGGACCGCTGCAAATCGGTGCTTCGTTCATGCTGAAAGTGATTACGAAGTTGTCTTCGCAGTAAGCTCCACAAGCATCTGTGCACCTGACCGTCACGTTCGCGACTTCATCACCCGACGGTGTGTAAATCCAGTTGCCACCTACGATATTGCCGGGACCCGTTACTACCGTGCAGCCGCTGAGGTTGTTGTCAGCGTCGGTAGCGCCAACCGGCAGACTCACCTGCGTCGGTACGCATTGGAAGACTGTCTGATCGGCTGGACCGCTGCAAATCGGTGCTTCGTTCATGCTGAAAGTGATTACGAAGTTGTCTTCGCAGTAAGTTCCACAAGCATCTGTGCACCTGACCGTCACGTTCGCGACTTCATCACCCGACGGTGTGTAAATCCAGTTGCCACCTACGATATTGCCGGGACCTGCCACCACTGTGCAACCGCTCAGATTGTTGTCAGCGTCGGTAGCGCCAACCGGCAGACTCACCTGCGTCGGTACGCATTGGAAGATCGTCTGATCGGCAGGACCGCTGCAGATCGGTGCAGCGTTCATGTCAAATGTGATCGTGAAGCTGTCTTCACAGTAAGCACCACAGGCGTCGGTGCATCTGACCGTCACGTTCGCGACTTCATCACCCGACGGTGTATAGACCCAGTTGCCACCTACGATATTGCCAGGACCCGCCACCACTGTGCAACCGCTCAGATTGTTGTCAGCGTCGGTAGCGCCAACCGGCAAACTCACCTGCGTCGGTACGCATTGGAAGATCGTCTGATCGGCAGGACCGCTGCAGATCGGAGCAGTGTTCATGTCAAATGTGATCGTGAAGCTGTCTTCACAGTAGGCTCCACAAGCATCTGTGCACCTGACCGTCACGTTCGCGACTTCATCACCCGACGGTGTGTAAACCCAATTGCCACCTACGATATTGCCGGGACCCGCCACCACTGTGCAGCCGCTCAGATTGTTATCAGCGTCGGTAGCGCCAACCGGCAAACTCACCTGTGTCGGCGTGCACTGGAAGATCGTCTGGTCAGCT
>JAGVNY010000134.1 GCA_020053015.1 Candidatus Zixiibacteriota bacterium | reverse complement strand
GCTTGCTGACACCGGGAAGCTGGGCTGGATGCCGATCGGCAGAGAGGTGCAAACCCACGGGTCGGTGGCGGGAACAATCACTTAGCACTTCCAAAATGAGCGCCTCATCTGTGAATCCCAGCACATAGTCAAAGTACTTCTGCGCATCCTCCGGATAACAGCGAGCATGGGGGCCGCCAATGGCGGTGATCGCACCTCGCGATCGAAACAGATTGCTGAGCGCGTAGGACAGCAGAGCCGCCTCAGTGAAGGAGCTGATGAAGACGAAGTCAACTTCGGACGGAAGATCGGCGAGGAGATTCTCTCGGCCTGTATAAGTGACCAATGTGACCTCATGCCCTTGATCTTCGCACCACGTGGCCACGACCTGAGGCATGATACTGACGAAGTTTGCACCCATGACGCGCATCCACATCGTCCGAGTCGGAGCTTTGGCTACGAGATCGATAATGCCGATAGAGAGTTTCTTCATGCGAGCGCGGATTGATTAGTGTTGACGTGGCTCGCGTTAAGACGAAATGGGAGCGAGCCTCGCATCGTGTTGCTGAACCACGGGCGCGATCTGGCGCCGGCTGGCTTACCTGTACTTTTCAACTGGACATTCTCCTGCGTGACCCATTGTTGACGCGTCACGGTTTCTTCTGACATCCGTTTGTGAGACGCTCTTCTTAAACCGCACCTATCAAGGTGACGATGTCACCCTTTAACAGAATGTTGACAGCGTCACCCTTCAGAAAAGTGTCGAATACAGATGAACTTCTGGCGGATGACGCGACGCGGTGGTCCATGATCGACGCGAGCAGAGGAACGCTGGTCACAAGCAGAATCACTGACGCAACGATTAGCGCCAGATTGTACACAGCCTTGATTATCATCAGTCTCTCCTAAGTGTTTCTCGTTTGATTATTGTGTCGCTACAGTCTTCTATTATGTGGCTGACAACAGCGGAATAATCTCGAGTTTTCACTTTAGCATCTTTGGGTTCGCCTGTGTGCCTCGCATCTTCAGCTGTACAGTCGGACTCTTTGGGACTCACTTCTCCCAATGTCTCTTGCATGTCCTTGTGCCCGATCGACTGACTGATCAACTCCTTGTGATACCAGAATCTGCATTGCTATCTCGAACACTCATCGTTAACCCGTTCTTCAGCTCTTGGCTTCACCTGTGCGTATACCGCGCTTGCCTTCAAACGCATTGAGATCGAGAAGCTATCTCTGATCAGCTCGCGACCTCGATGCAGCATGGATTTGACTGTTTCTACGTTGATGCCGGCAATATCTGATACTTCTCTGTAAGAGAAGCCTTCCAGCAGAGAGAGAACTGCTATCAGTCTGCAATCATCAGGCAGGTTCTTAATAGCTCTCTTGACGTCGGCTTCAGACATTACCAAATAGGATACTTGGCCGGGATCGTTGATCCGCTGCTGAGTCACATGGGGAGAGTGCACCAGATTTCCATCCGACTCGTCAGTGTTGTTTGCCGCAGGTGACAAATCGGGGGATGGCCGGTACTTGCTGATAAGAGCATTCGCCATGATCCTGAAGAGCCAAACGCGACAGTCTGGGCCGCTTTGGTTTTCGCGCCAGAAGCGGTAAGCTCTGGCAAAAGATTCCACGACTAAGTCCTGCGCATCCCTTTCGTTGTTTACCACGTACAGAGCCGTACGATAGAGGCTCTTTAGGTGGAGTAAAGTCTGCTTTTCAAAGTCTTTCCTCTTCGCTATGTTATGTTTCATTTCACCGCCACGGCTCTCAATCTGCGCGATCCGAGACTGAGAGGAGTCTGTCACTGTCCAATAGATGGGCAGAGAGTTCTTCTCGCAGGCATCCACTGCCCCGATTGAGCCATGATTCGACAGCTTTCGGCTGGGCTCCTGCCAGATTGGCGATTTCCCAATTAGAGAATCCCTCAAGATGGGCCAGAATCATTGCGGACCGGTACACCGCAGGAAGACTTGCCATAGCTCTGAAATAGCCGACTTCATCATCAGATTCTCGGGCTGAAAATGACTCCTGCCGAGCACTGGTTACCGGCGTTTCAGCTAATAGATCATTGTTGACCAGGTTCTCGCCAACGGGATCACCAGAGATCGAAGCGGACGGGCGCCACTTTTGTTGAAGGCTGTCAATAAACTGCCTGGTCAAGATTCTATGTAGCCAGATTCTGCAAGCTTCATCCGGCATCGGTTCATCCCAGGACTGATTAGCCTCGGCGATCACCTCGCGCATCAATCTGGTTGCATCGCGTCCATTCTTGGTCAGCCAAAAGGAGAATTGGAGAAGAATTTCAAGGTGCGGTGAAATCTTGTCTTTGAAGTCCAATCTGCTGGCACATCCGCTTATCATACACAAATCCTCACCTGTCATGTCACGCTGCGATTCCAGTCTCTCTCTGGTTCAGAGAGCCAGTGGACTCGATCTGTTGTTGAGCTTCCAGATGTTCCTGCGGTCCCTGAGATCAACAGTGCTTTTCCCGGAAGCGCTTCGTGCTTCCGAGACAGAAATCTCCATTCTGCATCAAATACGCAAAGACCAAAGCCGAAGGCAATCCATCAAAGGATTGAAAAGGGAGCTACATCGTCGGATTTAGAGGATAGTCGAGACTGCCATGATCATGTTGGAGAATTCTTGGTCAGACCTTTTGTATGGGCGAAGGTTGCCAGTTCCAGGCGTGTGTGGAGTGCCAGCTTCTCCAAGATATTGTGCACGTGGCTCTTAACGGTGTAAATGGCGATATTGAGCTCACGTGCAATCTCCTTGTTACTGCGCCCCGCCGCTATCGAAGCAAGTACTTCCTGCTCTCGCTTGGTCATGCGAACCGCATCTATCAGCCGGTCTACCTTTCCGCTCTGGACAGCATGCTCAACGATATGAGAAAACAGCGAACCGGTCAGAGTCGGGGGCAGAATCTTCGCCCCTTGCACGACCGATCGAATCGTATGTAGAAAATCTTCAAGGGTTGCATCTTTAAGAATAAAACCGGAGACTCCGGCTTTCACAAATTCAACCACATCGTCCTGAACTGGAAGGAGGTCCATTACAACTACTTCGGTTCGCGGAAGCTCCTTTCTGATCAATTCGACTACTTTCAGACTGCTTCGACTTCTAAGTCCCAAATCGAGAAGAACCACATGCGGTTTCAGTTTCTTGGCCTTCTCAAAAGCGTCTCCGTTACCGGTGGTCGATACGGCCCTGATGTCCTGCTCCTCGTTGAGCATGGCAGTAATGCCTTCACGAAGAAGGCGATTATCTTCTATCAATAGCACTCGGATCTTTGCCACATCAGATCCTTTCACACCCGAGTCGAAGGTCTGTCAAAACAAGAAGAATATGGGAGCCCAATAAGATAACGTCAAGCAAAAAGATGAACTCGCAACTCTTCGAATCACGTCTGCTGCAGGCACTTACTCTGCCGTCTCGAGAGCCTCCGGTTGGCTTATTGCAATGATACTGAATATTAATATGGACGTTCACACGATTTCGACGTATATACTCATAGACTTAACGTCTCCGAGTCGATTGTTTGTCAAGTCTTGCTCCAACAAATCAATCCTTGTCAAATCGTTGATCAGGTGACAATGGCGCTGTTACGCGCCCAATTCATACTGGCAGGAGCCGATTGGATATTAGCGCTCAGTCAGGTTTCAAAGGAGAGTAGAATGAAAATCTATGTGGGAAATCTATCACCCGAGACCACCGAAGTGCAACTTCGCGAGTCTTTCGTCAAATTCGGCGAAGTAGCCTCGCTCAGCATCGTGACCGACAGAGAGAGTGGCAAGTCCAGAGGATTTGCATTCGTCGAGATGTCCTCCGACGAACACGCCAAAGCAGCAATCTCAAGTCTGCACGGCCAGAATTTGGGCGGGAGTGTACTGAAAGTGAATGAAGCCAAGAAGAAGTAGGTCAACTGAATGCAGAAGTGCCACTTGACCTAAAGAATCACAAGAGCCACGGTCGGCGCCGCACCCCTCTACCTGCCCGTCCGAGGTACGCTGAGATTCTCTGATTGCCAAAGGAAGGTACAAATCGTGTTACCAACAGGGTGGATCATAGTCGGGGTAATTCCCGGTCTTTTCGCTTGGACCTTAGTTGCTGAAACCAGACGCCTGTTCGTCGAGAGACTTTGCCGTGCAGTGAGCAGTCCCCGAGAGACTGCTGCGACCGGGTCCAAGATGGTCTCGGCCAGTAGGGATATGACTCACACGTGAGACGCGCGGTCTAACTCCCTTTTCAATCGTTCGAACGATTGCGCTTTCTGAGGTTCACGGTATACTGTGATAGACAATTGCTGTCCGCTTTGATGGCTGAGCATATCACGGCCAATTCTGTTCGCTGTCCGCTCCGCCGCTTAGCATGGCCATTTGGGCAGCGATCGCCGGAAGGGGATTTCTCGTTTTGCAGAACGGCTCAGATAGTCCGATAATCAAGCGAATTGCATTCGTCGGCAATTATTTGCCGCGACGCTGCGGCATCGCGACCTTCACTACAGATCTGTGTGAAGCAATCGCTGCCGAGAGTGAGGAGACGACTTGCATAGCAATTCCGGTAAATGACATCGATGATGGTTACGAGTATCCGAGTCGCGTTCGCTTTGAGCTTACCGAAAAAGACATTGACTCGTATCACCGTGCAGCCGACTTTCTGAATATCAACAATGTAAATCTCGTCTGCTTGCAGCATGAATATGGCATTTTCGGCGGTCGAGCTGGTAGCCACATTCTCGCTCTCCTGCGAGCGCTGCGCATGCCGATTGTCACGACTTTGCACACTATTCTGGCTGAGCCGGATGCAGATCAACGGCGAGTGTTGGAAGAAGTTGCCGATCTCTCGGATCGGCTCGTTGTCATGAGCCAGCGCGGCAGAGATTTTCTGACAGAGATCTATCATGTGTCGTCGGACAAGATTGATCTTATCCCCCACGGCATCCCGGATGTGCCTTTTGTTGACCCGAGTTTCCACAAGGACTTGTTCGGAGTTGAGGGGAAAACGGTCCTGCTGAGTTTCGGCCTGCTTTCGTCGAGCAAAGGGCTCGAGAGCGTCATTGAAGCTCTGCCCGCGATACTATCGGATCATCCAAACGTGGTCTACATGATACTCGGGGAGACGCATCCCCACGTGAAGAAGATCGATGGCGAGGCATACCGGCTCTCGCTGCAATGGTTGGCACGTGAAAGAGGGGTGGAAAGCAACGTCATCTTCTACAATCGATTTGTCACATTGGAGGAGCTGATCGAATTTATCGGGGCAGCAGACATTTACGTCACTCCATATCTCAACAAGGCGCAGATAACTTCGGGCACACTTGCCTACACACTGGGCGCGGGGAAGGCTGTTGTTTCGACGCCGTACTGGTACGCTGAAGAAATGTTAGCCGAAGAGCGAGGAGTCCTGGTGCCATTTCGGGATCCGGCAGCGCTAGCCCAGAAGGTCATAGACCTATTGAATGATGAAGCCAAGCGTCATGCCATGCGCAAGAGGGCCTATATGTTTGGTAGAGAGATGATCTGGCCGCAAGTGGCGCGCCGCTACCGCGAGACATTCGAACGCGCTCGGGCTGAACGTCGTCATTTCAGCAGCCCGGGCTTCACGGTCAAGGCCCTCGACAAGCATCCTGATGAATTGCCTCCGTTGAAGCTTGATCACCTGCGCAACATGACGGACGAGACTGGCATTCTGCAGCACGCCATCTTTACGATTCCCAACTATCACGAGGGGTACACGACAGACGACAATGCCCGTGCTCTCACAGTGAGCGCTCTTCTGGAAGATGTGGGCAATCAAGAGGCCTTCGAATTGGCCTCTCGCTATCTTGCTTTTATCTGGTATGCATATAATTCCGAGGCTGGACGATTTCGCAACTTCATGACTTACCAGCGAACCTGGCTGGAGACGAGCGGTTCCGACGACAGCCATGGACGCGCTCTATGGGCTCTCGGCACGGTGTTGGGTCGCTCGCACACAACGGCGCTCCACAGTATGGCCGGCTGGTTGTTCGAGCGAGCCCTTCCCGCTATTCTCGACACAACTAGCCCTCGGGCCTGGGCTTTTGCGCTCATCGGCATTCATGAGTACCTCCGCCGTTTTGCAGGCGATCGCCGCGCCAGCCAGGTGCAGGAAGTACTATCCCAGCGGCTTCTTGCATTGTATCAACGTTGCCGCTCTGACGACTGGCAGTGGTTCGAGGAGGGACTTACATACTGCAACGCCGTTCTGCCACACGCGACACTTATCTGCGGACAATCCATTCAGAGTTCTGTGATGATCGAAGCCGGTTTGGAATCGCTTGCATGGCTGACCAACATACAGCGAGCCAGCAAGGGGGGACATTTTGTCCCCATCGGCTCCAATGGCTTTTATCGGAGAGGCGGTGAACGCGCCCGCTTCGATCAACAGCCTGTGGAGGGTCAAGCTATGGTATCAGCGTGTTTGGAAGCCCACCGAATCACGTTAGACACCCGCTGGCGCAAGGAAGCTCAACGCGCCTTTGAGTGGTTTCTGGGGCGCAACGATCTGAATCTCTCGATCTATGACCCGACTACGGGCGGATGTCGCGATGGTCTGCATCCCGATCGCCCCAACGAGAATCTCGGCGCTGAGTCAACTCTGGCCTTTCTCCAGTCCTTACTTGAACTGCGCTTGGCAGAGAACACCTTGTAGCTTGTGGAGATGCGAATACGATGAGCAATGCCTACCCCGAACTTCTTCAACGTCACAAACTCAATCCGATCCTAACAGCTGCCGACTGGCCCTATCCTGTCAATAGCGTGTTTAATCCCGGTGCTACATTGCTGGCCGATGGCACAACATTGCTCTTATGTCGCGTAGAGGATCGGCGCGGTCAGTCTCATCTCTGCGCTGCCCGCTCAGCCAATGGTGTGGATGGTTGGCAGATTGATCCTCAGCCGACGATGATGCCAGACCCTGAGCATTATCCTGAGGAGATTTGGGGCATTGAGGACCCGCGAATTACGTATGTCCCGGAACTCAGTCAGTACGTCGTAGTCTATACCGCCTTCACTCGCGATGGACCGGGAGTGGCCATGGCTACCACCAAAGATTTCCAGAGATTCAAGCGGTACGGGGTCATCATGCCTCCCGAGGACAAGGATGCCACACTGCTGCCGCACCGCATCGACGGTCGGTGGGCGCTTATTCACCGGCCGGTCAGTTCGCCCCGGGCGCACATGTGGGTTTCTTACTCGACCGACCTGACACACTGGGGCGGTCACAGACTCATGCTCGAAGCTCGGCGCGGAGGGTGGTGGGATGCAAACAAGATAGGTCTCTCGCCTCCCCCCATAGAAACTCCGAAGGGCTGGCTGCTGATGTACCATGGTGTGCGGCAGACTGCTGCAGGTGCATTATATCGACTCGGGCTGGCGCTATTCGACCTGAAGACCCCAGAGCTATGCCTCAAACGTTCGAGTCAGTGGATCTTCGGTCCCAAGGAATCCTATGAGCTCCACGGGGATGTCGGAAATGTGGTTTTCCCGTGTGGCATCACCATCCTGCCCGATGGCGACACCATCCATGTCTATTACGGCGCCGCCGACACGAGCATAGCCTTGGCCACAGGGAGTGTCTCGGCCCTGCTGGATTGGCTCGACAAAGACATCTGAGTTCAGCGGATCGGCTTCGGGGCGAGGTTTGTCTCTTCCGAGCATAACATGTATTGTTCCAAGAGCGGAGTAGGCCTCTGAACGCAGTGGACTTCGAAAGTTCGGAGTTCTGCACGGCTGGGGGTACTTGTTTTGAGTTTGAAGCCCTTTGGCGAGCAGATCGAAGGGCTTTTTGTATGTGGGGTAAAGATTTAGGGCGTCCACAGAGCAGTTCGATAGCACACAATCGGGCAGTCTACGTTCTTTCTGCGGTTCGTGAACTTTGTGAAGTGAATACGCACGCCGTGCGAGTTCTATGATTCGGTTCTCTTAACGGCTGTCCCGCTCATTCGCGCCGGCTCACGCGGATCGTTCAAAGGGAGAGCTTCCTACGAAGTGCTTAGAGAGAAACTAACCGATGGACAAAATGTGTCTTCCGAATTATGATCTATCATAGTTCCTGAGCGGGAAAGGAAGGATCTGGACCCGAAGGAGCACTGGCAACGGTGAGTGGCGGTTTCTACTACAACCAAAGAGGAAGAGCCGACATGCCACGACGCATGATGGCAGGTATGATGTTGCTCTGCATTGTCTGTGCAGTGGGCGCACATGCGGAGCAGAGATCCACCGTGCTCATTCGATTGCCACACACGGATGAGAACATCATTATCTCTGTCGAGAAGCCTGTATACTTCCCCGGCGACACCGTTAGTTTGTCAATCATACGAGACGACAGTGAGAAAGAGGTTGTGGTGACCCCGATACTGACTATCGAAGGCACAACGCTGGACTCTGTCGAAAACAATGCGTACATCGCAGTCATTCCACAGAATGTCACTCCCGGATCGTACCCTGTTCATCTAGATGTTCTGGATGCTCAGGGGCGGCGTCTTCTCTATAGGACAGACTGCATTGTGGAAGTCGAAGAGTACGAGGATGTTGAGCAGATCGAGCGCTACGTGCGGATCATCCCCGAAGCCGGTGGCAGCGATCCGCAGACGGCGGTCACACTGGATCGCGACCAGATACGGGACCTTCAAGTGGTCTTTCAGCGTGACAGTATTCGAGAGGGCATGGGGCCGCAGTTCGTTACGATCAAGACGACGGTGCGTTTGCGAGGAGGAACAACGGCGCAAACGCTCGAACGACGTGTAATGACATTTCGCAGTCATGGCGATCCAAACAAGGATCGCGCTATGTTTATCCAGTACCGTAAGGCCTATGGTCCTTATGCCGCGATCCGCGCGGATGAATTCGAACGAGTTCAGGTGGAGTTAGATTCCCTGCCGAATTGGGCGACTATTAAGGTCAGCGTAGAACCCGATTACACGATAAAGATCGGTGCGGCCGACCGAGCCAACTCTGTGACACGCTACTTTCGCGTCAAGGGTCACAGGATCGAAGCAGGGTTCACACTCGGCATCCCTAAAGTCTTGTACGACACAAGAGCCGAAGACAGCATAGACTATGGCAACACGAGTGCGATGCTGCGACTCTACTATGTCGATGGTGCATCGGGACACCGTTTTCCGGTCAACTTTGGAATCGGAACGTTCGGGGTGAACTCGCCGATCGATGTGAGTGTTGGTCGAGGCGGTTTCGCCACGTCAGTATTCCTAGATATCATTGAGCTAATGAGAAGGCTCGATATAGAGGTGGGCTTGAAGGTGAATGCGGGTCTTGAATTGACGCCCTTCTTTCCCATCAAGAAGAAATCGCGGCTCTTGTTCGACGCACACGTGGGCTTGGCGCTCTGAATTCTCCTCGCGCTGATCCACGTACCAACTCGAATATAGTGTCTCGCCGACCGACAGCATGGCATCCGGACGACGATAGAAACTCGCAGCCCGCTCACCTCCGGGGCTGGGGATGAACGGTAGGGTTCACCGCTCAACGAGATAATATCTCAAAACGGAGAAGGTGACAGATTATTGCGCACTCGGTTCGCGTCGGAAGCGTAGGGCCGCTGCGATCGCACCTCACGAGCGAAACAGATTGCTGAGAGCATAGGGCAGTAGAGCTGGCTCTGTGAGCGAGCTAATAAAGACAAAGCCGACCTCAACGTGCGGATATTTGCTGAGATTCTCTTGAGCCGTTCATGTGACCAACTTGATGCTGGGTTCCTGTGCGTCGCACATTGCGGCCACGGCTTGCGGCAAAGTGTTGGCAATCGTCACTCACCGTCTTTTCGGCTCGTAGGGAAGAACCCGTAGTCATGCAGAGCAGGACGGAGCGGTTCTGCCTATAGCGACTCAATGTGGCAGAACCACGTCGCAATCCACCGCAGCGGACTGCTGGGGCGCTGCCCTGCGGCCGCTTCGTAGAGGCTTTCGCGTCTTGCTTCTCTCTGGTGATGCGGCGTCTGAGAATCACTGCGATAAGGCAGACGGCGCGGAACAATTGCGAGCGGAGTCCTGTATTAACTTTGCTGATCTATTGGCCATTCAATAGGCCGGCATGCGAATCTGAGGATTGTGCAAGAACCATGCAAACACGAAAGGATTGCTGAATGAGTCTGGTAACCAAACCGGCGCCGAAATTCAAGGCCCAGGCTGTGGTCGGCAAGGATTTCAAAGACGTATCTCTCGACGATTACCGTGGCAAGTGGGTCGTGCTCTTTTTCTACCCGCTCGATTTCACGTTTGTCTGCCCGACCGAAATAACCGCATTCTCCGATAACTACCCGAAATTCAAGGAGTTGAACGCGGAGATTCTCTGCTGCTCGGTCGACAGCAAGTATTCACACCTCGCGTGGGTGAACACTCCGCGCAAGCTGGGCGGGCTTGGCGACACCAACTTCCCCATATTGTCCGATCTCACGAAGGAAATCGGCCGCGACTATGGAGTTCTGATCGAAGACGCGGGAGTCACCCTTCGCGGGTTGTTCGTGATAGACCCCGAGGGACGCGTGGCATTCGAGGTCGTGCACGATCTCGGGATCGGCCGCAATGTCGAGGAAACGCTCCGAGTATTGAAGGCGATTCAGGCTAATTACGATACAGGCGACGTTTGCCCGGCCAATTGGAAGCCCGGAGACGAGACCATGAAGACCGACAATGAAGGAGCGAAGAAGTACTTCAGCTCACACTATTAGTGTTATGTCCCAGAATTGTCTTAGCAGCGCTGTAGGGCAGAACCCAAGCAGTCCCCGTTCAGGGGATTGCGATGTGGTTCTGCCATGTCAACTCCGGATCGGCAGAACCGCTTCGTCCCCGTCATCGGGGACTTCGGGTTCTTCCCTACGGGCGATACCTACGTGACCATTGATGGAATCAGCCGCTGTAAAGAAGCGTTAGGGACAGGACACTAGAGAGCGGTTCTTGTCACGAGTTAAAGGCGGCGCGAGCGGAGTATTCAACGGCAGTAACAACATCCGCGCCGCCTCTTGTTTTCAACCGTTCGATTCCAGCCACACGATTAGAAGAGCGCCCGAAATCATGCAAGCTTGACATCGGAACTCAAGCGGCGTACCTATGGTAATGTGATGATGAGTGGTGTGTGATCGAGAAGGTCTGGTGACTGGATATGGAACCGATGAGCAATTGGGTACTCGAGAGGGATGCACTGGAATCGCTTTACGGCCATTACAACGACCGCCGGTATGTCTACCCCGATCCGCTCGACCTCGTCCTGCGCTATGAAGATCACGCCGATCGTGAGATCGCGGCACTAATAGCGTCGTCTTTGGCTTATGGACGGGTGGCGCAGATTCACAGAAGCGTCAACTGGGTGCTTGATGCTATGGGCGGTTCGCCGTCTGGGTTCGTGTCATCAAGCTCGGCCAAATCGCTTGAGCGGATATTCCGCGGATTCAAACACAGATTCACGACCGACGCTGATCTATGCGCGATGTTGCTCGGGATCAAGAAAGCAATTGACGAGTTCGGTTCTATAGAGGGTTGCTTCAGGCAGAGCACAGATGAAGCCTCGAACAACATGCAGGATGTCATGTCTCGATTCGTCTGTCGGATTCGCGGCTCGCAGTCAGTCCCGAGCAGCCTGCTGCCGGACGTGGCTAAGGGTAGCGCATGCAAGAGGCTCTGCTTGTTTCTGAAGTGGATGGTTCGACGCGATAACGTCGATCCGGGCGGCTGGACATGCGTCGATCCGTCGGAGCTGATAGTGCCGCTCGATATTCACATGCATCGCATCGGGCTCGCGTTCGGCATGACACGCCGCAAGCAGGCCGATATGATCGCGGCAGTCGAGGTCACCGACGCATTCAAAAAGATCGATCCCGCCGACCCGACGAAGTATGATTTTGCTCTCTCCCGAATCGGAATGGAGTTTGGAATTAATGCTGCCGACCACATCAGAGGGCAGTTGCGGCAGGAGGTAAAGTCCGGTGTATAGTTTCATCTCTGAAACCATCGTTGAGTTTTGGGGAGTTCTCACCGAGATGGCGCCGTATCTGCTCTTTGGCTTTGCGGTTGCGGGCGTGTTGTCGGTACTTATCTCGACCAGAATGGTCGAGAAGCATCTCGGCGGCCATGGATTCTGGCCGGTGTTCAAGTCCTCAATGCTCGGCGTGCCATTGCCTCTTTGCTCCTGCGGAGTGATTCCGGTCGCAGCCTCGCTTCGGCAGCACGGTGCAAGCCGGGGCGCTACGGTCGCGTTTCTTCTCTCAACTCCGCAAACCGGTGTGGATAGCATCGCTGTCACCTTCAGCCTGCTCGGACCGGTCATCGCGGTCTTCCGTCCGATAGCAGCGTTAGTGACCGGAATTCTCGGCGGGTTGTTCGTTGACCTGCTGGCGAAGAAAGACGGTCCGGACAGATTCGATTCTGCGAACATGAATTCGATGACACAGAATGACAAACAGGGAAGCAAGCTGATGAATGCGCTCAGGTATGGCTTTGTCGCGCTTCCACAGGATCTTGGCAATGCGCTCATTGTCGGTCTTGTGATAGCGGGATTGATCTCAGCCGCGGTTCCCGACGATTTCTTTGCGGGTATACTCGGTGGCGGAATCGTCTCGATGCTCGTCTTGATGCTGGTCGGGATTCCAGTGTACGTCTGCGCTACGGCATCGGTACCGATTGCAGCAGCTCTCATCGCCAAGGGCATCTCGCCCGGAGCCGCGCTTGTGTTCCTCATCACCGGGCCTGCTACCAATGCAGCCGCGATCACTACGATATGGCGAGTGCTCGGCAAGCGTACGGCCTTCACATATCTTGGAACGATCGCGGTTATGGCGCTCGCCTCCGGGCTTCTGCTCGACCAGATCGTCGGCAGTAGCGTCAGAACCCACGTTGCACATCACACTCACTCCATGCTGCCTTCATGGTTCGGCGTTGCCAGCGCGCTGCTGCTGATCGCGGTATTGATAAACGCAGTCGTCATTCCGCGATTTCGTCCGAAGGCTACTGCGAAATCCGGCGCCTCAACTCCGGACGCTACACTGGCTGTGGGAGGCATGACCTGCAACCACTGCGCTGCGGCAGTCGAGCAGGCTCTCTCCGGCGTTGTCGGTGTAAGATCGGTAAGTGTCGACCTCGGAGGAAAGCGTGCCGAGGTCTTCGGTACGAACCTCGATATCCCTTCGCTCAGGAAGGCTGTCGAGGACGCTGGATACAAGGTAATCGAAAAGCATTAGGTCGCTCTGTTCCCTTACAAGATCGCGGATCATTGAACTACCTGGGTGAGGACTGCGTAGGGATTTGGCGCTGTGCAGTGCCACGACATAGTATACAGGTTATGCCAAGAGATGGGTGACACATTGAGTGGCGGAGGAGGTATCTTTCTTCGTGAGGATGGAGG
>JAGVNY010000023.1 GCA_020053015.1 Candidatus Zixiibacteriota bacterium | reverse complement strand
TTCGAATGAACAGCCAGATGCAAAGACCGAACTTGCATCAATCAGTGATGACTCCGGAGCGGTTGCCGTAGAATCAGCCGCGGGCGTCTGCTCTGCATCAGTCTCTTTCTGCTTGGACTTGTTATGGTGGTGCTTGATCATGAGCACTGTGGCCACAACAAGGCACCCTGCCGCAGCGATCAGGAGTACCGTCGTGGCAGTGGATGATCCATCACTTGGCAGTTGATCACTGTTGTCGCGGTATTTCGCCTCAACCGATTCCGGAATAAACACAAGTTGAAAAGCGAACGCTACCAATACGCACATAGCCACTACTGATCTCAGCGTCAGACCTGACATGCACTTCCTCCCTTCGTTGTTACCTCAGCCGAATCCGCTGCCGCTTCTTGCGGGATCATGTCTCAGCACATGTTCGTCTGCGAATGACTGATTCCACTTACGTGCAACATACATCCTATCAGAGGTTTGTCAAGCGCCTCGATACAGTAAACGGCGACTGGGCAGGGTTCGTCAAACGGATTCTTTGGGGCGTTGGTCGGCGGCAGTTATCTCGGAGGGTTGAGCAATGCAACCATGCCTGGATTCACGGCTCTGAAGAGCGTCACGGCCTCATCCGGTTCCAGCTTCAGCGAAATAATCGCATCGCCGAGTGAGCGGCGCAGAGCCTGCCGCAGATCCTTGACCGTATTCTGAAACTTGTCCACAGGAGTGCCTTGAACGTCTGCGCGAATATCGAGAATAAGACCTTCGCCAAACAGGACCTGAAACCTCCCCGGGACGTGCCGCTGCAGCAGCTCGGGATTGACCGCGACAGCTCCGCTGACGATCGCGAGAAGAGAATCAGGTGTCTTGTTGCTGGCCTCGAACAAATACTTCTCGACTATCGGTCGCACCAGCCTGCCTTCGCCTGATTGGAACCTGCTGCAAAAATCGGCAACATCCTCCATTCCGTCGCTCGCGGGTTCAAGTCCATGGCTCCATACCACAGCACTCTCCAGCTTCAGTTGCAGTCGGTTTGCTTTCAAGTCGAGAACAAGGTAGACTGAGTCGCTCTTCGCAAGGCTCATCTCAGCCTGCAGAAGACGATATTCGAGTTCGGCAGCTGAGCGATCCCACACCTGCCGTATCTCCTCGCCTGTCGATTGAGCCTCGTTCTCGGCCGACCGGTTGCCGCCGCATCCGACGACCAGCAACCCAACAAGAGAGCCTATCAGTGAGACGCTGAGGACACCATACCGGAGCATGGCGTAGCCGCGCTCAGAAGATGTAGAGTTTTGTACCAATTCCGACATTGTCAAAGATATGTTGAAGGTCTGCCGATCCGACCCTTACGCAGCCGTGGGTGACGTTGATTCCGAGCAGACGCTCGTAAATTGTACCGTGAATGAAGAACCCGTCACCGAAGCCAAGCGCATAGTCTCCCATCATTTCCTTGTCATAACGTTCGGCTTCTTGCTTCGGTATGTCTTCGCCTTCCTCGATGAACGCCCAGTCTGGCTTGCGCCACCAGGGTTCTTTCAACTTGGAACTTATCTTGAACGAGCCGCGCGGCGTGTCGAAGACCCAATGCCGCCCGGTAGCCGTGTCGACGAGCTCTCCGCCGGTCCCGGTCGAGCAAGTCGCCTTGAACAGAACGGAGTCCTCCGTCCGCAGGTAGATCTCATTGGCGTGTGTATTTATCACTATATACATATCAGGAGGCATCCCTGGAGAACTGGGGCGCTTCTTCTTGCCAGCTTGTGCACTTCCTCCCGGACGCATAGCGTCGTAAGCTTTCCGAATCTTTCTCAGCTCTGCCTGGGCTGCCTTGTCATCCGCAGGAAGCGATGTCAAGACAGAGTCACCGAAACTTCTCAACTCCACCTCAGGCGGACCAAACGAAAACATAATAATCATAATAGCGGCGCCAACGAGCACGACAATACATGTACTGACAATGAATATCCACTTTTTCATGGCCATCTATCCGATTTCCTGACGATGGTCACGGGCGTCCCAACCGACACGTATTGCATCAGATGTTCCATTTCCTTGTCAGTGAGAGCGACGCAGCCGTCTGTCCAGTCCTTGCTCCGGCCGCCGTTTCCGTGGATCTCAATGAGCCCGCCTATTCTCGCGTATCTTGATATGACACCTTTTGTCTTGTTCTGTTTGAATCTCTGCTGATCCGTTGAGTTCGGGTAATTGAGCATTAATGCCTTATAATACTTCGAACCGTTGTGTCTGACTTTCGTGACCGAATACGTTCCCTCGGGAGTAGCTCCGTCTCCGGCAAAGTACTTCTGTCTTGCAGAATTGTAGCCGAGTTCGCAATCGTAACTGTGAACGACTCTGCCCGCACGTACCAGATACAAACGATGAGCGGTCTTGTCGACTACGATGCACACGGATCCTTTTGCGCGGCTTGCGGACACTGTTGCGTCCACCCAGTGCCTCCATGTGGCCAGCGATTGAGATTCCGACTCCGAATACTCGTCGAGTATATCTCGTACCCGGTCGAGCGCTCTCCTGCCTTCTGAAAGAGTTGCAAGTGCATCGTAAAACTCGCCCTGCTGAATCAGCTTCTCGCTCATGCTCACCGCGAGATCAGCAGAAGTCCAGTGCCTCTCCGCATGAAATAGAGTGAGGTTGCCGTCAAGCGATTCACGAAAGTTGGAGAGCTCTTGCTTCAATGCGTTCTTCTCTGCAATCGACGTCGACTTCAGATTCTGAATTCGGCTTCTCGTCGAGTCGGCTGCTTCCGAAGCGAGTGTAAACGCAAGATTGAACAGCGAATCCGCGACCCGATAATCTCGAAATGGAGCCAGCCGTCCGTTCTGGCGCGCCATTTCCATCTGGCCGTTGGTCAGGATATCCTCAGCCTGACGGAACAGCACAGGAGCATATCGCAATGAACCAGCTTCGGATGCCTGGTCAACCGCGTAGCGTGCCTTCTGCTGCGTAGATAATGGAGGATCCTGACAACTTACTATTAGAACTCCCGCTACGCTAATGGCCAGCGCAACGGCACGGACTCTCATTTTGACACCCTTCAACGTCAAACCGCGTGAAAACCCGATGATGCGTCCGATGTAGTCAACCCTATCGGGGCCGGGTAGGTTCCGACCCCGATAACACTCTCTTATCAAAAAGCAGATCTACGAAGCTTACTTGCCACTCTTCTTGGCTTTGGCAGCTTCAATCTCAGTAATGATCGCCTGAGCTCTTGTCCTCACTGTCTCCAGTTTCGCTTTGCAGGTCATGAACTTCTCGGCCTGGAATTCAGCCTCGGCTGCGGTATATGCAGCGTTGACGCCGGCCAGATCATTCTTGATCAGCTCGATATCGGCCTTATTACCCTTGCCTACCGGAGCCTTGTCAAGTGCAACCTGAGCCGAATCAAGAACCATCTTCACATCCGCCAGCATGGACTGGAGTTCCGCTCTCATGCGCTCTTTCTCCGCCTTTGCGTCGACACCAGCCTTCTCCATGAGAGCCTTGGCGGAAACGAACATTTCTTTCGACTTCCCGTACTTGCGGAAGAGAGCAAACTTGGAATCTTGCTCCTGCTTGGCAGCCTTGGCAGCGTTCAGAGTGTCAAGCGCCATGCGATAGGCCTGAGGAGCATAGGTCTCGGACTCCGCCGTCTTAGCAGCCTGCATAGCTGTGTCGGCAGCGCTCATCTCGACCTCCGGGGGCTTGCTGCAGCCGACCATTAAGAACACGGCAAGAACGAGCAGCAAGACTGACATGCGTTTGAACATTTCGATTTTCCTTTCAGCCGGTTGTGATTCTGGGCTAAAAAAGATATGCGCGAGTCCGGCTTCCTCGCACACTCCCGTTCATCAAACTTATCTTCTTCTCGTGCTTGATCTTCTTCGAAGCTCACCGAGGCTGAAGCCCGGTTAGCTCTTATCCTTCTATATCTTCTGTCTCACCACTCCTTTTCAGATTTTCCGTATATCATACTATGCATCCCTTGATTTCAGGCGGTAATCTATCTACCGACCTTTCAATGTCAAGTTTTTTTATTCACGAGCCCGTAACCATCGTATGGTCAATGACTTCCGGTATTCCACTGCTACGCACGTGGTTACAAGCCAACCTGGTCTCCAGCCTGCCAGCATCGATCCGTGCAGCGATATTCAACTTTGTACTAAACTGTCACATACTACGAAGCTGAGGGGATGGAAATTAGATTCGCACGAAGTGGTCGATGTAGAATGCAATCAGCCTGTCGCCCGCCAGCAGAGCAATTACGCCAGCGGTGGCCAGAAAAGGCCCGAACGGAATCTGTCGGCTTTCACGAATCTTCCGCGAGAATATCAGCATGACGGCCGCGCCGAGAAGCCCCAATATCGCCGACGCTATGAATACGAATAGCACTTTCTCCCAGCCGAGAAACGCGCCCAACATGGCTGCGAGCTTGACGTCTCCGCCACCGAGGCTCTCCTTTTTGAACAGATAGTCGCCCAGCAAACCTATCGACAAGAATCCAGCCCCTCCTACCAGAATTCCCAGAAGTGAGCCGATCCAGCCAGGCTCATCGGAAAACGGTGAAAGCGCGATTCCAAGAACGATCCCCGATATCGAAATCGCATCCGGAATTATCCTGTGCTCAAGATCTATGAAGAACACCGGAATCAGGATCAGCGTCATGACAACGGCAGCAACACACTGGAGCGTCGGGCCAAAGATGTGGAAATACGCGACTACAGCCGCACCCGATAGTAGCTCAATCAGAAGGTATCGCGGCGATATGCGCGCACCGCAGTGACTGCACCGTCCGAGTAACAGGACATAACTGAGAACAGGGACATTGAGATAGAAAGGGATCGTCTTACCGCACGATGGACAGAAGGAACGTGGGCGGACAATCGACTTGTTCCTTGGGAGGCGGTATATTACAACATTCAGGAAGCTGCCGATAGAAATGCCCGCAAGAAAGAGAACGACATACACTCCCAACAGCTCCGGGGAGAACTCGCTGAACTGGATCATACCATAATGTTCGGCAGAAAGAGCCGATTCTCAAGTTCTTCTCAGATACCGGGAAGACATTGGATGACGGCGGCCGACAACACGACTGCAGCAGTTTCCATTCTCAGCCGGTGCCGCCCGAATACCACGGGAAGAGCGCCCGCGGCGGTCAGCATTGAAGATTCCGGCTGGGTGAATCCGGATTCAGGCCCCACAACGACAAGCGCGTTCATCGATTCGCAAGCCGCATCCGACAGCTTGACAGCAACTTCCGTCAAGTTTCGGGAGGAATCGCCGAGGTGACCGAGCAAGACATTCTGATAGACGCCGAACTTCTCGATCAGCGCTCCGATCCCGTCGAGATACTCGAACTCGGGCAGATACGCTCGCATCGACTGCTTCATAGCTGCACATGCAATTCGCATGTGGCGATCGCGCTTACGGCTGCCTGCTCCGCTTCCGATCGAGCGCTCGCATGAGAAGACCAGGAACCTGCTGATGCCAAGCTCTGTGCACTTCTCGATTACCCAATCCATCTTCTGTTCACCGGTAATGGGGAAGGCAAGATGACACGACTGGCCGCCGATCGGTACGTGAGTCTGTTCGTCGATTCGTCCAACCAACGTTCTCTTGGCTGCTGAGTGCACAGTAACGCGATACACATGTCCGCACCCATCGGTAGCATGCACCACATCACCTTCTGAAACGCGGCACACTTTCTTCATGTGGCGGGATTCCTCTTCTGAGAACTCGACATGCTCACCCGAGATCGACCGACTATCGAGGTAGAAGTAGGTGAATGGAGTGGTCATTGTATCATGTTGTCCTGAGTGTGAAACAGACCCATTCGTTCTTGGAAGAAATTCTCGGCGCCCGATATCCCTTGGACGCGAGAAAGAGATTGACCTCCAGAGTCTGTTCCGCGAGAATGCCGGATAGGATGACCATGCCACCAGGTTTGGCGCAGCCGACCAACCGATCAAAGAGCTCAAAGATGCTCTCCTTGATGAGGTTGCCAGTGACTACGTTGTAGCTACCGCAATCCCGCACGCTGTCAATCGACCCGAACTCTACCTTCACCACTTCCGCCACACCGTTCTTCGCGACATTCTCTCGTGCATTCTCAACCGCAGCAATGTCAATATCCACAGCCACAACACGCGAGGCTCCACGCTTGGCGGCCGCGATAGCCAATATCCCGCTCCCCGTCCCGACATCGAGCACCGCATCGCCTCTCTTCAATTCGCGGAGCAATGACTTGAGACACAATTGGGTGGTTTCGTGTCTGCCGGTTCCGAATGCCATTCGAGGCTCGATTATGATCTCGAGCTTATCAGGAAATCTCTCGTCAGACCACTCCGGCCTAATGACGACATCATCGAGAACTACCGGGCCGAATTCACTCTGATATTTCTTTACCCAGTCGGTTTCAGCAACGCTGCAGCAATCGACAGTCGGGCTGACACCCATCTGCTTCAGAAAATCGCTGAGAGATTCGATGACCGGTTGCACAGGATCGTTATCATGCAGGTAGAACCGTATAATAACATTGCCGTCGAGATCATCGATCTCAACTCCGCGCTCCGCTGCGATGTCTCGCGCAAGAAATCCGGTAACAAGCTCCTCACTTGCCGCCGGAACAGTTACGTCGACACGTATGAACCCAGCACTCATTCACCCCTCCTATGGCCATCCTCGTGGCCGATTCTTCAGACCCCAAGAGATTCCTTCAGTTTATCCAAGAATGACTTTGACGGCTTTGGCGCCGAAACGGTCTCCAGCTCAGAAAGCCTGGCGAACAGCTCCTTCGCCTGCCTGTCGAGCTTCGTCGGAGTCCACACATGAACCCGGACTATTTGATCACCCTTTCCTTGCGAGCGCAGATGCTTGATCCCGCTATTTCTCACCCGGAACAGCTTACCCGACTGCGTCCCCGCCGGAATCTTGAGATCCACACTCCCATCAAGGGTCGGCACACTGACAGTCGCGCCGAGCACGGCCTGTGACATGCTTATTGGCACCTGAATCAAGAGGTCGTCGCCGTGCCGTTCGAACAAGTCGTGCTCGACCTCATGAATGAAGACCACGAGATCACCATGCGGCCCTCCCTTTGGACCCGCATTGCCCGCCCCCTGGAGCGTGATGTAATTCCCATCCATCACACCGCCCGGTATCTTCACTTTGATCGACTTCTCGACCTGACCTCTGCCGTCTCCCTTGCACTTCCTGCAGGGTGAAGGTATTGTCTCTCCCGTCCCTCCGCAGTAACCGCACGCAGCTACGTTGACCACTTGGCCGAATAAGGAACGGGCTACGTGGCGGACTTCGCCTGACCCGCTGCACTGAGGGCACGTCGTCTTGTTCGTGCCTTCAGCCGCTCCGGTACCACCGCACTCAGGACAGCGATCATTGATCTTGACCTTCAGCGATTTCTCCACACCCTCGGCAATCTCTTCAAGAGTCACAGACAACGACAAACGAAGATCTTCGCCGCGGTAGACGCGACGTCCGCGACGAGAAGTCCGACCGCCAAACCCGAACACTTCATCGAACGATCCGCCGAATCCGCCAAAATCGCGCATGAAGGCGCGAAGAGCGTCGGAGATATCGAACGACTCGAAGCCGAATCCCCCTGCACCACGGGCTCCCTGTAAACCGGCATGCCCGTACTGGTCGTATATCTGGCGTTTCTGAGGGTCCTTGAGAACTTCATAGGCCTCGGTGGCCTCCTTGAATTTCTCCTCGGCGCGTTTGTCGTTCTGATTGCGATCGGGATGATACTTGAGCGCCATCTGCCGATAGGCCTTCTTTATTTCTTCCTCGGATGCCTCACGCTGGAGACCGAGGATATCGTAGTAATCTCGATTGGTAGTCATGTTGCCTTATCGAAATGTGGCGTATCCTGGTGCCCCGCTTCTTCCAATCTGTCTCAAAAGGGCAATTCGGGTTTTGGATATAGGTGTATAGACACGTTTTTTCGTTGTTCGTTTCCCAATCGCTGTCTCCTGATTGAATCAAG
>JAGVNY010000128.1 GCA_020053015.1 Candidatus Zixiibacteriota bacterium | reverse complement strand
CCGTCCTCAATCACCGACTGGATCGTTGGGATTTTGCCTGTGGATATCACACTGGCCGGCTGACCGTCCTGGTCTGTGGTTGTTCTCGAATATCCCGCGATTCGAACCAGGTTACCGTGTTCTGAATCGACTTCAAAGAGAGAACAGCAGGTAACCGGCATCAACGACGTCATCTTCCTGGGCAGGCTCAGGAGATACTTCTTGGTATCTCCGCCTTCCATAAGTCCTGCGAGCGTGTCCCAGAAGCCGGTAATCTGCGATGTGCGCGCAGCCAGCTTGTCGCGCATTGTCGCCAGTTCGATCGCGACAGAAAAGGCGTCCGAGACACGACCTGCATTCTGGAGATTGGTCTCGTCGTAAAAATCAGAAGACACGGATACAAATGACACCACACACTTTGATCTTCCGGACACGGTGACCGGGACGGAAAGCCGCGACGAAAACCCACAGCGAGATAGCCATGAATCATCTCGGAAGCGCACGGAATCGAGCTTCGCCGCGATCTCTGCCTTCGATGCCTGCGCGATCCGCAAGACTGCGGTGTCGGAGGCAGGCAGTGACAAGCCTCGTTCGTACACTCGATGGCCTGACTCCATCACTGAGTATCTTTTCATATTCGATCCGCTATCGTCGAGCACACACACACACAGCAAGTCGAAGGGTATAAAAGCTCTGACCATCTCTCCGAAATGGATCGTGAAATCTGCCAAGTCCTGACTTTCGACTGCGGACGACATAAGCCGTGAATGCACGTCTTTGATCGACGCCAATCGCGTGGCTTGCCGGAGGAAATTCCTGCTTTCCGCGTCCGCAGCAGCAGCGTTTAGCGCCGTCGATGCGGCCCTGATCTCAGCATCCGAGATCGCCGATTGATCGGCGAAGACCAAAATCAGAACCCCGGCCAACCTGTTCTGCACAGCGACCGGCACGGCCACAATCGCTTCGCCCTGCTCGATGTCTGAAAACAGGAGATCAAGATTCCCGTCCCTTTCCATGGTGCAGACGCGCGAAACCGTGCTCCTGTTGACGATGACCTCATTCAGCCAATCCAGCCGCCTGAGATCAAACTCGGTCAGAGTACACAAGTCAGCTCTCGCGTGAGCTGCAGAGACCGGTGTAAGTGTATGATTCCGCGAGTCCCAGCTCAGGAAAACGAATCTGCTCGGTGACAGAACTGAACATACGTGGCGGACAGCATCGTGCAAAACGGATAGAGACGATCCTGCCGCAGAGTAGTCGCCCGGAACCAAAGCAGCCTCGAGCAATCTGTCAACCCGAGCCAGCCTTCGCGACGAAAGCAATAGATCCGGGATGATGGCCGCCAGTCCGGCGACAAGAAACAACGTGCCCGCAAGAAGTGGAATGCTCGTTAGGATCATTCGCAAGAGGCTATCATTGAGTGGGTCGAACACCCCACCCAAGCCGAGGCTGTGCAGGAATTCGACAAGCACTCCGACCGTCAGGAGGGAAAAGCCAGTCAAAGTCTGAGTCAGTGCGTCACGTCTTTCACGGAGAAACGTACGCCGGTAGACCAATACGAGCGTCGCGAGCGAGGCAAACACAGTCGTGCCGACGCCCAGGATGATATCGCTCACAAAACCCTCCGCCTGAGAGTCCACATCATGGTCTATATCGACACTTATCTCATGTCGCTTAAGCGGATAGATGAAGATGCTGCCACATGAGCGCTACCGCCTGTTTCAAAACAATACGGCAGCTACTGCAGCGTCAAAGGAGGCTGCTTCGAGATCTCGGCCTTCAACATATCGGCGGTGTATATGTTCCTGTCTGAGACTAAGTGGGTGAAGCTGATGAGCGGGCATAGTTCAAGATAGATGTTTTCCACAATCCCGGTGCAGAGTCGAATGGTCGTGATTTCTTCTCCCGGACGGTGTCTCGGGGATGGCTTGCGAAGATCATCCCTTATGATCTTGCTTGAGGTAAATACTGCTACTGTCTTCTTATTCAATTGCTTAGCGAGGTCGGCAAGAACTCCAGTGCCGACCTTATTGACGACATGGTCTTTCGATACAGCATCTGCGCCACAGACAAAGACGTCCGAATTCTTCACATACGTCGTAGCGGCAAAGTCGGTGGTCAAGATGGTTCTAATGCCTTGCGAATCAAGAGACTGCGCGAGCAACACGCCTTCGCTCATCGGCCGACTCTCTGGGATTACAACCGTGAGCAATGTCCTCTTTGGATGCCTCAGAATCGTTTCCCTGACAAGTGATGAGTTGCTGATTGTCAGAATTGTCTGCCCCTCAGATATCAGCCTGCCTGCCAGCGCGACAGCTCTTTCAACGGCAAGCTCTTCATCTCGAGCATACTCGTCAAGAACCTTTCGGACCACGGCTGAAGAGTCGCCGGACAGTGATGAATGTGATCGAACCGATGCGATTACGGCCGAGGCGAGGTTGTACAGCTGCGCCATATCCGGCTGTGCTTCGACAAGCTTGCGCGCAGAATCAACAATATGTTCGCGCTGATTATCGAATGGAGCGTCACGCGATTCATCGGCGACTGATCTCAGATAATCGAGTGCCTTTCGAAGGATTGCAGCAGAGCCGGATCGGTTGTCCGCAGCAATATCAGCGAGAATTGTGCTGGAGGATGTCACTTACCTTCTTCGAATTCTTGAAGTGGAGCTTGGCAACGAGACGGAGCTGCTCGACTCCAGCCCTTCGACAAAACTCGGCAGCCGCAGAGTCGACTGTCGGCCCTGCTCCCTTCGGAAAGGGAACGCCATGCAACGACTCGAGCTTTTCGAGACTCTCAAGAAACTTCGCTCGGGCTACGATTGAAGCGGCAGCGACGCCGAGAAATCTCTCCCCTTTGGTCTGCTGAATCAGACTGATTGTCTTTCCCTTCTCCATCAATGCCCTTTCGACATAGCCCGGGTCACCGAACTGGTCAGTTACTGCCACGGTGACATCCGTTCGACCGAGTACGTTTTCGATTGCCCGAGCGTGCGCCCAGGCGAGCAATCGGTTCAGGTTGCGTATCTTCACGTACAGATCGTTGTACTTCTCGGGGCCGATCGCGACTACCTCACACGGCAGTAGTCCGCGAAGATCCTCAGCGATACGCCGAGCCTTCTTGTCAGTCATTTTCTTTGAATCTTTGACATCAAGCACAAGCAGACGATCACGATCCTGCGGTGTCACAGCGACGGCCGCAACAACCAAGGGGCCGAAAAAATCTCCTTTGCCGGATTCATCGGTGCCGATATATGGAGCAATCTCGATTTCGGAATCTGACAATTCGGGACCTACGCGCGCTCGATGTACTTCCCCTCGGAAGTATCAATCTTCACCTTGTCACCCACTTTGACAAACATGGGAACCTTTATCGACAAACCCGTTTCGACTGTCGCGTTCTTCATCACGTTGGTCACGGTGTCGCCCTTTATCGCAGGCTCCGCGTCAGTTATCTCGAGGATCACAGCAAGCGGCAAATCGACGAGGATCGGCTCCCCCTCGAAGAACAGAATGTGATACTCGTGGTTTTCCTGCAGGTACCAGGTGACATCTCCGAGTTTCTCCTTCGAGATGCTGATCTGATCGAACGTCTTGGAATCCATGAAGAACCAATCGGTGTCATCGTTGTACATGTACTGCATGACACGATCGGCGAAATCGGGCTGATCGAATGTCTCGCCACCGGCATATGTGCGCTCGATCACCTGACCGGTTCTGATATTCTTCAGCTTGGTGCGGACATTCGCTCCGCCGCGTCCCATTTTGACATGCTGATAATCGACGATGTAGTAGGGCTGCCCTTCTATGGCTATCCGCATCCCCTTGTAAAAATCGGCTGTGCTGATCATTGCAAACTCCCAAAAGTGTCACCTGATGACTCAACCAAGAAACGGACTAATATAGCCGATTAGTGGCCGTTTTCAAGAACAAACTCGCTGCAGACCTGAAGCAAGATGTGGATGCGGTGGCGTGCCGGGTCGCGCTTTGAGATACGCCAAGCTGTAAACGAACTGTCTGCGTTCACCGGAATTCTCGCACAGCCCTCTGATAGAACTCACGCAGCTCATCCCGTAATTCGGGCGGTTTGATGACTGATGCTTCGGCGCCGAACTGCTTCAGCCACATGCCTATCTCTTGAATCCCTGCAGTGGTGACTCTGTAAAGCACATCTCCGTTCTTCAGTCTCTTGACAGTCTCGCCGTCATGGTGTCTTCCGGTAGTTATGACTGTCGCGGCGCTGCCAGTGAACTTCACTTCGACGACGACCATGGGACCGGTGAAGATCTCCCATGCATTCTGGAAGTAGCTCTCAAGCGAGAATCTCCCGTCCCGAGTGAACTTGCGGTCGAGGAGCGTGAGTCCCCGAATCCTGCCGATTCTGAAAGTCCGGTATTCTGTCCGTTTGTGGCAGAATCCTATCAGATAGAACGCATGCCTTCGGAAGACAATATAGTATGGATCGACGCGACGGATGCCGCTTTGTCCGGAGAGCGGTTGATAGTCGATCTCGATTTGCTGCCTCCCTTCAATTGCGAGCTCAAGCTGCCGGAAAGTCAGTACCAGCGAAGCGGTGAAGCAGTCGGTTGATTTGCCCTGCAGCCGGGCATTAAGAGGCCTTGTCTTGAGTTCCGTGGGAATCGACCCGTTTAGCGCCGCGACAATCTTGGCCTCGGCTCGTCTAACGGTTTCTCCGTAGGGCGAAGATTCACGAAGTTCTGTATTCGCGAGAGCGATTCTCAGCGCCAGGAATTCGTCGACGTCGAAATTGAGCGGCGGCATGAATGTGTTTGTCGCGAGTTTGTAACCGCGATCATAGTAAACCGGAATGTTGGCTTCCGAAAGTTCGATGATGTCTCGATACACCGTGCGAGCCGTGACCCCGCAGATATCTGCAATTCGCTCCGCATTAAGCGACCGGTTGTTTCTGATCAGATTGATCTCGTAGATAAGCCGGTTAGATTTTCGCATTATCCGTCAGTTCCTTCCTCCGATTACAAATCCAATATAGCGAGTTATTCGTCCAGAATAAAGCAATCTGCGGACATGTCTGGTCACGCATCGGATCGATTCGCGCCTCCCAGACAGGGGCGGGCGTGTAGGACTTCTCCCATACTCTCTTCTGCCGATCCCCGACAGATCAATGAATGTTTCGGGACGAAAGCACGGCTTAAGACCATGCCTCGTTGTACGTTAACCCCAAACCAATCCATGGCATGCTCTTTGCGGAAATCATTATCGAGCGGAACTGTAACATCAGGTCTTCGGAGGAGGAATGTGATGGAGACTGTCACGCACGAATGTGATTCCCGGTCAGGCCGAGCGATGCAGCTGTTGGCAGTCGCTGCCATAGCTGTGGTGGTCACCGTGGGAGGATGCGGCCTGGGGAAACCAGAGTCACCGACGTGGGACACGCGATTGGTCCTACCGCTGATTTCGCACCAATATGACATGCTTGAACTCGTAGACCGAATTGCTGAAGATGCATTGACTTACGATTCGGCAGGACTGATCTCATTCAACGTCGAACAGCAGTTCGACACCGTGGCCGTCAACGCCGGCCTTGAGATATCGAATCTGTCGACCAGCTTCTCGGAGCAGCTCGGCGAAATCACAATCGTCGAGCCGACTCCGGTCTCGTCGGCGATACTGCTGTCTGATCACCTTGCACTCGGACTTGGCGGGGACATCTCGGAAGCGTCCTTCACTGAAACCAAGGCCCTTCCCGCAATCGCAGACTTCGAGTCCGCGACGATTTCGAGCGGAGCCTTGATCGTATCCGCGACAAATGAGTTCGGCATCGATCTCGATTCCGTGGCGATCGCGATCACTGACAATGTTTCAGCTCAGCAGGTCGGCTTAGCAGTCTTTCAGGACGGACTTGACATCGGTGAAACAGAGTCGAAGTCGATCAACCTGTCTGGCAAGGAGATATCCAACACCTTCTCTTACACGGCATACTTTCACACGGACGGCGGCACTCTGTTCACTCTTGCTGACAAAGAGGTCGGGGTAGAGGCTGCGTTTGCTGATGACCTGATCGTATCATCTGCGGTGGCAAGAGTGCCCGCCCAAAACAAGAGCTACACCGAGACTGTCAACTTCGACGAAAACAATCATATTGACTTTGCCCGCATCAAAGAGGGAAGTCTTTCGGTGGAGATCACGAATTCCACCAACCTGACCGCGAGCGTGCAGATTGCCGTCAATCAACTTGTGTCCGGCGGAGAGCCACTCGTCAAAACAGCGAGCATCGCTCCACGACAGACTACACATCTATCTGAAGACCTTGCTGGATACGAATTCACGCCGCTTCCGGGAGAAATACAACCATCGCTCGTCGTCACCACCGAAGCTGCCATCGCAGGTAGCGGTTCCTCGGCTGTGCAGATTGCCTCCACCGACAGCTTCGCGGTGATACTTGACGTCTACGGAATCACGCTGTCATCAGTCGAAGGGATTATCGAACCTTCAGAAATCTCAATAGAACCGATCACTGAGGATGTTGAAATCCCGGACGGCTTCGAGAACTTCAGCCTCAAAGAAGCCGTGATGACGGTAGAGATTTACTCAGCGGTCGACATGCCTGCCGAGATAAGTCTTCGTATTGAAGGCAGCGACGGACAACGGCTTGATATCGACGACACTATCTGCCGTGGTAATGTTGAGAATCCGGGTCTGACTCAGATCACAATAACCGACCTGACCGAATTTCTCAATCCCATACCGTCCCAGATCACCATAAGCGGTACCGCAACGGTCGGCGATGGCTTGACGGCCGGGGAGGTCACCGAGAATGACTTTGTCTGCGGAGAAGTGCAGATCTCGTCCCCACTCGTGATGTCAATCGGTGCGACGGATTTCGAGGCTGATATCACTGAGGCAGACCTGGGGGATCTTGAAGACGAAGACGTCGACAGGCTCAGGCACGGCGTTGTCGAGGCCCATCTGACAAACCACTTGCCGCTTGAGGCATCGCTTGAGCTGTACCTTGGTTCAGACACAGCGACGCTCTACACCAGCCCGCAGTTAACAATGGGACCGTTCTCGGTCGCCTCAGGTGTGATTGGAGGGACTGGACTTGTCAGTGACACCGTTGGGTCGGATTTCACACAGGTTCTCACTCTCGATGACTTGCAAGTGCTCAAAAACAATCCGCTTTACGTCGGACAGGTTATCACGTTCCCCGGAACCGACGGACAAACCGTGCGAATAGTCTCAAGCGATTACATAGACATCCAGGCGTACATGGTCGTCGACGTCCGAGTCGGCGAATCAAAGTAGAGCAGGATGAGGAGGAATAGTCAATGAAAACGCGTATTATTCTTAGTATATGCCTCGTGCTCGCGATCATCATGTTCGTGAGCGCAAAGGCTTCGAGCTGGGACGACGCTCGCAGTGTCGCGATGGCCGGAAGCCATACCGCGGTAGCCAGAGGATACAATTCAATCGGGTACAACCCTGCCAATCTTGCTCTTCCGGACAGGCCGGGCACCGCAATCCAACTAATAGGCATCGGATCAGGACTCACCAACAACGCATTTTCGATCGGCGATTACAAGAAGTACAACGGCGCATTCCTGTCTGAGGCGGACAAGAATGACATCCTGCAGAAGATACCTGCTGAGGGGCTGGAATTTCGCGGGACGAGCGCAGCGTCCGTCCTCTCTTTCTCGACCGGGCCTATCGCTGTGTCTGCATCGGCTCAGGCATCCGGCAAAGGAATCATTTCCAAGGACGTGTTCGAAATTGCGCTTTTCGGCAATAAGCTGGGTGAGACTATAGAAATCGACGATGCTGACGCCGAAGGAGTCGTTCACCTCGACGTCAATCTCGCATACGGCAGGCGAGTGAAAACATTCGACTGGGGCGAGCTCACCGCCGGAATCAACCTCAAATACATACGTGGTCTCGCTTATGTCGAAGTCACGGAAGCGCTGGCAACCGCCACCACTCTGCCGGAGGGGATTAATGGCGACGGAAGCGTAATAGTGAAGTCCGCTCTCGGCGGCTCAGGATATGGCTTGGATCTCGGCGCTGCCGCCACTTACGGCAACAACTGGATCTTCTCTGCCGGCTTGGACAACCTCGTTTCATCGATCAATTGGAGTAAGGAGACTCGCGAAAACGCATACACCTATGAGTTGAGTTCGCTGACGACCGAGACAGCCGATGAAGATTCGTCGGTCTCCTCGGATGACGTTGAACGCGACATCGCGCCTTTCTCGACATCTCTTGCACCTCAGCTCAATCTCGGCGCATCACACCCACTCGGGAGATTCCTCTTAGCCGCCGACCTGAAACTCGGACTTGCGAATCGAGCTGGTGTCACGACACGACCCGAGATATCACTCGGAGCCGAATACAGCGGTCTGTCATTCCTGCCACTTAGAGGAGGTATCGGTATCGGAGGCGTCAGAGGTACATCGCTTGGTCTCGGCGCAGGTCTAAGACTATCCTCGTTTTTCATAGATTTCGCATGGGCGTCGTCGGGGACTCTTCTCCCGGGCATTGGGAGAGGCGGAGCCGTGGCATTGTCTTCCGGACTCAGCTTCTAACTGAAGAAAGGATGATCGCATATGGGCAAGCAGAATTGGCGATACAGCTTCACCTGTTTGGTTGCGACGGCAATTGCACTCGCTTCAACGGCTGCATTCGCAATGCCACCATATCCCGGCGACGAGAAGGATCCGTCGTCATTTGCACAAGCTGAAGCTCTGCGCCGGTCATACTCGGAGATGCAGGAAGACTGGCAAGCAAGGGGAATCAATCAATCTACCGGGCTTGATTGCAGGGAATGGCTCTTGTCGACATCCTCGGCGTCGAAGAACATCCTCTGCATTCTGATAGACTTTCCGGACAAGGCAAACACGGCAACCGCGTCGTTCTTTGACACGCTGATCTACGTCAATCAAGTCGGGGCAGTGCGACACTACTACAACGAGGTTTCATTCAATCAACTCGACATCGTAACTGTCGAGCTTCCGTCCGATCTCGACTGGGTGACAGCATCGAACAACTACACTTATTACACGAACGGAGATTATGGTCTTGGCGGCTACCCTCAGAATTGTCAGAAGCTCGTCGAGGAGGCGGTTGATGCGGTGAATGGAGTGGTCAACTACGCTGACTATGATAACGATGGCGACGGATGGGTCGACGGGCTGATGGTCGTGCATGCAGGCAGAGGAGCCGAGCTGACGGGATCAGTCAATGACATCTGGTCACACCAGTGGGCGATTTCGCCAAGATATCGTGACGGGAAGTTCGTCTTTACGTACTCGATGATGCCCGAATACTGGTATGCCGCGGGTGATATGACGCTCGGTGTGTTCTGTCATGAGCTCGGCCATGTGTTTGGACTGCCTGATCTATATGACACCGACTACACGTCAGACGGTATTGGCAAATGGAGTTTGATGGCCGGAGGATCGTGGAACGGCTATTTGGGCGATTCACCTGCTCACT
>JAGVNY010000262.1 GCA_020053015.1 Candidatus Zixiibacteriota bacterium | reverse complement strand
TTGACCGAATCGGGCACTTCCGGCCTGGTATCTATGAACGATCTCCGACCGACAACAGACCAGTATTCCGCAAACGAGTAGCCTATCTCAAGGTCGAACGCGTTAGACCAGGGAAGAGATGCGTTAAAGCCCGCGAAGAGATCGATGAACTGCTGGTCCTTGGAATCGGAGGCTAAGTATCGAGTTGAGTTTAAGGAGACGCCACCTCTTACGTGAAGTCGGTCATGGAGCCTGTATCCGAGCGAGCCACTCAGTACGGAAGTATTATTGTCGAGCCCGTCATGGCTTGCGCGATAAACGTAGCCGTTGAAACTCCCATAAAGATATAGCGAGAATCGAGAGCTTGATGGAAGCGGCACGAAGGCAATGCTCCCGCCTGCAGATGCGTTCCAGAGATCGATGCTATCTCGATAGTTGACATAGTTGCTCGTCAAAGACACCTCAACCTGCGGGACAGGATATAGCCGCGCAGTCACGCTATTGGTAGAGTAAGCGTCTACGACGTCAGAGCTGTATCCGAACAGATTGCTGGTATACGTCCATTTGCCACCATACTCGAAGCTCGCATTGCCGAGCGCTGGAACGGCAGACGTCAGCCACAAGAGAAGAACGACATTGGTTATCTTGACTAATCGCACAGAATCCCCCGTTCTCAGTGGCAAACGCCACCGACGCACGTAACGCCCTTGACAGACGTGTTGTCCATTCCCGAACCGGCGCCGAAGTCATCGCCCGACTTGATGCCACCCCGAAGCCTGCAGAGTGAGCGCACGCTCATTCTAAGTGCAGCAAACCTCTTCGAGTTCTGATCCGCTGTCGCGGTTTCAAGAATGATCGCGCCTGTCTCGATGCCGACTGACGGAGCGTCGAATTGAAATGCACTCCCTCCGACCAACGCGGTATCCGCAGGAACAACCGGATTCTCACCAGCGAACTTGTCCGGTATACCGTCGCCGTCTTTGTCAGACGCATTGTCGTTGATTCCATCACCGTCCATGTCGACAAATAGATCGGGCTGAGGCACGCTGTCGCCTGCATGCAGTACTTGAAAGTCTGCTGCAAGCAGCCCCGGCAACAAGACGCTGACCATCACCATTACTTGCACGAGCTTCATATTGCATACTCCACTGCTGACGGGTGGCAAACAAATTCCGTGATAGCATCCATCATAAACTATACGCATTGGCAACCGTCCGATCAAGCAGTTTCAGGGAATCCCTCGATAAATGAATTCTGACATCAGCAGTGAACAAATCCACAATCGAGCTTCATTGCCCGCTTTCTAAATCACACTAAGGCACATATATTGGCGCCTATGAGAATCGACTACTTGTCCTGGTTCAAGAATCTCGATCTTGAGCTGGAGAAACATCCCGATGCGCATCTTCTGCTCGCAAGCTCGGTTTACGAACCGACCGACTTGCTGCTGAGTCAATTCGCGGAGTATGCTCAATCCAACCTGCCGATCTCTCTGAAGAAACCGAATTCATGGGGATTCGAGCCATTGCTGGAGGCCATTTCCGAGCGACGCTCATGCAAACCCGATCAGATTGTCACGACGAACGGCGCCTCTAACGCGATCTACCTCGTCTGCAGGGCATTGCTCAGCCCGGGCGACCATGTTGTGGCAGAAGCCCCGGGATATGAGCCGCTTCTCGCCGCTCCCGAGTTCATCGGGTGCACTATAGACCGTCTTCCTCGCAGACCTCCGAGCCGGACTGTCGATACTGCTGATGTAGGGAAGCTTGTTCGCCCGAACACAAAGCTTCTGCTCCTGAGCAATCTGCACAACCCGACCGGAGCGTTGCTGATGAACCGTGACCTCAAAGCCATCGCAGCTGCAGCCACCGGGATCAACAGCTCACTGAAGATAGTAGTCGATGAGATCTACCTCGATTTCGCCGGTGCGAGGCGTACAACCGCGGCGAATCTCGGTAAGACGTTCATTTCAATAGACAGCCTGACTAAGGTATACGGCCTTGGCTCAATTCACTGCGGCTGGATTGTTGCGGACGAAGCAACGGTTGACACAATCAGGAGGCTGCACGTAATAGTCGAGGGTTCAGGGGCTAAGGCTCTTGACGGATTCTCGGCAACCGTGTTGCGATATCTTGACGGCTACCTCACTCGGTCGCTACGGATCGTCGAAGAGAACAGAGCGATTCTCAGAGAAGCTCTGTTTCCGCTGATGAGCGACAGTCTGCTTGAAGGCGCTATCCCAGAACAGGGCTGCATCTGCTTCATGAGAGTGCCGGGTATCGCTGACACATCCGAGCTATGCGCCGAACTCGCCAGAACGTACGGCGTCTACGTCGTACCAGGGAGATTCTTCGGCGAGCCCGACTACATCCGGATCGGATTTGGAGGAAATAGGAATCGTCTAGCGGTCACGCTCCAGAAACTTGCCGATGGAATGCGCAGTCTGCGCCCGACCATTCGATAATCGAGTTTGTCGAAAAGTTAAGCCGGATGAGGCTATTGAATTATCACTCGACTCGCTTACCGGATCGTGTTAGCAGGCCTGTGACGAAAGTACATCTGCGGCCAAGTCGAGTTGATCCAGGGTGTGCGCCGAGCTGGTGAACATGACCTCATAACCTGACGGCGGAAGGTAAATTCCGCGATCCAGAAGACCCCGGTGGGCATGGTTGTACATGTCAATACCCTCGGACTGAATCTGCGACGCCCTGGTGGGCTTCTGCTTCTGCCGATAGAGCCAGAGGATTGAACCTACCCGCGCAACAGAATATCGGGATGCTCTCTCATCCCTCTGCAGCGCCGTCTCGAAGTACGCACCAAACTCCTCGAGTCGAGAGAAGATGCCCTCTCGCTGCATGACTCCGAGTGTGGCAAGGCCGGCAGCCATCGCAACGGGATTTCCGGATAATGTACCGGCCTGGTAGACCGGACCATCTGGTGCGAGCTTGTCCATAATCTCACCACGGCCGCCGAACGCCCCGACCGGCATCCCGCCACCGATCACTTTGCCATATGTAACGAGATCAGGAGCGATGTCGTACATCTCGGAAGCTCCGCCCCAGCCGACGCGGAAACCTGTGATCACTTCATCGAATATCAGTAGGGAGCCGAAGTCTTTCGTTATCTGCCTTAGGTATTTGAGGAAATCAGGCCGTTGAACCAGGAGGCCGCAATTTGCCGGGATAGGTTCGATTATGACGGCGGCGATATCCGCGCCGTGACGGTCGAACAGCTCACGCACGCTGTCTTCACTGTCAAGCTCAGCTACGAGAGTGTGCTTCGCGAAGTCATTAGGCACTCCTGCTGATGATGGCGTGCCAAAAGTGGCCAGACCCGAACCAGCCTTCACCAGCAAATGGTCTGCATGCCCATGGTAGCAGCCGTCGAATTTGACAATCTCTTCTCTTCCGGTGAATCCCCTCGCAACCCTGACAGCAGACATCACAGCCTCAGTTCCCGATGAGACAAACCTGATCTTCTCCACGAATCCGACCTTCGATGTGATAAACTCGGCAAGCTCGACCTCAGCACGACACGGCGCTCCGAAAGTCAGGCCAGAATCAACTGCACACTTCACCGCATTCACTACCTCGGGATGGCTGTGGCCAAGTATTAGCGGTCCCCATGACATGCAGAAATCGATATACGTGCGGCCTTCAACATCGAACAGGAATGCTCCTTCTCCCCTGTCGATGAATATTGGATTCCCGCCCACCGCCTGAAACGCGCGAACGGGGGAATCCACACCGCCCGGTATGACGCGCACCGCTCTATCGTGTAGACGCTTCGATTCCCCGTTGTTATTCATCCAGCCAGCCGTTCTTCAAGATGTCGCGGAGATGGTAGGTCAATATGATGTCAGCCCCTGCGCGAGCGATGGCAGTCAGGTTCTCTATAACAAGCTGTTTTTCATCAGCATAGCCTTCTCTTGCCAACAGCTTAACCATGGCGTATTCTCCGGAGACATTGAACGCGGCAACAGGCGAATCAAAAGCAGCGCGGACAGCAGAGATTATGTCGAGATACGCCAGCGCCGGTTTCACCATGACAATGTCTGCTCCCTCTTCCAAGTCGAGCGCCACTTCCTTCAGAGCTTCGCGGCTGTTGCGAAAGTCCATCTGATAACTTCTCCGATCGCCGAACTTGGGAGCGCAATCTGCGGCCTCACGGAACGGGCCGTAGTAGCCGGAAGCGTACTTGGCGCTGTAGGCCATGATAAGCGTTTCCGTAAACCCCTCATCATCCAATCCGTTTCTTATCTCCCCGACTCTGCCGTCCATCATGTCAGAAGGCGCAACACAGTCGCAGCCGGCCTTGGCCGACAGGACGGCCATGTCACGGAGAATCTCGATCGTGCGGTCGTTATCTATCCGTCCGTCCACAGCCACTCCGCAGTGCCCCGTATCAGTGTACGAACAGAGACAGATGTCGACAGACACGAAGAGATCATTGGCGTACTTGTCCTTCAGTCGCTTGATGGTTTGGTTCACGCACGAGTCATCGCGAAGGACGCCGGAGCCCGATGCATCTTTCTTCTCCGGCACTCCGAACAGCATGATCCTCCGTATACCAAGCCGCACATCATTTGAGATCGATTTCATGAGCGCATCAGGAGATTCCCGATAGACTCCCGGAAGACTGCCGACCTCGTTCCGGACGTTCTTTCCTTCACAAACGAAGTAGACCTGAATCATGCTCCGTGCGCTCAATCGTGTCTCTGCAGCCATGTCCCGAACGAGCTGCGTGGTTCTCAATCGTCTCGGTCGATATATCAAGTCTGCCATGATGATCCTCCGGTTCCCTGCAGGCACATTGGTCTCTTCCTGCTAATGTGGTAGCCAATCCTCAGGTTCACAAGCAGAATCCTCCGGCAATGTGACGACTCAACGCTCGGACAAGACTCGCCAGAAATCATGCCTGAGCGGTCAACTCCCGGTGCGCCGCCCGGATGACCTCTTCGGAGTTGTCTCCTTCGATGTCTGTCCTTCGTATTATCCGCGATCCACTCTCCGGTACACCCAGAACAGCTCGCAGTCTGAGGCGATCGTTGGTCACGGTCGCCAGAGCTCCCAGCGGCATACTACATCCGCCTCCGAGCATAGCAAGTAAGCCCCGTTCGAGAGCGGCTTCCGCGCTCACGTTAGCGTCATCGATATGCGAGACTATGTCTCGCACAATGTCGTCATCACTCCGAATCTCTGCGGCAAGTATACCTTGCGCTGGCGCGGGCACAATCTCCATCTCATCAAGAATCCTCACGCTCAGGTCGGTGAGATCGAGCCCGAGCCTCCGAACCCCTGCGCTGGCGATAACGATTGCATCGAATTTACCATCTCGCAGCTTCCGGAGTCGAGTCGGCACATTTCCGCGAAGCTCCCTGATGCGCACACTCGGCATGAGCGCCGCCAGCTGGCAGCGTCGTCGCATGGAAGATGTCCCTACCACTGCATCCGGCTTGATTCCGAGAATCTGGGAATCATCCACAGCTTGCGGCAATGCTATGAGAACATCACGAGGATCTTCCCGGCAACATAGCGCCCCAACTGCCAATCCGGGTGGCAGATCGATCGGCAAATCCTTCAGCGAATGAACCGCCACATCGATCTTTCCTGCGATGAGTTCATCTTCAAGCTCTTTGGTGAAGAAACCTTTGCCGGAGATGGCGGACAGTGGGATACTGTCAAGTCGATCTCCGGCAGTCTTCACGATTCTGATCTCGATTGGAAGATCGCACACTTCTGCAAGCAGCCGAGATATCGCCTTCGCCTGCCACACTGCAAGCTCTGAGCCGCGAGTTCCAATGACAAGTCTATTCATATCTGATGAATATACATGCCCCAGTCACAAAAGACGAATTAATCGATCAGGAGACCGCTTTGTAAGCGAGCGACTACTGCCGGGGTACGAATACACAGAGTAAGGGAGAACCGGCGACGGTTACAGTCCTTCCACCGAGAAGCTATTCGTCTTCTTCTCGTAGAACTCGCGGATGATCCGCCAGGCGTCCTCAGGCGAATCGGCATACTTGAACAGCTTCAGGTCATCGGGGTCTATTGAGCCCTCCGAGACCATGAAGTCGAAGTCCACGAGCTTCTTCCAGTACTCGGTTCCGTAGAGTATGATCGGAAGAGCGCGCACTTTGCGCGTCTGGACGAGGGTCAGCGCCTCGAAGAGCTCGTCAAGTGTCCCGAATCCTCCGGGAAATGCCACGAGCGCCTTAGCCCGCAACAAGAAGTGGAGCTTTCGGATGGCGAAGTACCTGAACCTGAAGCAGAGGTCGCGGGTAACGTAACGATTGGGATACTGCTCGTGAGGCAGCACGATATTGAATCCAATGCTCACGGACCGGGACTCATGTGCGCCCCTGTTAGCCGCCTCCATGATTCCGGGTCCGCCACCCGTCACGATTACGAACTCGCGCTGTATCGGCTTCTGAGTTTCGCGAGAGACAATAGCTGCAAACTGCTTTGCATCTTCGTAGTAGTGCGCCTTAGCCAGAATGCTCTTGGCGACCGCGAGCCTGTGTTTGAGCCGTCTGTTGCCCGGGTCTGCTTCGAGACGTTTCTTGATTCTCGATACCGAACTCTCCGCCTTGCTTCTTTCGATTATTCGAGTTCCGCCGAAAACGACGATAGTCGATCTGATATTATGCTCAGAGAGTATCATCTCCGGCTTGAGCAGCTCAAGCTGCAAACGCACCGGCCGCAGCTCATCTCGATTCAGAAATTCAATATCTTCGTATGCAAGCGAGTAAGATGGGTATTGCTCCCACCAGCGTCTGCGCCCGTTCTCATCAGCCATCGTTTCTCCAACTAAGAGTTCTACTCTCTCTATAATCGGTATTCTAACCGATTTGTGCACCAAGAGCTTCTACCAACGCAGTATTAGCGGTGCTCGGTCGTCCCTCATGACAGACTTAGTCGCCCGTTCGCTCCACATTTACAGCAGCATTCACAAGGTACTTCGGGCGCTGGCCACGTACGCCTGACAGAAGATTCTCGGCTGCCATCACAGCCATACGATTCCTCGTCGCAACGCTTGCACTTCCTATATGAGGGATGACAATGCAGTTCGGCAGTCCCAGAAGTTTGTGATCCGATGGCAGCGGTTCCGGATCTGTCACATCAAGCGCCGCGTAAGCTATCCTGCCCGCCTGGAGAGCACAGTACAGCGCCTCAGTATCAACGACCCTGCCGCGCGAAGTGTTGATCAATACTGCTGTGGACTTCATCTTGGCCAATGCGGCTTCTCCGATCAGATGATCGGTATCGGAAGTCAGCGGCGTGTGAAGAGAGACGAAGTCAGATTCGGACAGAAGCTGATCGAGATTCGCGGCAGGTCTCATCCATTTGGCTTCCTCCGCAGAGATGACGGCCTCAGGGTCGTAGAAGATCACCCGCATATCGAAACCTCGCGACCTCCGCGCAACGGCCCGCCCGATTCGTCCAAGCCCCACGATCCCGAGCGTAGCTCCATAAACATCATATCCAAGTAGCAGTCTTGGACCCCATGTCAACCACTTGCCGCCGCGCACATGATCGACTCCCTCGGACAGCCGTCTGGCGCCAGCGAGAAGAAGCGCAAATGCGAGGTCGGCTGTCGTTTCCGTCAACACGTCGGGAGTGTTGGCGACGAATATGCCACGACGGGTGGCCTCGGCCAGATCGATGTTATCGAATCCGACCGCGTAATTGGATATGACCTTCAGTTGTGGTCCGGCCGATTCCATGATCTGCGCGTCGATGTTGTCGGAAAGCTGGCTCAATATACCGTCAATCCCACGTACCGACTCAAGCAGATTCGACCTCGGCATGGGAATCTCTTCATTCCAGATAACGGCATCACACTCGCGAGCCACTATCTCAAGTCCCGAGTCAGGAATGACTCTCGTTGCAAGCACCTTCGGCTTCAGCACAAGATCTAATCTCCATTCCAGTAGAGGTCAGAGCCATATATCTAACTAAAAGCCGGCTGTTGTCAAGTCGCACTTGACGCGCATGACATGAATTCCACTCTGGACGGAAATCGGAAGAGGGGGCTGCGATCCTAGACACTGTCGCTGCAAGATCAAGCCTTACGGACACCAAACAGCTTGACACACGATTGCAGACAAGGTAGCTTCGTTCGAGCTGAAGATGAACAACACAGGCTGACATGGAGTTTTTTGGAGCTCGCCCGGAGCACAGAATCATGCTGTTGTTCTTCGCTGCGATTGTGGCGGGGACAATCCTGCTTGCCCTTCCCGTCAGCGGAGGGAAGAACGGACAAATAGGCCTGGTAGACGCCCTCTTCACTGCTACTTCGGCAGTGTGCGTGACCGGCCTCACCGTCGTTGACACTGGAAGCGATTTTTCTCTGTTTGGACAGATCGTGATCTTAGTCTTGATTCAGCTTGGCGGATTGGGTATTCTGACTTTCGCAACGCTTCTGCTTGTCTCACTCGGGGCAAGGCTCTCCTTCCAGAACAGACTGGGCTTGACTCAGACAGTCAGCACTCTGTCGGGACTCAGGCACACGTTTCTGCTCAAGGCAGTGATAATCACGACATTCACTATCGAGCTCATCGGGGCAGTAGCTCTGTTCTTCTGTTTTCAGGGAGATTTTCCAATAGGGAAAGCAGCCTACCTCGCGGTATTTCACTCCATTGCAGCTTTCTGCAACGCAGGCTTCTCCACGTTCTCCAACAGCATGGAAGGGTACTGTAACAGTGCGCCAGTCTTGTTGACTCTGTCTTTCCTCATTGTATTGGGCGGTCTCGGATTCACCGTCATCACCGAGCTGCTTGATCGGATGAGATTCAGGAAGTCGGCTCTTTCCTTGCACACCAAGCTCTGCCTTGTGACGACAGCTGCGCTCCTTGTATGCGGAACAGCTGCGATCTTGATCTCGGAATCCCGAAGCCTTTTCCACGACGAGACTTTCCGCTACTCACTTCTCAACTCTTTCTTCCAGTCCGTCACAAGCCGCACAGCCGGATTCAATTCGGTGCCGCAGGCAAGCCTTACGGAGACAGGTATCGCAGTGACGATTCTGCTTATGTTCATCGGAGCGTCCCCGGGTTCTACGGGAGGTGGCGTGAAGACCACGACGCTTGCGGTTGTCTTCCTGGTGATGATCAAACGCCTTGTGGGACGCTCTACCGTAACTGCGTTTCACAGGTCCATTTCGACTGAATCGATCGTCAGGTCGTTAGCCATCCTCTTGCTGGCCACATTGGTGATAGTTGCATCCTTCATTCTGCTGATGTTTGTTGAAGAAGAACCGGTTCCCCATACCATGAACAAAGGCTGGTTCGTGGAAGTGTTGTTCGACACCGTGTCGGCCTTCGGAACGGTGGGGCTTTCCCTGGGGATCACGCCTTCGCTAAACGATATTGGAAAGATAATTCTGTCTATGGTCATGTTTATCGGGAGAGTAGGCTTGCTGACGCTTGCCTTTTCGCTTGCACGTCCTCATAAACGAGGCGAGATTGTATACGCAGAAGAGAGCGTTACAGTGGGATGACGAGATGAGAATAAGGGAATACGCAGTAATAGGCCTTGGAAACTTCGGAGCTACCGTAGCACGCAAGCTCGCCGAGCTGAAATGCAAGGTAACCGCGATCGACATCGACAAGTCAAGGCTCGAGGCGATTCAGGAGCAGGTGCACGTGGCAATATTGGCCGATGCCACCGATCGCAAGTTCCTCGAGAGCCTTGATGTCGGCAGCTACGACTTCTTCGTTGTATCGACGGGTGAGGACCCGCATGCATCCATTCTGATAGTGTTACACCTGCGCGAGCTCGGCGCTCGCACGATCATCGCCAAAGCGAGATCCAAAGATCATGCGAAGATACTCATGAAGCTGGGAGCTACTGAAGCCTTGATTCCCGAGGAGCAGATGGCGCTTAAACTCGCTCGCTCCCTCGCGCAGCCCAGCCTGATCGACCATCTCCCGCTGACGGCAGACGTTGCCATTGCGGAGCTGATGCCACCTCCCAAGCTGGTCGGCAAGACTCTTCAGGAGCTGGATTTACGCTCCAAGTACGGCGTTCAGATAATTGCAGTCAAAGACGAGACGACCGGAAAGATCGAGTATCTGATTGGCGGCGACTATCGAATACGAAAGCGGGATACGCTCTTTATCCTCGGTAAAGAGGCAGATATAGAGAGAATCAGGGAGTGATCCTCTTGTTACAGCGCAAATTCAAGTTGAAGTCCCGGAGCCCATCGGCTCCGGGACTTCTCAGTAGTGGAATCTCAAGCCCTGATTTTGAACTGGGCAACTATATGCTGAAGTGACTCGGCCTGACGGTTGAGCTGCTCTGCTGCAGCTGCAGACTGCTGGGTGCCCTCTGCGGTCTGCTTTGTTACCGACGAGATGTTCTCGACGCTTTTCGCGATCTGTTCCGCCGCTGCCGACTGTTCCTCAGATGCAGTCGCTATCTGTTGGATCATGTCCAATACCTGTCTGGACACATCGACGATCTCGCTAAGGCTGGAACCTGCCGTGTCCGCAAGAGCTCTGGCCTTGTCTACCTCTTGAATGCCGGACTCCATCGAGTGGACAGCCTCGTCAGTCTGGCGCTGAATCCCCTTGATCATCTCCGTGATTTCGTTGGTAGCCTTTCCGCTCCGCTCTGCGAGTTTTCTAACCTCGTCTGCCACCACCGCGAAACCCCGGCCCTGCTCGCCAGCGCGGGCAGCTTCGATCGCAGCGTTCAACGCAAGAAGATTCGTCTGGTCAGCGATGTCGTCAATCACGCCGATGATCTTGCCTATCTCTTCAGCGGACTTTGAGAGATTGGCGATGTTCTGAGCGGACTCTTTGACGGCATCAGCAAGTCTCCTCATTCCATCGACTGTTCCTGTCACAACATCTCCGCCTGCCGTTGCGGCCGTCGCTGCCTTCTGGGAGGCCCCCGAAGCCTGTTCGGCATTCTTGGCCGATTCGACAATCGTAGCGGTCATCTCCTCAACAGCCGTGGAAACCTGATGCACCTGATCCGACTGATCTTTGGCTCCGCGAGACATCTCCTCGGAAGACGAGGCGATTTCCGTCGCAGCAGACACAAGCTCCCGCGAATTATCTGCCAACTGCCGAATCATTGTCGAGAGACTATTGATCATTGTCTTGAGGGAGTTACCAAGAGCGTCCTTGTCGGACTTGGGCTCCACTTGAACCGTGAGGTCGTTCTTCGCTATCTGTTCAGCGGCTGAAGCCGACTCTCTCAGATACTCGATCATTTTGCTGAAGGACTCACTCAACGTTCCGACTTCATCTGTGGCTGTTGTCTCCACCTTCTTGCTGATATCGCCGACAGAGACCGCCTCCGCAACGCCGACAAGCTGAATAATCGGTTTGACAATCCGGCGAGACATCAGAAATCCGACGATCAGCGAGCCGAGAAGGCATAAGACGCCGACGATCATTATCGCATTTCGTATGTTCTTGGACGGCGCCGTGAATTCCTCGAGATAGCTTCCTACGCCAATAATCCAATCCCAATCCTTCAGGTATGTATAAGCCACGATCTTGTCGCGGGCGCTCGTTTCACCGAGCTCTTTGTTGATCCACGGATAAGTTATCCAGCCAACCTCGTTCTCGCTGAGCTTGGGGCCTTTAGCAGCGATTTCCTTGATGAAGTCGTACTGGCTGATGTCCGATCCTTCCTTTGCCGGATGAATCTGCAGCACGCCTTTGCTGTCGATGCAGTAGACATATCCGGTCTTGCCGACCTTCTGCGCGAGAAGTGCTTGTCGCAGACTCTCTGACCTCTCTCTTGCTCCGACATACAGAACACCGATGATATCGTTGTTCGCATCCTTTATAGGCTCATAAGCAGTCTGATACCATGCGTTGACGACCCACGCGCGGCCGAAATAGGTCCTCCCCTTATCGACCACCTCATCGTAAATCTGATCCGAGAGAAAAGTACCGATGGCTCGCTTCCCATTGTCGTCTTTCACGGTTGTGGATATCCGTTTGGCCTTGTTTCCATCTGTCTGGAAGATCGTGCATGTGGACCCGGTCAAGCCCGTGACTTCGTCAACGAACTCGAAATTGTCGTTCATGACATGGCCCGATCCGGCAACCATCTTGCCATCACGGATTTCCACTTTGCCTCTGCTTAGCTCTCGAAACATGAGACGCGCGGTCTCAAAGTCGCTTTTCACCTTTGCCTGTGACGCCTCGGCAGCAACTTTGCACATTCCGTGTGCAAGACTTGCCATGTGGAGAAGATCACTCTTTGCGGAGTCCGTCAGATACGAACTCGACTTGATTGTGCTGATAACTGCGATGATCGACACTGATGCGAAAAGAAGCACGAAGACCATCAGCATAAGCTTGTGTGTCAGCATGAGTCGTACGCGCATATTGCCCTACTCCTCCCTCCGGCGTTCGGAAACGCCGACTTCGATCCTTCTTGTGATGCTGGTTTACAAACAACTACCTGTTGCATTCGCATGTTCAAGAACCACAGATTTCTTACCGGCAATTCACGTCATTTCAGACGTGGCCTGCACTCGCCGTAGTCTCATCGTGCTCTATCACGAAATTGAATTGCCCGATCGGTCTATGATTTTCGCAGCAGAGTTCTTGGCGGGGTTGTCGAAGCAACACATTTCTTCGGCCCCGTTCTTCTCGTGTGCAATGCTGCGACTTTTCTTGTGCTCTTCATTTATGCTCGGCGAATCGTCAAGATTCTTGATACCCGTTAACATCAGCTGTTCAACAAAGCACCACCTCATCGACCTCGGCGGAGAGAGATAGTATGCTTGGAAGCACGCGCATCAGATGGCTGTAAGGCCGTGAGGAAGATGGGGCGGAGCGGGGTTGATCAACCCTAACCCCGTACTATACCTTGAGATAGCAATCTTCACTGAGCAGACCAAGCTTCACCAGGATCCGACTATACATCGGGTCAGTAATAGGCGCGAAACCACGCAACCTTAGTCGAGACTTCAAGCGAACAGTGGACGAACGGTGTTCAAACTGAAACACTGCGAGATTTCGACTTGAACTTCACGAAGACTGACCACTTGTCGGTATCTGCGCTCGCGTGGAGGAACCACACTCACACGAGTCGTGTGAGGCAGTCAACAGCAAAAAAACAAGGCCCGCGAATTGCATCGCGGGCCTGATACTTGGTGCCGAGGGCGGGACTTGAACCCGCACGAGTTACCTCACCACCCCCTCAAGATGGCGTGTCTGCCAATTCCACCACCTCGGCACGAACAAGTTGTCCTATATCTATCTTTCCAACGGAACGGCGAAGTCACATGACAGACGCCCGTCCGAATTGACCTGAACATCCTCCTGAGAGCAATCGACGCGACGCTTGACAGACCTAACACGGTCGATCGAGTCCGGTCAAGGCTAATTTCCGCCTGACCCGCCCTCGGGCTGCTTAGCCTCGCCGCTCTGAGGCTGCTGGTCGGTGTTCGGAACAACTTTGACAGGCAATTCTTCCTGTGTTCCCTGACCAACATTGACCTCTTGCACGTCACCCGGCGAAACCGGCGCAGCTTGCTGTTTGGCATAATCCTGAACCGCCGAAGATCCCTCGGTAACCAATTGATTCCGGCCCCCTCCGGTCGTCAGCGTCAACAGAACGCAAGTTCCCATAAAGAGAACTGCGAGAACAGTCGTAGCCTTGGAGAGGAAGGACGCCGCTCCCCGACCGCCGAACACCGCTCCGGAGACTCCGCCTCCGCCGAACGCGCCCGCGAGGCCTTCTCCCTTGGAGGATTGCATCAGCACGGCCACGATGAGGCCGATGCATATCAGGATGTGAAGCGTAATAAGAAACGTGAACAACTTTCGTCCTCCCGTAGTTTCGATAATCGATTCAGCATGCCCTGTGCATACTATCTTCGTGGAGCTGACGCTGCTATTTCAACGAAGCTCCCGACATCGAGCGAGGCTCCCCCAATCAGGCCGCCATCGATGTCAGCTTCCGCCAATAGTTCTCCCGAGTTTGTCGGCTTCATCGATCCCCCATAGAGAATCCGGATTTCAGATGCGCTCTCGGCCCCGAATCTGGAAGCCGATCGACCTCTGATGAATCGGTGGACCTCTTCAGCCATTTCCGGCGTTGCAGTCTTCCCAGTGCCGATAGCCCACACAGGTTCGTACGCGATAACGCACTTGTCGAACCCGGTGCGGTCGACACTATGAAAGGCACCGTCAAACTGCCTGCCGACTACCTCCTCTGTTTTGCCTGCCTCGCGCTCATCGATCTTCTCGCCAAGGCATACGATGGGCAGCAGGCCGAGAGACAGCGCCAGTTGAACCTTCTTGCCGATCAACTGATCACTCTCCGAGAAGTACTGTCTCCTCTCAGAGTGTCCCAAAATAACGTACTTGCAGCCGGATGTCAAGAGCATCCGAGGACTAACTTCCCCGGTAAATGCGCCCTCAGTCTCCCAGCCGCAGTTCTGACCACCGACAGCGATGTCAGTTCCGGCGAGCGCGTACACAGCCGCCGAGATTGATGTGAACGGCGGGCAAACCACCATCTCAAACCGTGGATCCGGCTTGTAGACTGCGCGCAGAGACTCGCAGAAAATCGAGGTCTCCCGTGCGTCCTTGAACATCTTCCAATTGCCGGCAATTATCTTTCGTCTTGCGCTCATCCGCCGCTGATCCTCCATCGTTTGCTCCTGCCAATCACAAGAGATCAACTTACATCGCTCTCTGCCGCTACCTGTCAGTTAATGCTGCCACACCCGGCAGGATCTTCCCTTCAAGCAACTCGAGGCTTGCGCCTCCACCCGTGGATATATGCGTGATTCTATCTTCGAGTCCCGCTTCTGCGACAGCAGACGCTGAGTCTCCGCCTCCCACGATGGTGACCGCGCCTGTGGTCGTGATGTCGGCGAGAAGCTTCGCGACCTCGGCGGTGCCGACCGCAAACTGCTTCACTTCAAACAGTCCCATCGGTCCGTTCCAAACGACGGTCTTAGCGTTCTCGATGATCTTCTTGAACTCCCGTATCGTGCCGGCGCCTACATCAAGTCCCTTGTGACCGGAAGGGATGGCATTTGCGGCAACAGTCTTCGCCGGTGCGCTCCCGTCGGACGCGGTCGACACGACGACGTCCTGAGGCAGAACGAACTTCACGTTTCTTCTCTTAGCTTCTCCGAGCACATCCTTGGCCATTTCCAGCCTGTCCTGCTCGACAAGCGACTCCCCTACTTCATATCCCATCGCCTTAAAGAATGTGAACGCCATTGCGCCGCCGATCAGGATTGCGTCGACTTTGTCGAAGAGTTTCTTGATGACGTCGATCTTGCCGGAGATCTTTGCTCCTCCGAGTATCGCCACGAAGGGCCGCACGGGCTTGTCAAGCGCTCCTGCGAGGTATCGCAGCTCCTTCTCCATCAGATAGCCTGCTGCGCATTCATCGAAGAATCGGGTGACTCCTTCGGTAGAAGCATGAGCGCGATGCGCCGTGCCGAAAGCATCGTTGACGTAGATGTCGCCGAGTTTCGAGAGCTTTTCCGAAAAGGCCGCATCATTCTTTTCCTCTTCCTTGTAGAATCTCAAATTCTCGAGCAACAGTGTTTCTCCGGCTTTCAACGACCTGGACCTCGCCTCAATCTCTTCCCCGACACAGTCGGATGCGAACTCGACGGTCCCGCCGAGCAACCCCGAAAGACATGAAGCCACCGGTTCGAGGGAAAACTCCTTCTGATAGCCTCCTTTCGGTCTGCCGAGGTGGGACATCAGGACCGGGAATCCGCCGGACGCGATAATCTTGTTGATAGTGGGTACAGCAGCCCTGACCCGGAGATCGTCAGAGACAGAGCCATCGGCCGACAATGGGACATTGAAGTCCACTCTCGTCAAGACGCGCTTGCCGTCGAGCTTAATATCATCAATTGTGAGCTTGTTCATCTTGCATCCCTCTCCATCAGTGACGGAACCGGAGCTACAACATCTTCTCCATCATATCAACCATACGACACGAGAATCCCCACTCATTGTCATACCAAGAGAACACTTTCAACATCCGCTTACCCATCGTCATCGTAAGGAGCGAGTCGAAGATCGACGAGTGCGGATTGCCGATTACATCGGATGACACTATCGGATCGATGCAATACTGAAGGATGCCCTTCAGCGACCCAGCTTCCGAAGCTTTCTTCATAGCGCCGTTGATGTCGTCCTTGGTGACATCCTTTGCGAGCATGACGACCAGATCCACGAGCGATCCGTCCGGTGTCGGAACCCTGACCGATAGGCCGTGAAGCTTGCCCTCGACTGCCGGAACCACAAGCGAAATCGCCTTCGCGGCGCCCGTTGACGTTGGGATCATCGACATTGCAGCAGCCCGCGCCCGTCGAAGGTCTTTGTGGGGAAGATCGAGAATCCGCTGATCGTTCGTGTACGAATGGATAGTCGTCATAAAACCCTGCTCGAGCCCGAAGCTGTCGTTTAACACTTTGACTACCGGCGCAAGGCAGTTCGTCGTGCACGATCCGATCGAGATTATGTGATGCTTGCTCTTGTCATATGTGGCACAGTTCACGCCGATGACGAATGTCCCGTCGGGATCCTTGGCCGGAGCGGAAATGAGCACCTTCTTGGCGCCTGCTTGAATATGCTTGCCGGCTGAGGCTTTGTCGGTAAATCGTCCCGTGCACTCAATCACAATATCAACGCCGTGCTGCTTATGCGGCAACGTGGCAGGATCAGTGATCGCCGTCACCGGTATGGCTCTGCCGTCGATTACGATGTTGGCACCATCGGCCTTGACTTCGCCGGCGTAAACGCCGTGGATCGAGTCGTACTTGAACAGGTGCGCGAGAGTCGCGGCATCCGTGATGTCATTGATCGCTACAAAATCGAGATTAGACTTCTTCCTGAGAGCGTAGCGAAGCACGAGTCTTCCGATTCTGCCAAATCCATTGATAGCGACCTTGGATCCCATACACTCCTCCTTGATTATTAATCATTTCTTCCTGAAGATATAGGCGATTCCGAAAGCAAGGCGATATCCCGAATGATCTTTGTTTCCCGCGATTGGCTCTGAATAGTCAATCCCATAGTACGTCAGACTCGAGTGGACGCAGATCGTCGACGACACGTATGACTCGAAGCCTCCGCCGACCCACCAGCCAACGTCTGTCTTAGACTTGGTGCTGAGATCATAGTAGTCATACGGATTGGTGAGGTATCCGCCCTCGAAAAGTTCGCGTGTGATCACCAGAGCCCCCCCAGCCGACAGGAATGGCTGGTAGTGATCGCGGACAATTCCTGACAACGGCGTGAGCTTGAGGCCGACAGCTATCGGATAGACGCTCGCGGCGCCGAAAAGTCTGCCAATCGAATCGGACTCAAAGACGATGTCACCCCGATTCGCATTGCCAAGAGAGATCTCCAAACCGAGCTGATCGAGGAAGTAGTAGTTGTAGAACGCCTCCGCGACGAATCCGTTCTCAATTGCACCAGAGAACACTACTCCTTCCGGGTATGTCTGCTTGTCGGAGCTGGTGTAGTGCAGCAATCCTATCCGAACGCCCAACAGCTGATTTCCTCTGTTTCCTCTGATGACCTGAGACTCACCTAATACCGATTTCGCGCCCGGCAGGAGAAACAGCAGCAAAAGCATTGACAACGGCAATCTTCGCACAAATCCTCCTATCCGAAGAACACCGCAGCAGTCTGATATATCTCGTCGTCAATCGTCTTGGTCTTGTACACTGCCTCGCCCAACTCAACCGAAACTATATCCTTGCCCTTTAAGGCGGCCATTTTTCCGAACTCGCCTCGCTCAATCATATCAACTGCGTATACTCCGAACCGAGTTGCGAGGATTCGGTCAAAAGCCGTGGGAGAGCCTCCTCGTTGGATGTGCCCGAGGATGACGACTCGGCTCTCGAATCCCGTCCGCTTTTCGAGTTCTTTGGCGATTACCGAGCCGATGCCTCCAAGACGAACATGGCCGAATTCGTCGACACCGAGCTCCTGCACTATGAATGAACCGTCTCTGTCCTTCTCGCCGGCAAGAGCAACTTTTGCGCCCTCAGCCACCACTACTATTGAGAAGTCCTTACCGCGTTTGTTTCGTTTCATCACGAAATCGCAGACTTCGTCCATGTCAACCGGCTTTTCCGGAATAAGTACAACGTCTGCTCCGCCCGCGATCCCTGCACCGATGGCTATCCATCCGGAATGCCTGCCCATCACTTCGCACACGAGAATCCGGTTATGTGACTCAGCGGTCGTGTGCAGTCTGTCGATAGCATCGGTGGCTACGTTCACCGCTGTGTCGTAGCCGAATGTGAAATCGGTACCCGACAGGTCATTGTCGATAGTCTTGGGAATTCCAACGACTTTCACACCGAGCTTGTACAGTTTCTCCGCAACGCCAAGAGTGTCCTCGCCGCCGACCGCAACGAGACAATCGATTCCGAGTCGCTTAAGGCTCTCCAGCACTCTTTGTTCGCCATTCTGGACCTTCTTGCTATACGGGTTCGTGCGGGATGTCTTGAGTATTGTGCCACCTCTGTGCAGAATTCCGGAGATGTCATGAAGCGTTATGGGTCGTGCAAGTCCTTCTTCGAGCAAACCTCTCCACCCTTCAAGAATTCCAATGACCTCCCACCCTTTTTGCGAAATCGACTTTCTCGCAACCGCCCTTATGACCGCGTTCAAGCCTGGGCAATCTCCACCCCCTGTCAGAATTCCAATTCTCATCCCTTCCTCCAAATCGCAATTACAAACGACATCTCTTCCTAATTCACATATGAGGTTCGTCTTTGGGACGATCCTCAATACATATACCAGTTATCGGCTTGTCCGCTGCCAAATCAGTCATTCCGGCGATATGAACTCAAAATAGAGGTCTCAAGTCAAGTTTAACCGATACCTTTCTGTCACCGCGCATCAACTCAAGCTTGACCTTGCTCTCGTCCTTCGGGTTTAACAGCCAATTCACCTCAAAGAGTTCCAACCCGCTGACCGACTCGCCGTTCACTTTCGAAACGAGGTCGCCTTCCAAGACCCCCTTCTCTTCTGCCGAGGAGCCGCGAGCAACGCTTACAACGACGATGTTACCGGCTTCCGACTTGACCAATACGCCAGCCGAGATCATTTCTTCCGGCATTTCGAACCTGTCAGCCGCAGCCAAGTACAGTTTGCCGGCGCTGTAATCAAACCAGCAGTCAAACTTGGACAGCAAGCCCCCGCCAATATTTCCGTCAACACTCTCTATCGAGAGGATACCCGAATCAGAGTCTGTGAAGCCACATGGGAGGTTCGTCACTTTCTTGCGACCCAGAGTGAATGACTCGAGCCTCCCGAGAGTCGACTCCACCGCGCTACCGCCAATTCCGCTGATCCTCATCCCCTGGAGTTTCGAAGGCGACTTGTCCGACAAGCCGTATCTACGGGTGATGTCCGAACTCAAATCGAGGTAGTTCATGCTTCCGGTGTCTATCCTGAATCGACCTGAGATGGAATCATTGATTATCCCTTTGACCATCGGGTGATTCGTCTCTATCTCCAAGTCGAGCGTGTCGGTTGCGGCGTGCAGGTCGGTCGATCCGGGTGACATCAAGGTGAGGAGGGTGTCGTCGTAGTCTATGCCCACTACGAATCTCGCAAACAGGTCGTATCCGAGGATGCCGTCAATCGCTTCCAGAGCGATCTTGTTAAGCTCAGAGAAATCGAGCTGCCCTGATACAATGCCTGTCAGAACAGCGTCGCCGACAGAAATGGAGTCGATAGTGACAAAACTGCCGACTTCAACTCCTCCCATCCCGACCGCAGGAAGCTCTCCGGTTCTCACAAGCTTCAGACTGTCGGCGACATCGGCGCCGATCAGTGTGAGGCCGGCTCCACTGTCGAGGATGAATCTGAACGGGCCGTTGCCGTTGACATATACGGGCACGTATATGTGGAATGACCTGAGTGAGAACGCGACGCTCGTGGAGTCGCCTTTCCGAATGTGCGCGTTAGAGCGAAGAACCTCGGGCTGCTCGAAGATGCTGTCGGGCAGGTCTACGCCGAATTGATTCGATACCGTGAAAGCTTCGATGTCCAGAGCCGGTATTCCCGTCTGCTGCACTAAGTGATAAGCTACTTTGACTCCATCGACTTCACGGTAATCGCTGTAGGTCGAGGTAACATTGAACATCTGAACGCGAGCAGTACTCTGATAGACCAGAAACGTCTCGGCATCGATCAGGAGCGTCATTTCGAGACCATCATGCGGGGCAACCAGGATACTGTGAAGCCGCCTGCCATCCTTCTCAACTTCCCCAGCAGAAGTAACGGCTGTGCCACGGTGTTCAGGTTTGAGATACTCTCCTGATGTCAGGAAGACGGTCGTTCGAAGCTCTTTTGCTTCTTCCCCCGTCATTCTGCGAGTCTGCCCATTGAGATCGACCGTCCACATCGCAACACCATCCGCAGCCTGGACGATTCTCGCGATTGGCAAGTCCACTTCGTTTCGCAACTTATTTGGTCTCTTGTAGTAAGTTTTCGCCTGCCCCTCGAAACCCGCCGTCTTGATCCACGCTACCGACCTTGATGACTCCACGCCCAATACCTTCTCTGCTCCCCCCATCGCTGATGCGTGCTTCTCCATGATTTCATCGAGCGTGATTGCGGCAAGCGAGGATTGAATTGATGCCACAAGCAGGCAGACCGCAAGCATACAAATGCGTTTCATGTCGTTAGTCTCTCCTATGTTAGTCTCTTCTGATCTCCAGTCACAGAATCTGCATTCGAAGGACTCAGAGTCGCGTCCGAAGCTAATACTCCTGCCAATTCAACTCAGCATTAACGAGCATTCCGAGAATAGTCCAGCTCAGCAACAACGACGAACCGCCGTAGGAGACGAACGGCAGCGGCAATCCAGTGACCGGCATCAGACCCAGAGCCATTCCGATATTGACGGCATACTGAAATGCGAGCACTGTCACGCCTCCGATCACGATTAATGAAGTGAACTTGTTTCGCGCTTTGAATGCGACTCTCACGCCAAGCAGGAGGAGTGCCGCAAATGCTGTCAGTACAATCAATCCGCCCCAAAAACCGAATTCCTCTCCGAGCACTGAGAATATGAAATCTGTATGCCTTTCCGGAATGAATGCCAAGCTTGTCTGCGTTCCTGCCATGTACCCTTTGCCCCATATACCACCGGAGCCTATGGCGACTTTGGATTGTATTATTTGATAACCCGCTCCCAGCGGGTCTCGGCCGGGATCGAGGAACACGAGAATCCTCATCTTCTGATAATCGTGCAGTTTGTTCCACACAAATGGCATTATCATCCCGGACATCAGGTTGACGACCACCGTGGTCGTCGAAAACCAGATTCCCGGCTTGATGAGATTAAGAAGAAGCAGCACGAGCGCGAAAAACACCAACCATGAAAGCCAATGAGAAGACGCAATGAGACTTACTCCCGGTGAAACGAGAAGAATCATGTACGTTAGCGGAAGTCCGGACCAGAACAGAATGACTATCAGCAACGCCACGAACACAAGCGCGGTTCCGAGGTCGGGTTGGGTCAGCACAAGCAACATCGGTACGCCAACGAGCATGATTACGTAAGCGAACCTGCGCATTGAATTCACCGGCCTCCTCGAATAAGACAGATAGCGAGCGAGCACGAAGATCACGGCAAGTTTCGCCACTTCAGAGACCTGCAGATTCATGAATCCAAGATTGTACCAGCGTGCTGCTCCGGAAGAGCCCTTGAGCAGCAAGCCAATAAGGAGCACGATAACCAGGGCATAGAAGACGTAGGCGAAGACCTCGGACAGGCGAACCGGAATGCTGACGACAGCCGCAAACAATCCCAACGACAGAAACAGCCACAGAGTCTGGCGCAGATAGAATCCTCGCTCGTAAGCCGAGGATGAAGACGCGAGCGCGCTGTGGATCACCGCAATCCCGAACAGGCTAAGCAACAGCCCGCAGCCGACGAGCAGCAGCGCGGAGTGCGAGTCTTTAATCCGTAGAATCGACAATCTGTCCGTCTCCGGCTATCATTTCCTGAGGTATGGAGTCCTTCATGTTCGGCAGCGAATCCTTGACGGCAGGAATGGAATCAGGTGGAAGAATCCCTTCCGACTTCAAGTACCGTTCTATCATTTTGCTGACGATGGGCGCTGCCACCGAGCCTCCATGCCCAGCGTTTTCAACTACGCACGCTATAACAATTGCTGGACTGTCCGCAGGGGCATATCCTACAAACCAGGCATGGTCATTGCCGTGAGGGTTCTGCGCCGTACCGGTCTTGCCAGCAACTGTAGTCCCTTTCACCTTCGCTCTGTGCGCAGTCCCTAATCCGCCGTTAACGACATCAATCATCGCAGCCTTGAGCACAGCCAGCGTCAGAGGTGAGAATGGCAGTTCACCCAAAACTTCCGTCTCAGTCTTGATCGGTCCTTCCGCAGTGTACATAGTGTGAAGGATGTGGGGTTTCAGAAGCTGCCCTCCGTTCACAAGAGCCGAGAAGAACACAGCCATCTGCACGGGAGTCACGAGAAGCTCGCCCTGGCCGATCGCCAGATTGAGAACGAGTGATTGCGTCCACTGCGCCTCACCGAATCTCTTGTTGTAATACTCTTTGTCCGGCACGAACCCGGAGGCTTCGTCGTCCAGCTCTATCCCTGTCTTGCTGCCGAACCCGCACGCACGAGAGTATTCACTCCACTTCTTCAGCCCGAGCTTGATGCCGAGCTGATAGAAGAAAACATCACATGAAGCTGCGATTGCGTTCTGAACTGCCAGTACGCCGTGTCCTGACGGCTTGTGACACTTGAATACGCGGTTTCCGAATCGATACCCTCCAGTACACGAATGGAATGTGGAGCTCGTGTTGATTACGCCCGACTCGAGCCCGGCGCCTGCGATCATGAGCTTGTAAATGGATCCTGGAGGATATGTCGCCTGAATGCAGCGATTCAACAACGGATAACGGGTGTCCGTTGACAACTGTCGCCAGTCCTCCGATGTCAGTCTGCCGCTGAATAAGTTCGCATCATATCCCGGCGCGGAAACCAGTGCAAGAACCGCACCGGAACTCGGCTCGATTGCTACTGCAGCGCCCGTGACAGAATCACCGAATAGCGACTCCCCCAACACTTGCAAGCCATAGTCCACGGAGAGCCGCAGGTCGAATCCCGGCGATGGTTTCACGGGAGATCGATCCGACAGCGGCCCAAGGATCTGACCTTCTGCAGTAACTTCGAGATACTTCGTTCCGTCCGTGCCACGTAGAAAATAGTCGTACGATTTCTCGATTCCCTTTCTTCCAACAAGCGAGCCAGAGTGGTATCCTCTTTTCCGCATCTTGTCAAGCTCGGCTTCAGTGACTTCGCTCAGGTATCCGAGCAAGTGAGATGCTGAGCCCAGCAACGGGTAGTTGCGGGACTGGCTTAACTCCAAGATGACACCCGGATAATCATCGGACGACTCCTCCATTCTGCATACGAGTTCGAAAGGAAGATCGCGCTGCAGCCGAACAGGTTCGTATTTCAGCTTGCGGGCATTCGCATCTCTGATCTTTTTTGCTATTTTATCTTGTGGAATATCGAGCAGCGACGAGAGCGCGGCTGCAGTACCATCAACGCTTCTCACTTCGCTCGGAACCGCGGAAACCACGTAGGAAGGTCTGTTGTCGATCAGCAACAGACCGTTTCTATCGAGCACCCGGCCTCTGACGGCGGTTTCAGGGACAATCCGGATTCGGTTCTCTTCGGACATCGCCAGATAGGAGCCATGCTGAAATACTTGCATGTAGAAGAGCCGCACTATCAGAGCAAATGCAATGAAGATGACCGAACCAGCGAGAAGATTCGCCCTTAGAGTCTTCGAGTAAGTGACTTCCATCAAGCCTCAAACTTGACAACCAGTCTGCGTTCCGACAGGTACAGAATCCCGGCACCGACAAACGCCGTGTACGCCGCTGATGGAAGAATGGTGTTGACGATTGACAGCAGCCCAAGGTGGGGATCAAAGGCGTAGACGACGAAGAAGTAGATAATGTCGTGGACGAATGCAACGACAGCGATCATACCGATTCTCACGGCATAACTGTCGGTCCTTACGCGATGTGACACAAGATAAATCACTATCGCGCTGAGAACCTTCACGAGGGCTCCGAGCCCCAGAAAGTCGGGGTTATGGGAGTCCTCCAGGAAACCGGCCGAAAAGGCAAAAGCCGAGCCCCACAGAAGATCCTTGCTGAGCGTAAGCCAGACCGTGATGACTATTATCAAGTCCGGCCGCGCGAATCCGATTGTAACCAAGTCCGCGAAAAGTGTCTGAAACAAGACAACGGCGAAGATCATCGCAATGAATGTGAGCACGTACTTGGCCATTGGATCAGAATCCCGATTGCTTGAGTATCATCAACTCGTCAAGCGCTCCGAAATCGACGAAGGGTCTAACTTCCACCGTTCGAAAGAACGGTGACTCGCCTGCGTAAACCGTATCGATTATGCCTATCGGGAGGCTCTCTGGAAACAGGCCTCCTAATCCTGACGTGATAATCGTATCTCCTTCAGAAACGCTATCCGAGTAAGATACGTTGTCGAGACGCAGAAGCTTGCCCCCCTCCCAACGGATGATCCCCAGAGTTCTGGTGTTCGCATCGCGCGCCGCCACCCGACAGTTCGGAGAGGTCAGCAGCTCCACACTCACCTGCTCGCTGGTCACGGATGAAGTCTTGCCTACTAAGCCGTTGGTGTTGACAACCGGCAAGTCCGGCGACACCCCCGTCCCGTATCGTGTTTCGACAATTACGGCATTCTGACGACGTTTCGGATCAAGCGTAATCAGCTCCGCCGCAACAAGATCGTACTGAATTGTTTCCCGAAAACCGAGCAACGACCTGAGCCTTGAGTTCTCTTTGCGCTCCTCACCGAGCATCGCAAGATGCAGCATCTGATGCGTAATCGTGTCCTTAAGCTGCAGATTCTCCTCATACACCTGAAACAGATCCGTCACTCGATTCGAAAGGCCGTAGAAAGGTGAGTAGACGCCCTGCAGAGCCGAAGACATGAGTCCTTTAGTCCCGTGAGGGAGAAGAAGGTAGGTGAGACTGATGCCGGCGAGAATCAGGCTCGTTCTTAACGCCTTCTCTTTAGATAGAAGAGGCGAAATCCATTTCATCTAAGAGATTATTCCACAGTGTCTAAGATCTGGAGAAGTTCTCCCGGGCTCTTGACGTTCATTAACTTCTCGCGATTCTCCTCGCTCTTCATAATGAAGGACAGGCGAGCCATCACATTTAAGTGGGCGCCGATGGCGTCCTCAGGCGCTGCAATCAAGAAGAGTAAATAGACCAGTTTCTTGTCCATAGCTTCGAAGTCGATGCCTTTGTCGGACCTGCCGAAAGCTATGACGATCCCGCGCACGGATCTGGTCTTGGCGTGTGGGAAAGCTACACCATATCCGACGCCGGTAGTAACCAGATTCTCGCGTTCAATTACATCGTTGTAAAGCTCGGTCTTGTCCTTCACAAGATTCGACTTCGCTGCAAGCTCCACCAGCTCTCGGATCACACCCTCCTTCTCAGTGCTCTTTATCTCGAAAGTGATCAGATCCTCTGACGAGAATTTCGACAACTTCATCCTTCTCTCCTTTGATGACTTCAGAAGCTCTCGGCTTCTTTGACGACCATTATGGGGATGTCGTCTTTGACAGCATATATCAGCCTACACCGGTCGCACACAAGGCTATCTCGTTCCGACTCGTACCGAAGCGCACCCTTGCATTGCGGACAGGCGAGCATTTTACGCAGATCCTCACTAAGCATGGTAGAACACGCCCATGTTCCTGAATTTCTCCAGCCTCCGCTGCAGTAGGTCCTCTGTGCTTAGACCCAGCAACGATCCGAGCACCTCCTCAATTGCAGCCCCGAGAGTCTCGGCAGCGCCCTTGTGATCTCGATGTGCGCCCCCCGATGGCTCGGGCACAATTGAATCAATGACATTCAATTGCAGCAGGTCGCCTGAAGCGAGCCGCAGCGCCTCTGCGGCGTCTGGAGCTTTTGCCGAATCGCGCCATAGTATCGCTGCGCATCCCTCCGGCGATATAACAGAATACCACGAATTCTCCATCATCAGGATAACGTCGCCTACTCCGATTCCCAGCGCTCCTCCCGATGCCCCCTCGCCGATGATTGAAATCACGATCGGCACGCGCAGCCGCGCCATCTCCTTGATGTTCTTCGCTATCGCTTCAGCCTGCCCGCGTTCTTCAGCTCCCAGGCCTGGAAAGGCGCCGGGTGTGTCTATGAAAATGAGCACAGGCAGATCGAATTTCTCGGCAAGTTTCATCATTCTGAGCGCTTTGCGATATCCCTCCGGGTGCATCATGCCGAAATTGCGGTAGAGCTTCGTCTTCGTGTCTCGTCCCTTCTGTTGGCCAATTATCATGACTTTTCGACCTCGAAAGAACGCCGGACCACACACGACGGCTTTGTCGTCGGCGAATCCCCGGTCACCGTGCAGCTCGACGAAGCCTTCCGTCAGGTGTTCAATGTAGTCGAGCGTGTATGGGCGGCGGGGATGCCGAGCAAGCTGAACCCTCTGCCATCGAGAAAGGCCTGAATATATCTCGCGAGTGAGCTTATCGAGTTTCCGCTCGAGACTCTCGATTTCACGGGTTAACTCAATAGACTCCCCCTGCGCAAATTCGCGCATCTCGAGAATCTTCTTCTCGAGTTCCACAATTGGCTTTTCGAACTCAAGCACCACCGTTGGGTTTGCCATGTCGCTGACCCCGATTTCTCCTGAGCTTCAATACAAGGAACGATCCGAGCAAAATCAACACAAATATCACGAATATAGAAAAAACAGCCCTTCGGTCAAACCAAAAAAGCGCCGGGATGAACGCTGTAAACGCAAGTGATACAATCGACAACAGAATAACCGTTCTTCTTTGACTCAGGCCGAACTCCTGGAGGACATTGTAGATGTGTCTGTTGTCTCCGACGTAGAACCGCTGCCCGGACAGAGTCCGTCTGAAGAAACTCACTATGACCTCGATAACAGGCACACCTACCGCGAGAATCGGAACGAACATGGCCGCTGCTGTGTAGCTTTTGATCGGGCAAATCACTGCGACGAGCGAAAAGACGAACCCGAGGAAGAGCGCTCCTGAATCCCCCATGAAAAGCTTCGCTGGCGAGAGATTGAATGGCAAGAATCCGGCTATCGCGCCTGCCGCGCATATGGAAATCAGTACAACGGCATCAACCCCAAGCAGAATCCCGGTAATCAGCAATCCAAAGCAGACCACGATCGAAACTGAGCCAGCCAATCCATCGAGACCGTCGATCAGATTGATGCTGTTCGAGAGAGTCACAATCCAGAGCGCAGTCACAGGATAGGACACCCACCCTAACTCTATTCCGCCCCAGAACGGGACGTGAAACCTGGGAATGACAAAGCCTGCTGCGATGATGAGCATCGCGGCAACAAGTTGACCTGTCAATTTCGCTATCACCCCGAGCGGTCTGATGTCGTCGATCAATCCTGTCACGAACACTACCGAGCACGCCGCGATGACGGCGGGCAACTGCCCCGCCAGTTCCGACGTCACGGCGTCCGAGCGCATGGCGGCGAAGACGAAGACCGCTATAAATGACGTGAAGATAGCGACACCGCCGAAATGTGGCATCGGTGCAGCATGTCTCTTCCGCACAGACGGATGATCGAACAAGCCGTATCGTCTGCTGAACCAAATCGAAGCAGCGGAGAGGGACGCACTCAGCACGGCGGCAAGGAGAAGATACCCGAAATAAGTCAGCATTAGTACCACTGTCACTTCGCGCGCGCGACCGAGAAAACCAGCTTCAACCCAAGTCCAATTACCAGAATAGTGTCGAGAATGGCAAGTCGGAACACGTCGCTTTCGAAATGCTTACGAAAGTATCGCGACATCGACTGGTAGTGATAGAAGTGCCGCAACCACTGACTGCCGAGCCAACTCCTTGCCCACAGATGCCCGACTTCGGCGTGTGGAATATACACGACCTTCCAGCGGTGGTCACCAAATCTGCGACAGATGTCGGTGTCTTCGCAGTACATGAAGAAGCGCTCATCGAAACCGCCGACCGCCTCGAATGCCGACCGACGAATCATCGTGTTTGTACACGCGCAGGCATCCACAGGAGTCGGAACGCTGTAGTCAGGCAGAGTATATGACGTCGTACTCGGAAACAAGCGTGACAGCGGAGACTGGCGGGAAAGAAACACGTTGCTAAAGTTCGGAAAACGCCTGCAAGAGGCCTGAAACGAGCCATCAGCGGAGACTAACCGCCCTGTGACGGCGGCAACGTCCGCGTTTGCTCCGAAGTAGTCAAGCATCACCGGGACTATGTCTCGGTTGAGCAGGCAGTCGCTGTTCAAGAGCCACAGAAACTCGCCGCTTGACCTTCTGACGGCCAGGTTCACGGCTTTCCCGAAACCCAGATTCTTCCGCGATTCAATCACAGTGAGGAGTGGGAATCGGCGCTTCAGCACACGCACCGAACCGTCGCACGAACCGTTGTCGACAACAATCAGCTCATGGCGGACCGATGTCACGAGTCTGTGAATTGCCTCGACGAGTCTCGCGGTGAGTCTTCCTGTGTTATAGTTTATGATGATTATCGAGAGCAAGGGATGGCTCTCACTTGAGCCTGCCAAAGAGACTCCAGAGCCGCAATCGCCAGACCATGAGGATCGCCTCTCTGACTATCTTCTTCGACATCTTCGACTGTCCGGCGGTTCTATCCACAAAAACGATGGGGATCTCTATGATCTTGAAACCCTTCTTGAAAGCCCGATAGCTCATCTCGATCTGAAATGAGTAGCCGTTTGAACGGACCTCGCCGAGGTCTATCGCTTCGAGAACCCTTCGCTTGAAGCACTTGAATCCGCCGGTCGCATCTCGCAGCGGCATCCCCGTGACAATTCGCGAATACACGTTCGCATAGTAGGAGAGCAATAACCGCATCATTGGCCAGTTCACCACGTTCACGCCCGATATGTACCTCGATCCGAGCACTATGTCGGCATCGGCGATAGCCTTCAGGAAGTCCGGCAGATACTTGGGATCATGCGAGAAGTCGGCATCCATTTCGAAGACGTAGTCAAAATCCCGCTCGAGCGCCCACCGGAATCCGGCAATGTACGCCTGCCCCAGCCCTTCTTTTTTCGTCCTGTGGAGAACAAGCACCCGAGGATTTCCCGAAGCAATGCGATCTGCGATCTGCCCTGTGCCATCTGGCGAACTGTCATCGATCACAAGCACCGACAGCCGATCATCCTGTTTCAGTATCTCAGGAATGATCCTCTCAATGTTCTCTTTCTCGTTGTATGTTGGAACAAGGACTATCGCTTTCTCAGGCATCCTTCTTCTCCCGGAGAAAACGTGGATAGACATATGCCAGCGCGACCGATCCTAAAACGAACAGGATGCTCAAATAAGTGATCACCTTCGATTTATTATACAACTCCGACTCATACGTGAACTCAATCGTATGTTCTCCCTCAGGAACTCCCACAGATCGCAGAGCGCCATACGCTTGATAGATCCTCGTCGGCGCACTGTCTATCGATGCCTTCCACGCCGGATAGTGTGGGTCGGTCAAACAAACGAAGCCTGGTTTCTCAAGGGACACCGACAGCTTCACATAGCCCGGCTCATACTCGGCAATGCTGCAACTCTCATTCGACCAGAATTCAACCGATTGGGGCTCGAATTGAGGTTGCTCATCGAGGATGATAAGTCGTCTGGGATCGAATCTTGGATCGGCCACGATGTCGACTGTCGAGTCGGGATCGACGACAACCATGTAGTCATGCACAGGAAACACTCTCGGAAGCGCATTGCGATTCATGTAGATAGCTATTCGATTCACGTCGAAGACCTTCAACAATGTCGTGTCGGGCATCGGATATTCGGAATCATACACGAGGTATTTCGCTCCCAAAAGATTCAGGACCGGCATCTGTGGAATGCCGTAATTGTCATGCAGATGACTCTGCTTCAATCCACCTATCAGTCTGTCGTACGATGCCAATTGGTTTCCGTGATAGCCGTCGACCTGGTAGATGCCAAAGTAAGCATAATAGTCTTTGGACGGAAACATCCTGAAGGTCATATCAAGAATTCGGTCATAGCCGATCTTGGGTTTGAGGTAGTCGACCGACTGGTGCTGCGCGAATCTCTCGCGCGGATCAAGAATATCGATGAACTTGAAGTCGAGCCTCCAGACGTCAACCAGCCCGATGGCGGCGATCAGCGCGAGCGCAGCGGTCGCCATCTTACGCTCACTCACGCCCCTGAGAAGCAGCGCCAGCAAACTCATGAGCACAGCCGCAAACCAAAAGCTGACCTGTATCGTGCTGAGGTTAGCGAAGGACACCTCCTGCTTCTCGGGAGTGATCGAGGAATAGAAAATACCCTGATACAAGCGAAGCATCTGTTCACCTGACACCGTGAACAGAAGGGCAAGCAATCCAAACACAGCCGCCGTCACGCCCATGATCTTGACAAGCCTCCTTCTTCGCTCGGCTTTGTTGGATCGGAACTCACCTTCAAGATATTCCACACACATCGCTGCAAGCATGATGGACGAAAAGGAGAAGAGAAACATTATCATGGCCGGCGCTCTCATCGATTTCACATTGGGGACGAGATAGTAGAAAAGACGGAAGAGCGGGGTTGTACCGCCGAGAGCATAGGTCAGAGCCAGCATTCCAAGCCCCAGCAGATACCATTTTCTCTTGTCCTTAGCGAAGACAAGAGCAATGGCAGCGAGAATCAGCGGGATAACTCCAGAGTACTCCGAGTTGTCTTTGAAGTAATTTCGGCCCCAATAGAACCTGCCGTCGGAATTGTCCACGCCAGCAAACAACGGAACCGCTGTCCCGATCAGCTCCTCGAAGTGCATCGACCACGACGTCGCCCACTCGTATCCGCCTCGTCCCTCGCCCGAGCGCGGCGAAAAGTCCTTGACATACTTGTATCCAGGATAGAACTGAATCGCGGACAGGGCAAGGCCGAGAACTATCGCGAGCACAAAGAAGCCACACAGAAGAGCCGCGGTCCGAGAGGAGCGTTCTCTGAGATAGCGCGTAATCAGCTTGAAAAGGAAATATGAGCCAATACCCCACAACGCGAAATAGGCCATCTGCGGGTGTGGCGTCAGAATGATCAGACCTATGATCACTCCGAGGCCGACGAAGTCGAGATATGTTCGCTTCTCCATTCCGCGCTCGAGGAACATCATGGCAAATGGGAAAAGCGCGGTCACAAACATCTTGCCATCATGCCCCGGGGCGACGAGAGACACCAGATACGGCGCAAACATGTAAAATATGCCTGCAATTGAAGCCGCAAGCCGTCCCAGTTTGAATGCGCGCACGCAGAGATACATGGCAACACCGGCAAGAAACACGTGGAACACAAGCACCCATCCCAGAGCGCGGAAAAGCGGAAACACCATTTTGAAAGCGAAGCTGATAGGGTAGAATATGTCGCCGTGAAACGCGTCCACGAATGGCAGCCCGCCGAAAATAAAAGGGTTCCATGGCGGAACGGCGCCATGAGCTTTGAAATACTCGACGAAGAATTCACGGAAGAACACACCTGCAAGCAGCGTATCTGATCCGAAGAGCATCATGTCCGAGAAGATGAACTTGCTGAAGAGTATGACGGTCAAAATGCCGATCGCTGCGCAGTAATAGAGGAAGTAGTATGGAGAGTCGAACAGCCGGTCCCACGCCGACTGCCGGGCTCCCGTTGCGATCCTCTGTTCCGCAGCGCCTTTAGTACCCTTCTTCTTCGACATTCACGACCCTTTCACTTGATCTTGACAGCGATCAAAGATGCGATGACCTCGCCGACGACCGACCAGATTCTTGCGAGGGCTGCAACTGCGGCTGCCACGCCTGTACCCAAGTATGGACCGAGAAGCAGCACCAAAACCGCTTCCCTCACGCCGATTCCGCCGGGCGCGAAAACGCTCCAATAACCGATCACGTACGCCGCACAAAACAGGGCAGTCGCCTGCAAAACATGGCCAACCGGAAAATCTGAAACCGAGATCAAGAACAGGTAGAACGCCAAACCGTAGAGAGTCCATGCAACAAAATAAACCAAAAGGATTCGCACTCCAATCGATTTCTGCAACCGGAACTCGATAGGCTTGCCTCCAAGACGAGCCGCGACGAAACTCAGCGCCACTTGCAGCCACTGGGATTTGAATATGACCACGAGCGATCCAATGACCACAACTCCGAGCACAACGGCAAGTGACGAAAGGTCGAATGCTTGCAGCGAGTATGGCGCCGGAAGGACGAAGATCATCGTGCTCACCAGAATCGACGGCGGGACGCTCAGCAGTTGACCGAGCGCAAAGCTCGAAATAGCCTCCGTGCGCGACATACCCTCCTTGCCCGCAAGATATATCATGCCGAACACCTGCCAGATCTTGCCCGGAATATATCTGCCAAGTTGAGAGAGATATGCAATCTTGTAAGCTTTGAGAAGCGGCACTTCGTGCGAGAAGAGACGAAAGATTATTGAAAGAGCCGAGCTCATCACGAATAGCGCAGCAACCATAGTGATTATCGACAGTGCCAGGAGCAGATAATTGACATGCCATTCGTGGCCTCGTATTTCTCCCCAGTTGCGCGATACCATGCTCCAGATGAAATAAAGCAGCGCCGCGACGACGATGATCTGAACAACTCGTATCCAGACTTTGGTTTTTTTTCTCTCGGTATCCAAGTTCAGCGGATGATACCGAGTAGATGGTCGGCTGTCAAGGAATCCGAACGAAACCGTGTGAGGAATTCAGCTTTGCCTTCCCAGCAGGATTGAATCGCGGTTCTGC
>JAGVNY010000151.1 GCA_020053015.1 Candidatus Zixiibacteriota bacterium | reverse complement strand
GGCTCGAGTGTCACCATTGATGCAGCAGGGGACGGGCTGGTGTTTCGAGGTCGACAGGAGTAACTCGGAGCGCAGGGGGCGGCCCGACGGCGAGCAATCGCCTTTCGATGACACCATTTCATATTGAGATCAAGACAGTGTCATCCCAGCGAACGCTGGGATCCAGAATGATCACTACTGGATCCCGGCTTTCGCCGGGAAGACGGTTTCAAATCGCCACACCCCGAAGGGTCCTTCCCGCGAAGAGGACTGTTGAAAAAGTCAGATGCTCACTGTAGTTGCGACGGGTCTTGCGTCCCGACAAGGTCGGGGACGTGTGACCTGTCGCTTTCACAACCTCTTGCGGGCAGGTCACAACCGCGTCTACGCCGCGGTCAAGACCTGCCCGAACATCTGGAGGATATGGCGAGGGGCAACACCCGAATTCGGGGTTTTTCAACAGTCCCGAAGGCGGGAATCCATCCTAATTCCGGTGCCCATGACGCGAATCGTATCTCGTGTTGATCGCAACTTATGAGACAGCCTCAGGATTCCCGACGCCGCTCTCTGTGTACGAGTTGATTGATCCAGCTCCGCTATAGGCGCCGAGCTTGCGCCATCAGGAATCCTTTCCTGACGGAATCCGAAGTCGCACCGATGCCTACTTCCCGCTCGGCGGTACCGGCTGCGGCACCATGTTGTCGATCGGCGGAAGCGACTCAATATAGGCAAAGATCGCCCCGAGGTCTTCATCGGTCAATTGGCCGATGAATGGCCAGGGCATTGGCGGAAGAATGTCCCTGCCCGCGCCGAGGTGCTTGCCTGTGCGCATTGCCTTGATGAATGCAGCCTCCGTCCATGCGCCGGAGCCGGTCACATTGTCCGGGGTCAGATTAGACGCGAAACTGATACCCCAGGGGCCGACCCAGGCTGTCATGCCATTGTTGCACAGTCCTCCCCAGGCAGTGGGGCCGAACAGTCCGTCTGGAACAGCAGGTAGTTTCTCATCTGCCGGATGTCCCGAGAGCAATCGCTTCGGGTCCGGCTCGGGTCCTTTGGCGGTGAAGACTTTGGGTGAATGGCAGTCGTTGCAGCCGCCCAGATTGACAAGATACCTGCCCCGCTCGACCATTTGAGCCTGTTTGCCGGTAGGAGACTTTTCTTGAGTCTGCGCGGTAGCGATCAGATACACAGTCAGAGTGCCAAAGAGCGCTACGATCATCAGCTTGATTCCTTTGGTAGACATACTACCTCCCATTTGATTTTGGTATCCGTTCCGGTCGACGAATAAATATGCAAACAGCAGACTGGAGTAGTTGTTCCTTTTGAGTTGCTGGGTGAAGGTCACCTGATTAGGCATTCAGTTTTCTTCTTGTTGCCGGCGGCGGGCATCGTCATATTATGAATGTCGGGCAGTCACGTCAAACAAAGGGTAGCGCCATGACCAACATCGAATCCCTTATCGAGAGGCAGATCATCAAGTGGGAGGTCGAAAAACGTCTCCGAGAGGAGCAGAAAAGGCCTCCCGACAAAGAGATCCTCCCTATAGTCACGGTGTCGAGGCAAAGGGGCTCCAGCGGCAGCTTCATCGCGCGCCGCCTTTCCGAACAACTCGGCTATGAGCTCGCAGATCGACAAGTCATCGACATTATCTGCAAGAATTCTGGATTTCGGCGGAGAATCGTCGAAACTCTTGACGAGAAGTCAAGGTCTCAGCTCGAAGTCTGGCTCGACGGTCTATTCCATAAGGAATACGTCGACTCGTCTGATTACTTTAGGGCGCTCCACCATACGATCGTAGCCCTCGCACGCCATGGTGGAATAGTTGTGTTGGGCCGGGGAGGCAATTTCGTCCTGACGCTCAAAACCGGTTTCCACCTCAGGGTGGTGGCGCCGGAATCTGTACGAGTTGACCGGTTAGTTAAATTCGGAAACTTGTCATCTGATGAAGCGCGGGATGCTATACGGCGATCAGACACGGAACGGGCGAGTTTCATCAAGGGCAGTTTCAAGTATGACATCGACAATCCGATCTATTACGATCTCGTGCTCAATACCGGGTTGATCGATGTTGAAGCTGCGATCAGTTTGGCAGCCGACGCGGCGCGGTTGAAGTTCAATTCGCTGCGCGAAGCGCGGTGACGGAGTCTTCAGAGATACAACACACCAAGGGCAAAGGATGCCATTGACAGACAAGAGTCTCGTACTCACGGTCTCCCAGATCACGAAGAAGATCAAAGGTCTGCTTGAGGGGGAATTCGCCGACGTTTGGGTTACCGGCGAAGTCTCGAATCTTACGCGAGCGAGTTCGGGGCACGTCTATTTCACAATCAAGGACGACAAAGCGGAGCTGTCTTGCGCGATGTGGCGAAGTGCTGCTGCAGGCGTGAAGATAAGCCTCAAGGACGGCATGAAGGTCGTCGCGCTCGGAGACATCAGTCTCTATGAGCCCCGAGGGCGATATCAGCTTATCGTCAGATGGGTGATTGAGGAGGGAATCGGCAATCTGGAGCTGCGATTCAGAGAACTGAAGGAGCGGCTTGCAAAGGAAGGTCTGTTCGATGAGGATCGCAAGCGTCCGATGCCAGAATATCCGCAGTCGGTCGGTATCGTCACGTCGCCGACCGGAGCCGCAGTTCGCGACATGATCAGCATCATAGGCCGCAGAATGCCATCGTGCAGAATAGTCGTGTGTCCGGTTGCGGTGCAGGGAAAAGGCTCCGAAACGGAAATCGCTGGCGGCATCAAAGCGCTCAATGAATTCGGTGACGTTGACCTGATAATTGTCGGACGTGGTGGCGGATCGATCGAAGACCTCTGGGCGTTCAACGAAGAGATTGTTGCCCGTGCAATCTTCTCGTCTCACATTCCGGTCGTATCGGCAGTGGGTCACGAGATCGACTACACGATCTCCGATTTTGTGGCCGACCTTCGCGCTCCTACGCCGTCAGCGGCGGCAGAGCTAACGGTACCCGACAGAGATGAAGTTGCTGAGCGCGTGAGTGAGCTTAGAAGACGCCTGGGAATGCTTGTGAAGAGGGAATGCGATCTTCTGCGAGCGAGGCTGAGAACTGCAATCACCAGCTACGCGATGCGCAGACCGGAGGTATTGCTTAGCGCAAGCCGCCAACGTCTCGATGACCTTACATCGAGGCTTTCCGCCGCTTCGGGGCTGAAGCTCGAAAGGCTCCGCGCAGTAGTGAGGCTTCTGGATGAAAAGCTTGCGGCTCTCTCCCCCCGAGCGGTGCTGCAGCGTGGCTACGCCGTCTGCCGGGCCTATCCGTCGCTTGCGGTTGTCCGATCATCCAGCGACATATCACCGGGTGATTCGGTCAAAGTGGAGCTTGCGCGCGGAAGCATCCTGGGGCGCGTGGAGGACACCACAGAGCCATAGGATTTCCCTTGTAGTTTCATGCAGAGAGCGTTTTCTTGGCAACTGAGTATGGGTGACAAAGAGAGTTTGAACAACAAACCGTTCGAGGAGATTCTCATGCAGCTGGAAGCGCATGTGAACCGTCTTGAGTCAGGCGACGTACCCGTCGAAGAAGCGCTGCTACTCTTTGAAGAAGGAGTGCGACTCTCATCCACGCTCAACGCCCGCCTTGCAGGTCTGGAACAGCGGATTCTGAAGCTGACCCGCGACGAAAATGGGAAGCTGAAGATAGGCGAATTTGAGGCCTCAAAGGATGACCATTAGCGGGAAAAGGTACGACGAGGCCAAGTGTCGCCAACGTGTCGCAGAGCTTGCGACAATGGTTAATGCTTACCTGCCCACGGTGGTGTCGAATTCGGGCGCGATTCCCAAGACACTTGCTACGGCTATCGACTACAGCCTCAGCGCAGGGGGAAAGCGGCTGCGCCCCGTACTTGCCCTTGCAGCCTACGGCTCGATGGGCAGAGATCCCGGCGAGATCATCGGACCGGCAGCGGCGATCGAACTAATCCACACGTACTCGCTGATCCATGATGACTTGCCCTGCATGGATGATGATGATTTCAGACGCGGCAGGCCCACTCTGCACAAGGAATTCAACGAAGCCCTTGCGGTATTGGCCGGGGACGCCCTTCATGCTCTTGCGTTCGAGTTGCTCGCATCCACCGGTAGCTCGTCTGTGGTACTGGAGATGGCTAAAGCAATCGGGGTTTCAGGCATGATCGCTGGCCAGGTGGCAGACGTCGAGTCTGAGGGACAGATTATCGATCTTGAGCGTGTCGAGTATATTCACAGGCACAAGACTGCAGCCCTCATCGAGGTCTCGCTGAGAATAGGCGCGATTCTCGCAGGAGCCGACCACCGGCAACTCGCACTGTTCTCTTCGTACGGGTCGAAGCTGGGACTTGCATTTCAGATAGTGGACGATGTGTTGGACATCACCGGCTCACAGGACAAGCTCGGCAAAGACGTCGGTTCCGACATCCGCAATGATAAGGCGACCTATCCGAGCGTGGTGGGGCTCGAAAAATCCAGGCGGATTGCCTCGGAGTTGGTTGAAGGCGCTCGAGAGGACATTGTGCGGATTGGTCCCGGGTGTGATGTGTTCCTGTACATCGCGGATTTTGTCATAGAACGTGAATCATGAAGATGAGCGTGGACAACAATTATGGATAGCATCGGTGTAATAGCGAATCTGAACAGGTCGGGCGCACAACAAGTTGTTGAGCGTCTGGCAAAGTGGTGCGACGAGCATGACACCCCATTGTACTTCTGCCAGGAGATGACGAGTGTCTCCGGAGCATCGCGCAATGTGGTCCAGCGATGCGACCTGCCCGAATTATGTGATGTCATTCTCTCGATGGGTGGTGACGGCACTCTTCTGGCAACTGCTCGACTGGTCGGCGATTCCGGAGTGCCGATACTCGGAATCAACATCGGAAGCCTTGGGTTTCTTACGGAGCAGACGCCAGTGGACCTCGAACGGACGCTGCAAAGGTTGTCCGAAGGTGGTTACCACCTGCAGGAGAGAATGGTGCTTGCGGCTTCTGTTTCGACCGCTGACGGAAAGACAAGTTGCGCACTCAACGACGTTGTTATCGCACGGTCGGATATTCGGATGGCCAGTATCGCGCTCTATTCCAACGGCGACTATATATGCTCATACAATGCGGACGGCCTCGTGATCTCCACGCCGACTGGTTCCACCGCTTACTCGCTGGCGGTTGGTGGACCGATACTGAACCCTGAGATGGATGCGATCGTCGCTTCCCCCATCGCCCCCCACTCACTGGCATCGAGACCGCTTGTCTTCAATGCCAACGAGGCCCTGACCGTTGAGATAAGTCCTGACACCGAAGTCGCAGTTATGATCGTTGACGGCCAGGAATCGACGAAGCTCAAAAACGGCGACCGAATTTCTATTGAGAAGGCCAATTACCGTGTCAGGCTGATTCGCTTCGACGAGAATTCATTCTACAAGGTACTCAGAGAAAAGTTGCATTGGGGCTATCTTCCGATTCAGGATTCGACGAGAATAGTCTGAACAGACGCGGCCGGAAGCCGTTATGTGTTCTGGGAGCGCAGCCCGTGTCGGGAAAACCGCATTGACACATTCAGCTCCGGGTGTTTTCTTGTCTACGGGGTACCCTTCATCCGCCATAAAGACGAGGGGTCAGATGCCATGAGGACTTTCAAGCTGTGTTTCGCGGTGATGCTGTTGATTGCAGTGTCGGTATCCCCGGCTGCTGGCGCATCGCCATTCCGGCGGATTATCACCAAACTTAAAACTGAGGCGATCGATTCCCTCAGCGGCAAGCTTCGAGCTGCTGCAAGCGCCTCATGTTACAGCGCTGTCATATCTCCTGACATGTCTTGGTCAATCGTTGACGAGAGGCCGTTGTTTGCGGAGAGACCGGCATTGGCTTCGCCTGTCGGAGTTCCGTCAACTGAGTTCCGCGCGGATCTCTACCGGATTCTGACAGTGGAGAACGCATCCGCAGAAGATGCTCTGCTTCAGAAATTGAGATCGGCTCCGGATGTGGAGTACGCGGAACCCGACTATCCAATTGATCTCTTCGAGTACCCGAATGATGTGCACTTCTCCAAGCAGTGGGGATTGCGAAACGTTGGCCAGTCCTATCTGGGTGTTGAGAGAGTCGACGGAGAGAACAACGATGTGCTTACGTCGAAATCGGGCAAGTCGGGAGCAGATATCCACGTGTCATCAAGTTGGCAGTCGGTATCGACCCGGGTGCGCCCTCTCGTTGTGATAATTGACACCGGACTCGATACCGGACATGTCGACATTCATTCCAATCTTTGGATGAACCCAGGCGAAGTCACCGACAACGCGGTGGATGACGACCACAACGGATTCTTGGATGACTCACGCGGATGGGATTTCTCGGGTGATGGCTCGTTGATAGGCAGAGTAATCGTCGGCGATAACGACGTAAGCGACTACATGGGACATGGCACCCATTGCGCCGGGATAATCGGCGCCGTCGCGAATAACGGGATCGGCATAGCCGGAGTCTGCGACAGCGTCAGAATCGCTTCGCTCAAGATCTTCCCCAATGCACTGATGAGTGTTGCGTCGCAAGCCATTGTCTATGCTGCAGACATTGGCGCTGATGTTATCAGCATGAGCTGGGGAAGTCCCTATAGATCATCGCTTCTGCTCGAAGCTCTTCGTTATGCCCGCTCGAGGGGCGTCTTCCTCGTGGCGGCATCCGGCAATTTCGCAAGCGACCTGCTTCTGTACCCGGCATCGTTCTCCGAAGTTATGACTGTCGGCGCGAGCAATTCCGACGATGAGGTTACCTATTTCTCATCCTTCGGCGACTGGATCGATGTTATTGCGCCGGGGCTCGACATTCTCTCGCTCCGAGCCGAGGGGACTGATCTATACGCTCAGAACGGAGAGCCAGATGTCCGTATAATCGACAACGTCTACTATCTCGCGGACGGCACAAGCATGGCCGCTCCGCACGCTGCTGGAGTTGCAGCAATGGTGTTGTCTTATTCGCCCGGCCTTCAGCCTGACAGCCTTCAGCGGATCATCACCGGAAGTGCGGACGATATTGTGAGGCCGTACGGTGATGCTGGAGAGGTGATGGTCGGGTGGGACAGGTACTCGGGGCACGGCAGGGTGAATGTACAGGCTGCCGTTTCCATGCTGAAAGGAGATTTGGCGAAATTCACAACCCCGTACAGCGGACAAGTTGTGAAGTCCGACATCGATATCACAGGCTTCGCTTATTCTGAGGGCGAACCGAGCTATTCGCTTGACATCGCGCACGCACCGGATACAAGCGAATGGGTTAACATCAACTCTGGCGCGGCGACTGTTCGAGGCGGCTTCATAGGCAGACTTCTGATTTCGGGTCGAGTTGGAGATTACACCCTGAGGCTCACGCTCGGTGGCTCGGTGACAGTGTATCGGCAAATCACGATCGTCTCCAGTCGGAAGTTCGAAGTGACCTCTCCGCAGCAGGGCGATTCAGTGTTGCTCTATACGACAGTTCGAGGATCAGCAGCAGATCCAAAGTTTGAGTCATATGAGGTATTTTTGAGAACCGCCATTGAAGGTTCGGTGTGGGATACCTTGTTTGCATCTACGCGAATGGTAGTCGATTCAGTCCTTTGCGATCTTCACCTGGGACGGTATCGCTCTGGCGCTTATGTGCTCAGAGTGAAGCTCAACACGTCCGATGAGCAGTTGATTCGCGATATCAACTTCAGCATGAATGACATGTTGCGCAGTGGTTTTCCGCAGCCTGGGGCGCTCGCTTCGAATATGCACTTCTCGGCCAATGTATCAGATCTCAATCGCGATGGTCTTAAGGAAGTTGTGGTAACTACTTACGATGGAGTTTCTGTGCTATCCCAAGACGGCACTCCATTCTCTCCCGGCTGGCCGCGCGAGCTCGGAATTGATTGCTACAGCGCGCCTGCGGTCTGGGATGTTGATGGTGACGGGTTGCAGGAAATTGCTGTATGCAGCGAGTTGGGACTCCATCTCTATGATTGTTACGGCGCTGCGGTAGACAGCTTCCCGAAATTCCGTCCGACTGGATGGATGTACACCTGCTATCCGACCCCACTGATTACGGACCTTGATGAGGATGGCGCCTCGGAGATACTCTGGACCGGCAGTGACGGGTGTGTGTATGCATACAGGTCGAACGGACGGTCATACTTCGCGAGTCTTGATGGCTATTTCTCGACCACCGGCGCTGGCTACGCATTCGCGGACATAGTCCCGTTCCTCTTCTGTGTTGATCTTGAAGGAGACGGCGAGAAGGAAGTGATTGGGAGTTTTGCGTCATCGAGGCACGGTGGAGCGGTATACGTGTGGCAGGCGAAAAACGGCCAACCTCGCAGCGGAAGATCTTCGGCGTTGATAGGCCAATTCGGCAAACTTCGGGGAGGGTGTATCGCCGACTTCAACCTCGACGGCGAATACGACATCGGCGTTGTTGGCAGGACCAACTACGACACCGTGTTTGCTGCGATCATGGACGGTTACGGTAATTTTCTTCCCGGATGGCCTAAGAAATTCAAAGACCGGATAAACTACCTCGTGAACTACCCGGCTGCAGGCGACATTGACGGTGATGGCTATCCTGACCTCGTGTTTACGATCTCATCCATGACAGACGGGGAGATTTACGTCTTCCGTTACGACGGAACACCATATCGCCCCAACCTCTCAGAAGATGGGAGTTTCTTTGCAGGCGCAAGCGGCGCATTTGGCTGCGCGGTACTTGGCGATGTCGACGGCAATGGAATCACCGATATTGTCGTTCGCGCGGGTTCGTTCTTCCCGTCAGTCGAGTATGAGAGGATATTCGCATTCGACAGGGATGCTCAGGTACTGCACGGATGGCCGGTGTACACGCTCGCCTCGCCGGGGCAAGTTTCGTCGACGATTCATACTCCGCTGTTAACCGACATCGACTCGGACGGGCTTCTCGACATGGTCGTTACTTCCGATGACAGGCAAGTCTATGTCTGGCGCATCGGAACACCGTATGATTCCAATCGAATACCCTGGGGGAAGTTTCTACACGACAGTCGGAACAGCGGCGTACTCCCGATTCCGACGACTACTCCGGCCGCAGAGATCGAGTCGGAAATAGTGCCGACGACATTCAGTCTCAGTCAGAACTACCCCAACCCATTCAATTCAGGGACTTCGATCGACTTCAAGTCAGATCACTCAACTCAAGTCGAGATCGATGTGTTCAATCTGCTTGGGCAGCGGGTGCGTACATTGATTGCAGGAAGGATGGAACGCGGAAGTCATACCATCTACTGGGATGGAAGAGATGCTCAGAACGCTGAGGTGGCTTCCGGGATATACTTCTGCCGAATTAGGACAAGCGAGCAATCCTTTGTTCGCAAGATGGTCAAGGTGGATTGACTTGTGGGTTGGAGTTCGCTGAGGTTTCGATTGAATCGCAGATGCCGGGAAGGATTTTTCGCGTGGTGAACGTTGGCATTAGGATGGATTCCCTTTTTCGCGGGAATGACGGCCAGATGGGAGTAGGTCGGGTTCCGGATTGCGCGGAGCGCAAGAAGAAACCCGACACCCACTTGTCGGCCTTCTGCGTCACGCGAAGCGTGACTCCGGAGGCCGACCTACTCATTTGTGAGACAGCCTCGATATACCTGACGCCGCTTGGAAGATGATATGAAATTGATCCTCAGATCGTTTCAGTTCGTGGCGGTGCTACTGATTCTGGCTTTGGCTATCTCTTCTGCCATCGGCGAGCTGCTCGCTCAGGAATTCGACCTGAATTCTGCTGAGCTCTCATTCAACTACCAATCCGACTTCCTCTGGCGCTTCGCACGAGATGCTCGCTATGAGAGCGGCGTCATCTACATTCTGATGCCTAACGGACTGCAGCTCTATTCTGGAGGAGTCGACTTTGTCTCGCCCTCCCTGATATCCAAGATTCCCCTCGGTTCAGACTGTGACAACATTGAATTGCATGACCACACTGCCATCTGCACATCTCGCAAGGGGGTGGTCAGGCTCGTCGATGTCTTGGATCCGTATCAGATGCGAGCGCACGGGGAGATTGAGTTAGGTGACACATTGTTCGACTACGCCTCAAACGGCGATGTTGGCTATGCTGCATGTGGTTTCAGAGGCCTCTTTGCGGTTTCTCAGTCTGAAACCGGCAGCATGAGTATCGCCTCGGTTCACGATGAGGCAGTGCACGTCGTCGCCGTTGTTCCTCGACAGGACAAGCTGTACGTCGCTGACGACTACAATGGGCTGTTCATCTACGATCTTGCCGATCCACTTGATCCAGACCTTGTCGACGTACGGTTCTTCAGCAGACCGGTTAACGACATCTCTTTCAACGGAGAGATCCTCTATGTCGCATATGGCGATTCAGGTGTGGTCTCGTTCGCTCTTGGAGCGGATGGTACGCTTGACAGGCTCACATCGTATCCCACTCCGGTCAGCGCACTCAAGGTCGACGCGTTCGAATCTGTGGTCGCTACCGTTGATCTGTTCGGCACAATTTACCTCTTCGATGCCGATTCAAGCGCACCTCGATATGTGGCGGAGAAACGCAGAGTGTCCGACCGCGTGCAATTCGTTCGCAAGAACGACCGGGACTATGTTCTGCTTCCTGATCGATTCGGCAATGTTGACATCGTGTCTGTGGACCATGGCATTGAGCCGGATCTCGTCTGGCAGTATCCGGGTTCGAGAATAGTCCGAGACGTCGCGGTCGTGGACGGCAGAGTATTTATATCAGGTTCAGAGGACGACCTCGTGATTTGGCAGGCAGCGGACGATGGAGCTCCAACTCTGGTCTCCCGCGTTACATCGACTTCCGGGTTCGGCGCTGTTGAATCACTCGATTCACTGGTCCTTGCTTCAGAGGCGGGATCAGATGGAAAGAGCTACACTCATGTTATTCAGGCGCTGAGGCCTTGCTGCATTGCACAGGACATAAAGAGCCTCTTCGCGTACGGTGACCTGATTGAGGTGAAGGCGAGTCACGTTGATAGCGGGCAGATCGACATCATCGCTTACGGCGCTGATGGCACGAGTCTGGTCAGAATCCAAAGAGTTGACGAGGAAGGGGAAATCTTCTATCCGATAGTCGCTTACACTGATGTCCCATCGAGGGGCACTCTGACAGCAGCTGAGTGGGCGTATGGGTACCTATACACGGCCTCGGTCAAGGGTGCAGAAGGTATGATCTACGATGGGAGCGAAATCGGTCGGGGTGCGGTGCTTCCCGTAGTCGGCGAGTTTGCGATACCCGGCAAGATCAACGTGCTCGAAGTCTTCGATGACGTTTGCTATCTCGGAGGTTCTTTCGGGCTAAGCGTATGCAGGATGGACGGCTTCGGTATCGGTGAGGAAATCGAACGACTGCTCCCGGGAACACCCTTCATTAACATTGCATTCGACTGGCAAGATAGCACCATGTTCGCTGCCCTCGGAGGCTCCGGCGTTGCAGTTTTCGATGTAAGGGACATTTCGATGCCGACGCTACTGGCTCAGCAGCCGACGCTGGGTGTGGCCGAGAGAGTAGACGCCCAGGGCGGAATCCTCGCAGTCGCCGATCATTACAGCGTCATGCTATTCTCATACCGACTCATCAGGGACGACGGACGTCTGTTACCGCAGGCGTTCTCGCTTGAGCAGAACTATCCCAATCCGTTCAATGGCGAGACGCGGATTGAATTCTCGATTCCTGGTTCGTCAGACGGCCGATTTGTAAACCTCGACATATTCAACATACTTGGTGAGATGACGGCAACTTTGGTGGCTCAACCACTCTCAGCCGGCGCGTACTCGCTTGCATGGAACGGCGTAGACCGATCCGGGGGACACGCGGCCAGTGGAGTCTATTTCTATCGGCTTTCTGTCAACGGGGTGAGCCAAACGAAAAAGCTGGTCTTTCTCAAGTGATTTGCGTGAAACCTCGGCTTCCCGACCTACATACAACAATATGTCGGCAACAATGGTCTTGACAGCCATGATGCAGTATGATAAGATTGTGTCAGACATAAGGAAAGGAGTGGAATTGTGGGAAGACTACAATCCATATCGTTGGTTCTGCTCTCTCTGTCAATGACACTGTCGGTTCAGCAGGCGGTCGCAGGAAGTAAGGACGCTGGCGCTGTCGTGGACGACTCAGTATACATGGACAACGTGTTTGGCTTCTCTTTCACCAAACCCGCCACCTGGAAATTCGATAAAGTATACAGCCGGGATGATATCGAACGAGTTGTTCTCATAATGAAGAACCCCACTGTCCTCCCGCAATTTGCTGACTACAGGGACTACTTCACTCAACCTCAGGTGACTGTGCTTGCTGCGAGCATCGACAAGACCGCCAAGGAATACAAAGACCTTATCTTTGATCCGAAATACAAGGACAAGCTGAAATCCAAGGCTGAGAAGAAATTTGTTATGCTTCAGACGGAGTCCAAGTATAGCTTTGAGCCGCAAAGGGATCGATCCGTCAAGGTTGGCGGGCGCCACGGCGTAAGGATTGACGGCCGAAAGCAGTATTACTGGGCGTTCGAGGGAGAAGTGATTCTTTCGGACTACATGAGCGGCAGAATCTATGCTCTGGAGACCGAAAGCGGTATTGTGCTGATTGAGTGTGTAGCGGAGAGGGAATTGATTCGAGAGTTGGACTCTGATTTCGATAGGATGATCGAAAGCTTCGTGTTCTTGAAGTCTGGGGCGGAACCGCCTAAGGCGGACACCGCAACCGTTCGAACTGAAAGCAAAAACGCAGGACAGTAAGAGGCCATGAGCTTTTTTATTGACAGGTCAATGCGTTCGGGCTTAGGTTTACAAGACCAAGCCTGAGGAGGAAATATGTGGGCGGTGAGATACCTGCTGATTCTTGCACTTCTCGTGGTTGTACTCGGGTTCGCCGTGCTAAACTCATCCCAGAAAGTGTCGATCTTTATGCCGGATCGAGAGATACCGGCTGTCCCGCTCACGCTCATCATTCTGTGCGCGTTTTGCGTCGGCATCCTTGTGAGCTTCGTTCTTACTATAGCGCAGTCACTTAAGATGTCGGCTGAGATGCGAAGCAGCCGCAAGAGAGTGCAGCATCTGGAGATGGAGCTTGCCGCGCTCAGGAATCGTTCGCTTGAGGATATCGATAAGCTCGAGGAAAGTGAGGTCAAGCACGAATGACCGTTCTTGGATGGATATTGCTTCTTCTTTTTCTGTCCGCTGCTGCGATTGGCGGATACTACTATTTGCGGAGACCTCAGCGACGCGATGACACTCCCAATCAAAGTTACATTGAAGCGCTGAGGGCGCTCCTTGACGGCAATCATACTCTCGCATTCTTGAAGCTCAAGGAGACGGTCACGACTGACTCCAATAACGTCGATGCCTACATCCGCCTTGCAGGACTTCTTCGCCAAAGAGGCATGCACTCGAAATCGCTTCAGTTGTCGATGGATCTAAGCACGCGGCTAAACGTCGATCCTGTCGATCGGGTCAAGATTCTTTACAATCTCGTCGAGGACCATCGAGCCAACGGAAAGCTGGAAGCTGCCGAGCATTTTTTGAAAGAGCTCTCGCACATGCCGAATCAAAAAGGAACGGCTTCCAAGATGCTGGTGGAGCTTTATGAGAAGTCTGAGCGTTGGGAAGATGCCTTCAAGGCCGGCTCGGACTATCTCGACGCTACCCGCAATCGCGACAAGTCATCGCTTGCCAAGTTCAAGCTCAGAGTGGCAAAGAAGCTGCTGGCAGACGGTGAACATCACAAGGCTAGGGTCGAGTACAAGGAAGCGCTTAAACTCGATCCTGCGTGCGCCGATGCAGTCGTGGGTTTAGGTGATGCCTACGATCAAGAGGGACGTCTCGAAGACGCCGTTAAGTCGTGGCGCGAGATAATAGAAGTGAATCCGAGAAAGGCCGAGTTGGTTTTCGGAAGGCTCAAGAAGGCGCTTTTCGATCTCGGCCAGTTCGGCGAAATAGAAGATCTTTACCTCAAAGTCATCGAGAAGGACAAACAGAATCTCGCGGCCCTGACAGGTCTTGCAACGCTCGCCGAGAAGAAGGGTGAGACTCTGCAGGCCGAGGAGATTTACCTTCAAGTGCTCGACGCGAAGCCGGACTACCGCCCAGCTCTCGTGGGACTCCTTAAGCTGTATCGCGAAGAGAAGAAGTACAACGAGGCCGCACAGGTTCTCAGCCGCACGGTTGAGACTCTCCATCCCGCCGACAAATTGTCGATCTGAGATGCGCAGACTTGCTCTCACAGCCATGTCGGTGGCGTTTCTTTCTGCCGCCGATCTTCTTGCGGCTTCTGTTGCTGACCGCTACACGGCTGTCGAAACTGCGATTTCTCGGGGTGATCTTGAGGCTGCCCGGCAGGAAGTCGAAGCCATCGCGCAAGATGATTTCGTGGATGCGATCAACCTTTACTACAAATCGAGGCTTGAATCGGACGCCGCTTCTTGCGAGGAGTTTCTGCAGCGAAGTCTAAGCCTTTGCGAACACGACTGCGGCCGAATGGCTGCAGAGCTTGCAGATCTCTATTTCCGTCTCGGACGATATACTGACGCAGTTGCCGTGTGCGATGACTACCGCGATCAGGCGGATGCTGACATCCACGGCCTTCGGTTGTTATGGTTCGGCGCAGCATCGTACGCAAAACTCGGCGATTTCGGCTCGGCTGACGACGAGTTTCGAGCAGTTGACGACGTCTTCGAGCGGACTCAATTTGCAGGATGGGGGACCATAGGGTCTGCTTCCGCGAGCGCTTTGCGCGGTGACGTTGCCAAGGCCACTAAGACCATCGCGCCAGTCGTATCGTCAGGTGGGGAAGTGTCGGCCGCGGCGCTGTATCTCAAGTCCTACATTGCAGCAGGCAGGGGCGACAAAGAGAACGCTCTCGTTGGCTACAACTTGCTGAACGAGAGATTCGGCTCGTTCTTAGGCGATGCCGAGTTGGCGGACCTGATTCTGTCGCAGACCGGATCGCAGTCCTCCGGCAAGGCTGAGTCGCTCGCAAGCATCGTGTATACGATCGAGATGGGGCTCTACGGCGACAGATCGGAGGCAGAGCTTCTGATGGGCAAGCTGAACACTGGCGGTTGGTCGGCTGACATGCAGAGCAAGGTGATCGGTGACAAGAGATACTGGCTGGTGAGAGCCGGAGTGTACGGATCGCAGGAGTCGGCATCTCGTGACAAAGAGAAGCTTGAGCGGCTGTTTCCGGGCAACTACCGCGTCGCCATCAGATAATCACTCCGATGTCAGAGAGACTAACACCGCTTCTCGAACAGTACTATCGAATCAAGCGCGAATATCCCGACAAGATTCTCTTCTTCCGAATGGGCGACTTCTACGAGATGTTCGGCGAGGACGCGCAGAAAGCTGCGCCGATTCTCGGAATCGCTCTGACATCCCGGGCGCATGGAAAGAACGGAGATGTCCCACTGGCTGGAGTACCCTACCACGCTGCCGAGAAGTACCTGACCAGATTGGTTGAAGCAGGCGAAAAGGTCGTCATCTGCGAGCAGACCGAGGACCCCATGCTCGCTCGTGGGTTGGTGCGTCGAGAGGTGATCGAGATTATCACGCCGGGAACCGTGGCAATAGACGGCGCCCTTAGGTCAGATTCTAACAACTACCTTGCCGGTTTTGTGCGAGATGGCGGAGCCGTCGGTCTCTCGTACGTCGATCTGTCCACAGGCGAGTTCATAGCGGATGTCATCCCGGAGGCTGCCTTGTCCGACAGAATAATGAACCTGCAGCCATCAGAAATTGTAATCACCGAGACAGATGAGGCTTTCGCGAAAGGTCTTGCCAAACTGGGCTTGAAGACATCCGTGACTCTCATAGACGGCTGGAAGTTCGATGGACATCACGCGCTGGAGCGTCTCTGCGAGCATTTCCGGGTTGTGTCGTTAGATGGCTTCGGATTCGACCATGTCACTGCCGGAGTCCGCGCTGCAGGCGCACTAATGGCCTATCTCAGAGAAACCAAGATGGGCGCGCTGAAGCATATCACGAAGTTGAGCAGAACTGCGTCGGATCAGTTCATGTTTCTCGACAATGCTACACTCTCGAATCTGGAGATCATTGCTGCATCAGATGGTGTGAATTCCCTATATCACCACGTGAACCTGACCCGCACCGCAATGGGTGCAAGGCTCCTCAGAAGATGGCTTACGCTGCCGCTTGTTGACCAGAGTAGCATCATCCGCCGACAGGACGCAGTCGCAGAGCTCCTGGAAAAGAGAGTCGAGCGCAAAGCTGTCGTCGAAGTCCTTGGCCGAATTTCTGATCTCGAGCGTCTCGCCGGAAAGCTGGGCTCGTTGCGCCTCTCGCCGCGGGATATGATCGCCCTCGCGAAGTCGCTGGAAGAAACTCTTTGCCTGAACAAGACGACAGCGACTCTCATGTCTCCGGCCTTGACGTCTATTGGCATCGAACCATTGCATCTCAATAGTCTATCGACTTTGATCCGCAGCGCGATTGTCGACGAACCTCCGCAGTCGTTGAGCGAAGGCGGTATCTTCAGGCGTGAGTTCGATCCATCTCTCGATCAGATGAAGGACGATATCAAATCTGCAAAGGACTGGATAGCATCACTGCAGGAGCGGGAACGGGCGCGCACAGGTATATCTGCGCTGAAAGTCGGTTTCAACAGAGTGTTTGGCTACTACATCGAAGTAACCAATCCCCACTTGTCCAAAGTGCCGCAGGACTATGTGCGCAAGCAAACGCTTGTGTCCGCCGAGCGATTCATAACTCCCGATCTCAAAGAAAGGGAAGACCTTGTCCTGACCGCCGAAGAGAAGATCAACGCTCTTGAGCAACGGCTTTTCGAAGAGCTGCGTATCAAGCTCTCCGAAAACACTGCGCTCGTCCAGGCCGCAGCGCTATTTGTTGCGGTGACCGACGTCATCGCGTCCTTTGCCTCGGTGGCTGACAGAAATCGCTATATAAGACCGACGGTTTGCGATTCGCTTGTGATCGACATCCGCAATGGAAGGCATCCTGTGCTTGAGAACATACTGCCATCCGGCAGTTTTGTGCCCAACGATACACTTCTCGACGCTGGCAAGTCACAGGTGCACATCATTACCGGTCCTAATATGGCAGGCAAGTCCACTTACCTCCGACAGGTCGGCTTGATAGTGTTGCTCGCGCAGGTCGGATCGTTCGTTCCTGCGGATGCGGCCACAGTCGGAATCGCGGACAGGATATTCACGAGAGTGGGTGCGACTGATAAGCTGACACTTGGCCAGTCCACGTTTCTCGTGGAGATGAACGAGACAGCGAACATATTGAACAATACTACATCCAGAAGCCTCATTCTTCTCGATGAGATCGGCAGGGGAACGTCAACATTCGATGGGTTAGCCATTGCCTGGTCGGTCTCCGAGTACCTGCACGAGACATCTGGGCGACAGGCAAGAACTCTGTTTGCCACGCACTATCACGAGCTGACGGAACTGGCAGCACGATTCAAGCGCGTCAAGAACTACCAGGTTGCAGTCAGGGAATGGCAGGATCAGATCATCTTCCTGCGCAAGATTCTTCCCGGCGGTTGCGATGACTCCTACGGGATCGAGGTAGCAAGGCTTGCAGGACTGCCGGCGGAAGTAACCGATCGGGCCAAAGCCGTGCTGACAAAGGTCGAGGAGGGTACCTTCTTTGCTGCCGACAATCAGCCCGCCAATAACTCTGAGGACAAAGACCTGTTTGCGTTCAAGTATGGCGATTCAGACAGGCTGCGCGACCGGATTCATGAAAGAATTCTCGCAGTTCAGCCAGAGAAGATGACCCCGCTTGAAGCCCTAAACCTCTTGGCCGAACTGAAACGGATCGCCGATGAAGCCAAGTAGAATAAGAATCCTTCCGGACAGTTTGATCAATAAGATAGCTGCAGGCGAAGTTGTAGAGCGCCCCGCATCCGTCGTCAAAGAGCTCGTCGAAAACTCAATCGACGCGCAAGCGAAGAGGATTTCAATAGAGATTGAGATGGGCGGGGTTAGACTTGTCAAAGTTACTGATGACGGCATTGGCATGACGCCCGACGAAGCTCTCATTTCGCTTACCCGCCATGCGACGAGCAAGATATCGTCGGTAGATGACCTCTTCGCGATTTCAACGCTCGGCTTCAGAGGCGAGGCGCTGCCGTCAATAGCATCAGTATCGCTGTTCGAACTCATCACTCGCTCAGCTGATTTCGCCGATGGCGCCCGAATACGGATGGAGGACGGAAGCGATGCTCTTCCTGTCCCTCACGGCTGTCCGGTTGGCACCAAGATCGAAGTCAGGGAGCTGTTCCACAATCTGCCGGCCCGCAGGAAGTTCCTCAAGTCGATAACGACTGAAACCCGTCAAGTGATTGCTGTCACTACTGCTCTTTCGTTGGCCCATGAGCGAGCGGGATTCAGGCTCGTGTCAGATGGACGGGTCGTCATCGACCTTCAGCCAGCCGATTCGCTCGCACAGCGTGTGTGTGATGTTTACGGCGAGGAGTTGTTCCGAAGATTCATCACTTTCAACGATCAATCTGATCCGCTGCATCTCACAGGCTTTCTTTCGATTCCGTCCGACGCGAAGAGGCACAGGATGGAGGCCTATTTCTTCGTCAACCGGCGCCCCGTCTCATCGAGGCTCGTTCATGCGGCCGTAATGTCAGCGTACGGGGAACTCCTGCCGAAGGGCTGCTATCCGCAGGGTGCGCTCTATATCGACGTTGCTCCGGACGCTGTCGACGTGAACGTGTCTCCGACGAAGAGTGAAGTTCGGTTCAAAGATGAACGCGCTCTCTACCATGTGGTATATCACGCGGTTCAGAACGCGGTACGACAGCCTGACGTTATACCCGGCATCTCTATTTCGGACACTGGTAGCCCTGCCGGAACGGAGGCAAGACAGTCACGCCTGGAATCCGCGGTTGACGCATTTCACAGGAGCCATGTACCTCTTGAGGTAACCGCCGATCAGACTGCGATTGAGCTCGCGGAGAAAGGCCACACAACTCCAACGTCTCGCTCCGATACAACTTCGGATGACGTCGCCAATGCTGAGACCGACCAAGTGGTGTCAACCCGGGATACTCGGCAAACAAACGGAGCCACTCATGAATCGAGACGGCCATACTCGCTCGCTCCGTATCGCGTTGTCGGATTTGGCGATCTTTACCTGATCGCCTTCTCGGGCGAGGCTATCTACATAGTCGATCAACACGCTGCGCACGAAAGGATTCTCTATGAAAAGGCGCTTGCGTCTTTTGACCAAGCAGCCTTCGCGTCTCAAAAGCTCCTGTTTCCTATCAATGTTGAGCTCGACGCAGCCTCGTTTCAGGTCGCAACATCGACAATAGACGACCTCAATCGACTCGGTTTCGAGGTGCGACCATTCGGACTGCGAAGTGTGGCGATCTACGCGATGCCGGCTGCAGCAGGCGCATCCAATCCGGAGCGATTGTACAGGAGCATGATTGACGATCTCGCGGGCGTCGAGATGGAAGGCGAGAATCTACACAAAAAGATGGCTCAGAGTTTCGCGTGCCGAGCAGCTGTCATGGCTGGTGATCGCCTCACGGATGAGGAGAAGAGCGCACTGGTCTCCGACCTGTTTCTTTGCCAGAATCCGTACGTCTGCCCCCACGGTCGCCCCACTCTTATCAAGTTGACCAAATCGGAGCTGGAGAAGCGGTTTGGCAGGTGAAGGGCCGAGAGTCCTCGTGATTTTCGGGCCGACTGCTGTCGGCAAGACCTCTACTGCAATCGCAGTCGCAGAACGCCTTGGCGGCGAAATCGTGTCGTGTGATTCGCGCCAAGTGTTCCGGAATCTGGATATCGGAACGGCCAAGCCGAGCGCCGAAGACAGAGCGCGTGTGCGATTTCACCTCATAGACGTCGCGCCGCCAGTTCGGTTCCTCAACGCCTTTGAGTTCAAGTTGATGGCTGAGAATGCGATACGCGACATCCTGGATCGCGGCAGAGTGCCGATCATGACTGTCGGAACCGGCTTCTATCTGAAAGTGATGACAGACGGTATTGTTCAGGCCCCTTCCGCTGACAAGAGCCTCCGGGCCGAATTCGAAACCATCGTCCATGAGCAGGGAGCCGCGGCCCTTCACAAGCGTCTTGCGGAAGTTGATCCTGACTCGGCGTCGGCGCTGAAACCGAACGACACAGTCAGGGTGATAAGAGCTCTTGAGCTATATCATCTTACGGGCAAGACACGGTCGCAACTGATGCAGAGCGGTGAAATGCGACCCTCGCCCTTCCGCTTCACATTCGCTGGACTTAGTCTATCTCGCGATGAGCTTTACCGACGCATCGATCTCAGGTGCATTGATATGCTCGGCGCAGGTCTGCTGGATGAGGCTCGAAACCTGAAAGAGAAAGGCATCCTTTCGGGCGACTTCGCGAGCAAAATCGTTGGCTACTCGGAGGTTTGTGCCCATTTGGACGGTTTGATGGATGAACAGCAAATGCTCTCTAAGTTCCAGCAGGCCACGCGAAACTACGCCAAACGGCAAATGACGTGGTTCAGGAAACATCCGGGCGGCCCCTGGTTTGATGAACTGGACACCGGAATCGTCGACAAGGTGGCTGGTTCAGATTGACAGGAAGGTGCCAAAATGGGCAGTTTCGCCTCAAAAAAACTCACAAGTTCATGTCCCATAACCGATAATACAAAATAGAGGCAAAAAAGCCTTGACAACGGAGTTTTGGTAAAAGTATTATGGCGTTGGCAGTCAAGGAGTTGGAAAACAGAGCCTGATAGCTTCTGAATGTGTGGCGCTGTTTAATGATGTTTCATCTGAGTGGGGGTGTTCCAGAGGAGACCATGCAAACACTGAAGAACCCTACGGTAACGACACTGCTGCTCCTCACTGCTCTGGTAGCAGTCTCCTGCAGCAGTAGTCGTGTCAGGTATGGCGCTGAAGGCGAGAGAATGACTTCGCCCTCGGACACGATGCAGTTTGGCGCAGAAGGATACTATGTTGAGGACGCGGCAAACGACTCCATACCTTACGATTACTACATTGACGACGAAATGAAGTATCAGCTTGATCTTGCTGAAGAGAATTACAAGATGGGTTTCGACGCAACTCTGGACTCGAATTGGCTTGAGGCGCAGTTCTATTACGAAAGCGCTCTCGAAATCCTTGCGGGCCTTGATATTGATCC
>JAGVNY010000228.1 GCA_020053015.1 Candidatus Zixiibacteriota bacterium | reverse complement strand
GGCGTATAGTGTTCGGGCAGGTCTTGACCGCGACGAAGTCGTGGTTGTGACCTGCCCGCAACCACTTGAAAGGGCGCCGGGTCACACTCCCCGCTTCGCGGGGAGCAAGACCCGTCGCAACTTTTCGAATACCTCAAATGCGCGACATTGCAGATCGGGTGATTACTCCTCCTTTGTTTTCGCGACCACAATAGACATCGGAGCAGAGCCCGACGCGTCATGCACTGCTGGTGGATTTAGTCGTCCCGAACCGACAACAGACCGCTCTGCTCAGGGTGCGCGCCGAGCCACTTCACATGGCCACCTTCCGTGTCGTAGATGGCGCCTACGACGGATAGTCTGCCGGAACGAGTTAGTTCTCTCACCACCTGGCTTCGGGAGAAGATGTCCTCAATTGACTTCCACACATTCTCCTCTATGGCAGCCTGCACTAGTTCTGTTCCGTGCATGACAGGGTTTCTTGACTGAGCCTTCGCAACAGCGGGGCCGATATACTCTCTCAGCTGTAAGACGTTTCCATGCATCTGCAGGCCCGTCGCTACAGCGGTGACGGCCCAGCACTTCGAATGCCCCAGTATGAGAAGCAATGGAGTATTGAGGCGCTCGACGCCGAGCTCGACGGTGGCTACTTCATGAAGTCCGCAGACATGTCCGGCCACGCGAATCACAAACATGTCTCCGATTCCCTGATCGAATATTAACTCCGGCGGAACACGAGAGTCGGAGCATGTGAAGACTGTCACGAATGGTTTCTGACCGCCGTTGAACGTCTCAATTCGCCTAGTTGAATCTAAGTTAGGGTGAATTGTATTTCCCGAGGCGAAGCGGGCATTGCCCTTCTTGAGTCTCTGAAGTGATGTTTCGGCGGTCATGCCGGCTGGTGCGAACTCCTCTCTTCCAGGCATATCACGTTGATCTCCGTCTGTGAAGTGTGGATCAATGTCACAGGCAGTCGGCGCCTGTATCATGTCGTTGCAGTGGACGCTGTTTGGCTGCGACAGGGCTCGGCTCGATGCACCTCCATTCTGATGTATTGTTGAGCCACGGCTATATCGGTTTCCTATTCGTGCATATATACTCATCCATTCGATCCGGATGCGCATGGACGATTGCGACTCATGCGGTAAGTGGCCGCTCCATCGGATATCACTAGAATTAGACAGCCTGAAGTCAGAAGAATACCACCTGCAATCTCGCGGAGTGTTGGAAGCTGTCCGAAGGCGAGCAGCGACACGAGCACAACGACAACGGGCTGGCTCTGGCTTATGACGGCAACTTTGGAAAGCTGAAGACGCTGCAACGCCTTCAGGTAGAAGAGCCTCGAGAGAATCGGCCCGAGAAGCCCAAGCGCGAGCACTCCAAGCCATACGCGATTCAGTCCGTCGAACGAGTAATCAGTTGTGAGCAGCACAGTCCAGTATCCGACAGCAAGCAATCCGTTGCGGATGTACGCGAGCACTGTCGGCTCGACGTGGCTGACGGCGATCTTGGATATGAACTCGGTCACTCCAAACAGGAGCGACCCCAGCAGCACGAGCCAGAAACCTGATGAATACTCAATGCGGAGTGTAATGCGCATAACAACGATGCCGGCAATTGCAAGTATGGCCCCGAGCGTTTCGAACTTAGTGAACCGCTCCTTCAAAAACACGATCCCCAGAGCTATGGCGACGGGCACCTCAGCGCGATTGAGAAACGCCGCGAGCGTTGGGTCCATCCTATTAACTCCAGCCCAGAACGCCCACACCGCGAACCACGAACTTACAGTAAACAGCATTACCCAGAGCCACGCTTTGCGTGACAGTGAGAACAGGCCGCGGAGTCCTCTCTTTGCTATCAACGGTCCGGATAGGATTATCGTAGCGATCGTGAAGATGAGGCTGTTCATCAGCATCGTCGGAATCGATTCGAGATTCCATTTGCCGACCACGGTCGACAGTCCCGACGACACTGTTGAGAAGGCGGCTATGAAGTAGCCGGCGCGCCTTCTCTCCTCAGTCCTCGCTCCTGACTCGTCGATTAGCGATTTCGTATCGGGATTTGCTGGAATTTCCACACTTCATTCCGCATGCCTGAAGGCAGTTTCGATAATCCTGAAGAACCGAAGAGACCGGATTCCCCGCTTGCGGGAAATGACAAGAACAAGCGCTGACACGCTGTCATTCTGAGCAAAAAGACTATCCCACATGTTCTGACTGGAAGAGAGGCGCTGGATTCCTGCTTCCGGGAGTGTTGAAAGACCTTGTAGGTCGGCTTCCGAGCGCGACCGGAGGTCGGGAAAGAAAGCCGACAAGCTGTTGTCGGGTTTCTCGTTCCGCTTCGCGTCACTCGGAACCCGACCTACGGAGAATGTCTCTCTCCGGGGTGTTTCAACACTCCCCTCCGCCGGAAGGATAACTAATGTGGGTTGGTAGGTTGCAACGTAGGTAGTATTCACACTCACAGCGCCATGCGATAGATTTGCTCTATATCTTGCCTGTAGAGAGGACGGGCGTTGTCGATGTAATCCTTGCCGTACCCATATATGCGAATTACATCATCCGCCATCGTGCCAAACTTGTCAGAGCTGATATTCGCTTGAGACAGCGTGCTGTAGACCCCACAGCTCTTCATCCAGCGTTCAAACTGCGAAATACCCGCTTCGGCTGCGACGGCAGGTTTCTGCTCCGCGACATCCGCAAAGAAGACGTTTCTCGCGAATTGCACATACTTGTCTGGTTTCTTCTCTGCAGTGTGTCTCATCAAATGTGGCATCAGGATCGCCAGCCCTCGACCGTGCGATATGTCGTAGTGCGCGGAGACAACGTGTTCCATCCAGTGCAAGGGGAAGCCCCCTGGACGACCGCCGTTCACCATTCCTGACAGCGCCACTGTAGAAGCCCATGACAGATGAGTTCTGGCCTCGACATCATTGCCGTTTGCCATCGCTCGTGGAAGGTGCTCCATTACAGTTCGAATCACGCCTTCGGAGAATCGGTCCTGCAACGGCGTGTATGCGGTGCTGGAACAGTAGCTCTCTAAGACGTGCGATATGATGTCAATCCCGCCGTCACCGGTGTATTCGGGAGAAACTGTCACAGTCAGTCCGGGATCGACAATAGAGAACCTCGGGTACATGAGTGGGTGGATCAATGCGGCTTTCTCGTGCAGTTCCCAGTTTGAGATCACCGCTCCGCCGTTAGCTTCCGACCCGGTCGCTGCGAGCGTTGGCACCGTGACGATGGGCAGAGCGGCATCCACTGTCCGCACTTTCTTTCCGGGCTTGCTGAGGATGTAATCCCATATCGAGCCGCCACATGCCGACACTACCGCGATGGCTTTGGCGGAATCCATCGGAGATCCGCCACCAAGACCGATCACGAAATCGCATCCGGTCTCCTTCACGACTGCCGCAGCCCGGTCTACCGTTGTCGATCTGGGGTTCGGCTCTATGTCGTCGAAGACTATTGCCTCGACTCCTGACTTCTCCAGCAGCTCGACAGCTCTGTCAACAAGACCTGTTTTCTTCGCAGATGTCTTGCCGGTGACCACCAGCGCTCTCTTGCCAAGCTTGGCGGCCTCCTCACCGAGCCGGGCGAATTCGCCGACGCCGAAGATGACTCTCGTTGTATTTGACCATGTGAATTTCATGCTAACCGCCGTTTCAAGTTATCCCGCGCACTCTGAGCACACATACAACCTAACGCGCGAGCCGATCGAGCTCGTCAACCTCGCGCGCGAACAGCTTGAGCGTCGCCTCAATTGGCGCAGGGGTCGTCATGTCGACGCCGCATTTCTTCAACTGCTCGATGGGATGGTCGTTTCCGCCTGATGACAACAGATCCAGATATTTGTCTACGATGCCCGCTTCGCCTGCGAGGAACTTGCTGAGTATCGCCTGTGACGCCGCATATGATGTGGCATACTGGAATACATAAAACGTCCAGTAGAAATGCGGTATTCGCGCCCATTTGTACCTTGCGTAATCATCCAGAGTCATTGCGGGTCCGTAGTATTTGAGCGTCAGCTTCTCCCACATTTCGCTCATGATCTCCGGCGAAAGGGCGCCGCCCTGCTCTACGGCCTCGTGGATCATCATCTCAAACCGTGCGAACATGACCTGATGGAGAAACGTGCCAAGCGTGCTGTCGATATGTCTATTCAGGAGAAACAGCTTCTGTTTATCATCAGTGGTGCTTCTCAACAGGCGCTGGAGGAGCAGCCCCTCGTTCAGCGTCGAGGCCACCTCCGCTACGAAGATCGAATAGGACGCTTTGGGGTAGGGTTGCGATTTGTTCGAAAGATAGCTGTGCATAGCATGACCCATTTCATGAGCCAGCGTAAACATGTTCTCGATCGTGTCGTTGTAGTTCATCAGCACAAACGGATGGGATGCGTAGTTGCCCCAGCTATACGCGCCTCCGCGTTTGCCCTCGGTCTCGTAAACGTCAACCCAGTTGCGATTGAAGCCTTCGTTCAATGCGGTGCGATACTTCTCACCGAGCGGTGCAATCGCTTCGAGGACATGATCCACCGCCTTGCCGTAAGGGACGCTGTATTTCTGCTCGGGGAAAAGCGGACAGTAGACGTCGTAAGTGTACAGCGATTCGAGTTTCAACACGCGCTTTCTCGCCGCGATCCACTTATGCAAGCCCTCCAGTCCCGCTTCCGTCGTGTCGAGAAGATTGTGGTAGACCGAGACGGGGATATTGCCTGCGTCCAGTGAATGGTGAAGCGAGCTGTCAAAACGCCTGGCTCGGGCATAGAAGATGTCTTTATTGACTGCGTTCGACAGCGCTGCCGATGCTGTGTTGACATGCGCCTTGTAGGCTGACATGAAAGCATCGCTTGCAGTGCGGCGCAGTTGCTGGCTTGATGACTCCAGAATGATCTTGTTGTATCGCTGTTTTGTAAGCTGAAGATCCTCTCCGTTCTCGTCCTTGATCACCGGATACTTGAGATCGGCGTTGTCCAGCATGTTGAATACATTGTCGGGTCCTTGCGCCATGACCAGCGACTGGGCCAGAAGCTCTTCGACCTCCTCCGACCTGATATGGGCGCGTGAGCGAATCAACTCCTTGATGTAGAAATCGTAGATATCTTTGCGAGGGAATTGGTCGGCAAGCTTCAGGAGCTCGCTGTCGGACACTTTGAGCAGCTCCGGTTCGACAAATGCAAACCCAGCGGACGCCCGGGCTGAAAGCGATATTGCGCGGTCTGTCATAGCCTGATACTTGGAGACTCGGCTGTCCATGTCTTGATTGAGCCTCGCATATGCGTGCAGCTTGTCGCGGATGAGGCCGAGCTTGCTGCGGCTTTCAAGGCACTCGAAAAGCATGCCAGCGGAGCCGGCAAGTCGACCCTGGTAGCTCTTCGCCTTCTCGATCAAAGACTCGGCAGCCGTGAAGTCGGCTTCCCAGTCCTGTTCGCTGTTGTAGATGTCTGCCAGGTTCCATTTGTGTTTGCTATCGATATCCGCCCGTTGCGGAAGCGATGATGCGGGTTTGGTTGCGGCAACTGTCATGGCGTGTCCTTTCACGACAAGATATGAATCAACCCCGTAATAAAGCGAATCAGTGGCTGAATTCAAGGGCAAAGAGCGAGGCTTTCGACTACGAGATGTGTGGCGGCACGGCACTGCCGTGCCGAGGGCACAACATGTTGTGCCCCTACAGAGGATAGAATCAATCGACCAGCCGCGACTCGGCCACGGAATCGGCCCGTACCGGAAGCCTGAACTGATCCGGGCGTTCGCGAACAACGCTGCGGAGCCAGCTATCCGGATAGCCCTTTTCCTCCGGGCGTCCCTTCTCGTCTTTCACATAGCCGTCGTTGTATTTCACCATCAGATATTCGCCGAGTTCGCGCCAACGGTTAGTGATATGCTCGCCGCTTGAGACCGAATGCGCCGTCAGCAGTCTGACGGCCGCATCTGGAGCTTGAGCCAACAGCGTCTTCGCGGTATCTTCCAGCGCAGGCTGCAGGGCGAAAAGCGAATCCTCGAGTTGTGCCCGGACTGCAAGAATCTCCGGCGCCATATATGAATACTTGAGATTGGCGAAGTTGGCGACGAAATTGAACACCCACCACGCCGAATCCCAGGAGAATTTCTGCAGACTGCCCCTGGTATACGACTCCGGAAGCGAATCGATGCAGCAATAGAGCGGGAAATAGCAGGTCATGTACGTGTCATCCACACCGTACCAGTAGACACCGCCGATCTGGTCGGGAAGCCAGGAGCGCGATTGCGACACGAATGAGAACCCGGTCTGTTGAGTGGAAATAGGTCGTTCCCACACGTAGTCGACGCTGTCCAGAGTCCATGTCATCGGGCGCCAGCGATTCGGCGAACCGTAGGGGCCTGCGTCCACACCTATTGTCATATCGAACTCGGTGCCTTCATAGTGGTCGCGCATCAAGGCGAAGACATCTTTCAGCGACAGCTTCTGGTCCGGCTTGATCCACAGCGGATACGGTTCAGCGTCTTCCACCGCTCTGTGGCAGTCAGGGGAGAGGTTAAGCGATGGCGCGGCCCTGCGAAAAATACTCCAGACGCGAGCGTCGCCGTAGCGATGGTTCCTCGGTGTCGAAGGGCAGTAAGCCTCGTTGAACAGAAACGGTTTGCCGGCATTCGGGTCAAAGTATCCTTTCTCGATGGCGAATGAGATGACATTCTCGGAGTAGATGCAGTTCTCCGGATCGTCCAATGGGAATTCACCGATGCGAGCTTTGTTCGCATGGCAGGATATGTATCCGTCAGGTACTCTCACGGCGACCCAGATCGCTCCCTTCCCTCTGGTTCCGGAACCGATCATCTCCATTATCCAGGCTTCTTCCTTGTCAGCTATTGAGAAGGATTCGCCCGTTGATCGATACCCATATTCGTCAACGAGATCGCTCATCACTTTGATGGCCTCGCGGGCTGTTTTCGCGCGCTGCAGAGCAAGCGACATCATGTCCCAGTACTCGAGGAAGCCGGTAGAATCCTGGAGATCGAGCCTTCCGTCGAAGGTCGTTTCGCCAATCGCCAGTTGATGCTCATTCATCTCACCCACGACGGCGTAAGTATGAGGAACCTGCTTGACTTTGCCGCGCACATTGTCATGCCAGTCTTTGATTTCCAGCGAATCGCCTTCTTTGTAGTCAGCCGCTGGCATCCGTTCGAGAATGGGGTGAAATTCGCCGTCGCAGGTGTAGGTGATAATGACAGACCCATCCGTCGAAGCGCTCTTTGTAACAAGAAGATTCGTGCAGGCGACAACGCTGGCGGCGGACGCGAATAGCAGTGTGACAACTGCGCATGCTCTTTTGATACTCGTCATGTGAATGCTTCCTCCATTTGACTGCCGGAAGGAAATTGTATAGAGAATCTGTTGCCAGAACAACAGAAAACATCAGGTTCTGCGATTGATATCTCGGACACCGCGCAGCATTATCTCTGCGCGGCATCCTTTGGGCAGGGTTTGTAAACCGGAACGCCACCCCGGATTGCGGGGCAGCATCCCTCTAAATCGTGAAACCGAACACCATAAACGTCTGCTCGGCCTTGGGATTAAGCACAAACGACACAAACACCGGAAGTGAGAATTGTTCGGATATCGCGATCTCTTTGTCCGCGCGCAGTCCGATGTTTATGACGGCGAAATCATCGGAGCCATAGTAGTGTGGGTTGTCCTTCGATCCTCCCGTGGCTCCCACCGCTACTTCAAGGCTCGTTTCCTGAACGCTGAACGGATAGCTTATCTGAAAATAGGTACAGTTGCCCGCATCATTGTGGATGTTCACGAATCCTGCGACTTCGATCGGCAATGCCTCCGGACCGGTGACTGAAAGTCCGACTTCAACCGTGTGTGCCCCCGGGTCCGGTATTGTGTCGTCTTTGGTCGCGTCGTAGTTATTGAAATTGAACAAGTCGATGCCGGCGTTTGGGAAATAGTAGTCTGTCACGATGCCCGTGAAAGCTATTCCGTTCGACTGAGTGAACGTGTAGCTTAGCCATGTATCGATTTCGTCGAAAGTCGATGCGTATGATCCCCAGAATCCGAGTTTGGCTCCATAGTAAGATAGGGTCACCGAAGGCTGCATCGCCGGAGCGTCACCGAAATCAATCCCTCGCCAGTTGTATCTGCTCACGAAATCCGCACCGAGGCTGACTTCCGGTTTCTGCTGGGCGAAGCTGTCGGCTGACAGCGCTATCGAGAGAAAACACACAGACAGCAGGATGAATACGATGCTAACGTCTCGCATACTTTGGTTCTCCTTCCCTTCCGGTTACAATCCTCTGCCATTCTACAGTTGCTCGTAAGCTGACTCGCCGTGAAGCGACTCGTCGAGCTCTCTCTCTTCAACTTCGGTCGTTCTGACCGGCGTGACTTTGTTGATGACCCATAGCATTACATAAGTGAAAACGAACGCATAGACAGACGAGACTATCACTGTCACAAGCTGCTTCACGAAGAAGTCCCCGCCGCCGTAGATCAACCCGTTCGCACCTGCTGAATTGACCGCCGTCGATCCGAGTAGTCCGAGGAAGATGATCCCGATCATGCCGCCTACCCCGTGTACTCCCCATACGTCGAGCGCGTCATCCCATTTCATCCTGTTCTTAAGACTTACTGCCAAATAGCAGATTGCACCCGACAGAATCCCAATCAATGCGGCGCTTGTTGGAGAAACGTAACCCGCGCACGGCGTGATGGTCGCAAGCCCGGCAACAGCTCCGGTGAGGAATCCGAGGAACTTGGGTTTGCGCTCCATGATCCATGCCAGCAGCAGCCATGTGGGACCCGCGAATGATGCGGCAATATCCGTATTGAGAAATGCCAACCCTGTGATAGCATCGACTTTCAGCTCACTGCCCGCGTTGAACCCGTACCAGCCGAACCAGAGCAATCCGGTACCGAGCGCTACGAGCGGGATACTGTGCGGGACAGCGTCAGCGACGTGCCGTCTGCCGACGAACAGCACAGAAGCGAGCGCTGCCATACCTGCAATGTTGTGCACGCAAATTCCGCCCGCGAAGTCGAGGACTCCCCATTTTGCGAGCAAACCTCCGCCCCATATCATATGAACAAACGGGAAGTATACAAGCACCAGCCAAGCGACAAGGAACAGCAAGTATGCTCCAAACCTGACCCGGTTTGAGAATGCTCCGGTTATCAGCGCCGGTGTTATAATGGCGAACATCATCTGATACGCGAAGAAGACGAACATGGGAATATGACCGTCTCCGAATGGAGTCGCAGCGGTGATTCCCCGAAGGAAAGCCATATCGAGATTGCCGATTATTCCGCCCTCGCCTCCGCTGAAACAAAGCGAGAATCCGAACGCCCACCAGATAATCGTGGTCACTCCCATTGAGACGAAGCTCTGAATCATGATAGAGAGAACATTGCGTCGCCCAACAAGCCCACCATAGAAGAAAGCAAGTCCGGGCGTCATCAGCATGACAAGGCTGGTCGCCACCAGCATGAAGCCAGTATTGCCGGTATCGAACACGAACTACCTCCGTTTCTGCATGTCACGAAAAGAGAACGCCAAAGCTACGTTCGGCTGGAAGGTTAGTGAGATCTATTGATGAAGGCAATCAGGGATTTCCTGATAGGACGCTGCGATTTTCCTTGTGGCAGGCATTTACTCCAGTGGAGTCAGACCCTCTCGTATCGCATACTTGGTGAGCTCCGCGATGCTGTGGATGTTGAGCTTGTCCATTATTTGCTTTCGGTGGGTCTCGATGGTCTTGACGCTGAGGCTCAGTTTCGTTGCGGTGTCCTTCGTCGAGTTACCTTCTGCAAGTAGCTGCAGTACTTCCCGCTCGCGAGCGGTGAGCTGGACATAAGCGGACTTTTCGTCGCTTCGTGCCAGGCCGATGTAATGTTTGATTACGGCTTCAGAAATCTTTCCGCTGAGATATATCTTGTCACTCATCGCAGATCTTAGCGCCTCAGCGAGTTCGTCAAACGCCGAGTCTTTCAGGACGTAAGCTACGGCTCCTGACTTCAATGACTCCACGACGTATCTGCGATCGGAGTGCATCGACAGCACAATGACGCGGGTCGACGGATTCTCGAGAAGGACTTTGCGCGTGGTCTCGATTCCGTTCAACCCGCTCATCGACACATCCATCAGGATCAGATCAGGTTTTAATTCGCGTGCCAGGCGCAGGCACTCATGGCCATCGAACGCCTCGCCGACTACCTCGACTCCTTTCAGTCCCGCAAGCATCGTCCGGAGTCCGTCGAGGAACATCTTGTGATCATCTGCAAGCAGTATCCTGATGTTCATCTGTCCTCTCGCAACGCGTGGTACGGCGCAGTCAGGGTAAGTGTAGTTCCATTCCCCGGCGTGGAGTCTAACTTCAGGCTGCCGCCAAGATATCCGAGGCGTTCTCGAATACTGAAGAGACCGAAATGGTGACCGTCCGATGCGATCACCGTGTCAGGATTGAATCCTTTGCCGTTGTCTCGAACCTGAATCGTTACTGTTTCAGAGCCAACGGAAACGGTCACCGCGGCTTCAGTTGCTGCGGCATGCGCTGTCACGTTATTCAAGGCCTCCTGAACGGACTTGAAGAGGACAACCTTCAGATCATCCGGCAGCGCAGGATGCAATCCAGTCGTTCTTACCACAGTTCGCAGACCATGCCTGCGCTCTAAACTCTCGGCGAGCCATTCTATTGCGGGCGTGAGCCCCAGCTCGTACAGAACGGGCGGGCTCAGCTCAAACGTCAGATTTCGTGTGTATGAGATTGTTTGATCGAGCAGGGTGAGGATTTCGGCGAGGCTATCCTCGAAGCCGCAGAATACGGCGTTGCCCTGAAAGAGCGAGACTTTCATCTTGATGAACGCGAGCGCCTGCCCGATGTGGTCGTGCAGATCCCCTGCGATCAGACGGCGCTCCCGCGCCTCGGCAAGAGACAGCTCGGAGGTCAGCCTGCTCAGCTCACGCTGATGAGCCTCGATCTGTTTCTGCGCACGCCTGTACTCGTCGACTTGTGACCGCAGAGCCTTGTTTGCGGTCTGAAGCTCTGCTGTCCGCTGCCTGACAAGCTGTTCGAGGCTGTCGTGCGCTTTCTTGAGCGTGTCATCCGCTTTCTTGTGCTGAAGGTAGGACCTCAGCATCTCGGCAAGAGAATCGATGAGGTCTCGCTCCTCGGCCAGGAAGGGACCCTCGGTCTCGTGGGGCATTTCGACCGTGTAGCATACCTCTATCAGTCCCTCTTCGCCCGATTGAAGCTTGAACCTGGCCTGTTGGCTCCAGTCAGTCGACGCAAACCCCGTAGTAGCGAATTCCGAACCATCGAAGACGATTCGCGCGCGTGTCGATTCGGGGTATTGCCACGCCGCCGGAAGGAGCGATACGACCTGGGTGAGCGTCTCCGCAGCCGGTCTGGTTTCATCCTGCAGGATTCGAGCAGTGCGATGAAGAGCGCTGAGCTCTTTGACACGCTCCCCCAGCAAATGGAGGACTCGCATGCTGTCATTCATGAATCGAAACCTTATTTCTGACGTCCAAGGCAATGCACCGGCACGGATACCGGGCGATCCCGTTAATATACGGCCCGCCCGCCTAATCCGCAACTCGGCGTGAATAGTCCGAAGGCGCCGGAGCGAAGTCTTTGACGCCTTGCTTTGAAAGGGAAGGGGACTATGTCAGATGCAACAAACTACCGATTTGTGAGCTCGAAGCAATGACTGCGATTACGCGGCCTTGGGTTTCCGTCGCCGAATGAGATTCACGATGACAACAAACAGGCCGCCTGCCGCGAGGCCGATTGCTATGCATTGCCATAACGGAAGCTCCTCAAATGGCAGCGAGAGAAGCAAACCGCAGAGAGATCCGCCAAGGAGAATCACTACCACTTCTTTGGTTGATATCATGTTCCCTACTTCCTTTGTTTGGGTAATTCTCACCTGTGCCCCGGACGTTCGTCCGGGATCACAATGTCGCGACGCTGCCCAAATCGGAGTATGTCAGGTTCCGAATGCGGAAGCGCAAGACAAAACCCGACATTCCTGCATGTCAGCTTTGGCCAAAGGCGGCGGTCAAGCTGCCTTTCGCTTCAACCGGTCATACACCTTCACTGCAACAACAAACAGGCCGCCTGCAGCGGCGCCTACGGTAGCACCAGTAGCCACAGCCTGCCAGAACGGCATCGTGTCATTGATCAACCAAGGTACGATCGCGACCACGACGCAAACCAAGCCTCCAACGAGCATCGTGCGCCGCTTTCTGGTTGTCTCGTCCATCTGAGCCACTTCCTGTATAGCCGGCGGAATTGAGTGCTTTTGCCGATTGACTGCCCGAGACCTTAGGATCCGCTACTTAGCGATGGTCCAGTAGATGATCATAAGAATGCAGCCTATGCTCACAGCTTCCCACCCGATCAACTGCATGCGAAACCCTTTCGGCGTGTACCAGTCCTGCATGTTCCACACTAATCTCCACTGCCTCGGGTTGAAGCAGGGAACTGGCGGATGAGCAGGCGTTCGGTGGCGTAGCGCAGCCAGCACAAAGCCAATGCCGATCAGGAAAATGGTACCGCCTGCAAAGAAGATCGCACTTTCCGTCAACGGTTTACTCCTTCTCTATTGCGCCGTCAGGAATCCTTCCTGACGGAACCCCTCGTGACATCCGGCGTCGGGAAGGGAGAGGCTGTCCCATAAGTTGTGAAATGCTTGACGGAGTAGGTCGGGTTCCGGATTGCGCCACGCGCAAGAAGAAACCGGAGGCCGACCTACTCACTTGTGAGACAACCTCGGGATTCCCGACGCCGCAGACAATATCGCTGTCAAGTACCCACCAGCTATGATGAAAGGATATTTCGCTTTAATCGGTCATATACCTTCACAGCCACGGGCAAGAGACATCCGAAAACGATGCCGCCGACGATGGAGACGACCAGATGCTTCCAGAACGGTGCATCGTCCTGTATTAGCAAGGGCGTTACAAACGTGCTCATGAACATGAAGACGAATGAATAGATTGCAATTGGCCAGACGCCGATCCTTTCCTTTGCTGTGTCCATTCGAACTACCTCCCTTCTCCCGAAACTGTCGCGTGTGTCCCGCGTGTGCCCCGGACGTTCGTCCGGGATCACAATGTCGCGACGCTGCCCAAATTGGAGTAGGTCGGGTTCCGGATTGCGCCACGCGCAAGAAGAAACCCGACACCGACCTACTCACTTGTGAGACAACCTCGGGATTCCCGACGCCGCAGACAATATCGTTGTCAAGTACCCACCAGCTATGATGAAGGGACCTTTCGCTTTAGTCGGTCATATCCCTTCACACTCACGACGAAGAGACATCCGAAAATGAGACCCCAGACGATGGAGACGACCAGATCTTTCCAGTACGGCGCATTGTCGCCTATTAGAAAGAGCGTTACAAACCTGCTAATGTATGTGACGATGAATGTATAGATCGCTACAGGCCAGATGCCGATCCTTTCCTTTGCCTTGTCCATTCAAATTACCTCCCTTCTCCCAAACTGTCGTCCGAATCTACTGCGTTGCGTTGACAAAACGTTATAACCCCAAAAACTGGTCCACGGCACAACTCAACTCGGCGCCGAGCGCCGACCCGGCGCAGATGCCAACGACACACACTCCATAGGCAGGGCCGGAAAAAACGCAACCGATGGCTGCCCCGATACAACCCGCGGCGGTGCGACTTATTACGCATTTTCCCCAGCTTTTCCAGTCCCATCCTTCCGGATTCCCCGGATCATAAGCGGTTTCGGCAGTGGCCAAACACAAGTCGTTGTTCTTTGCTCGATGTCTAGGTGGGGACGTTTTCAGCCAGGTGTTTCGCTCTCCCGGCGCAGAGATAAGAACAAATCCGCTGTCTGTGGGGGCCTGATCGAATTTTACCTCATTCGTCTCGACATACCATCGGTCTTCGTCACCAAAATACGTCACAAGAGCGCACGCAGTCGTGTCGGAACTGCGTCGAAAAGCTATTGTGGTCATCTCATAAGTAGCCGTTGCTCCTTCCTGCTCACAATGAGCAATAATCACGTTGTTTGCCTCGGGAAGATCACTGTAACCGAGCCTGTACAGATTGATCGATTGACTGACAACGTCATTGTCCTCTCGTCGCATGTCGGCTCTTTCTCTGCCGAACTCGCTGCGGTACGTATGTAGCTTGCCCCAGTACCGAATCCCTGTTTGAGGGTCATCGCTGCTGAATGGAACTATTGTCCCATTGCCTGTAATCGGAGTTTCGGAAACTCCGCCATCGCTCGGATTCGACGTGTTACTCGGCAGAGTTCGCTGACAGCCGCAGCTAAGATAAGCAGCGATCGTCAGAAGCGCTGCGGCGATACCAACCGCGAGCCAAGACCAAAGAATTCTCTTTCTACCTGACATGATTTTCTCCATAATTGTACTGTTTGGGTTGTTGTGTGTCAACAATAACCTGACCGAAGCCATCGGTGTGCTATGTGCCGCCGATGGCTGTTCTTTCTGTCGCTGAGATGAGCTCCGGGGGCTCCCTTGACCGTGCGTCAGACGCCCGTTTCGTTCGAACCATTATCAGTTTCCGATATCTGCTGATTGATACCACTACAATTTCCCCTCTGAAAGGGGCTGTTCTCTACCAACCAGCTTTCTTGCTTTGCCATCAGATCTTGTGCCAGCAATCTGCTTGCCAAACTTGCCGAACCAGAGACGCCTCAGAACAGTCTTTTACGATCTCTTTAATAGACTGGATGTTACATCTGCGCCAAGACGACGGTGACCGACCGCACATACATCAGAGAGAACTTAGCTCGCTGGAATCTTCGCGAAATTTCGCAGAGGTTGCAAACAGCAACATCATCACATTGTTGGCAACATGCTGCGGAGGACCCCCATTTTGCGAATAGACTGCGAGTTGCGAATCAAACGATTGGTGAAGCTCTCACAGGTCAAGCGGCCTGTCCGTTTGACGGAATAGACTGATGAGGACAGAGTCAGAGTGTAGGGCCGAACTTCTTGAGCTTATAACGAAGGGTCGACTCCGGTACGCCCAGCTCTCTGGCCGCCTTCGAGCAGTTGTCACCGTTCTTCCGCAATGCCCCCCGCAATCGTTCCCGCTGGCACAAGTCGTCGCCCCCGACTTGAAGACTGGACTTCTCCCGGTCATACAGGTTCACGATCTCTCCGATATCATTCTTCGTCGCAAGCGCAATCAGGCGATTGACGACAAACTTCAGCTCTCGCACATTTCCCGGCCACTCCTGACTGCGGAAAGACTGGATAAGCATCTGCAGCTTTGGACTGTCACT
>JAGVNY010000177.1 GCA_020053015.1 Candidatus Zixiibacteriota bacterium | reverse complement strand
TGATTCAATCAGGAGACAGCGATTGGGAAACGAACAACGAAAAAACGTGTCTATACACCTATATCCAAAACCCGAATTGCCCTTTTGAGACAGATTGCATGGGGTGGGGTCCCAATTGATGAGTTCGTTCTGATCGAGTATGTGATCAGCATCGTGGGGCATGTGCCGGTCCGCAACGCCTATATCGGAATCTATGTCGATGGCGACGCTGGCTACCTGGGTCTTGGCCCCGAAGACTGGGCGGAAATCTGTGTGGACGACTGGTCGGGTTCTCGTTATTTCGCAGTCGGCGAAGACGGATCAGATTCGGTCTTCTACGCATGGGTCGCCGACGATGACGGCGATCCGGCGGTGGCGGGAGAATCCTACGCTTTCGACAATCACAGCGCTACAGGCGCCATGGCCGTTGCACTCCTGGGACCTGTCGGCGGGACGTCGCAATTATCTTTCAACTGGTGGAATGCATCGGGGGATGGCTGGGGGCCGTGCAGAATCAGCAATTGCGCAAGGATACATGTCACCGGCTATGCTTACAGCGACGCTGACAAGTACGCGATTATGTCAAACGGCGAGCTTGATTATGATCAGATCGAGATGTGGCTCGATCATACATCTGAAGGTTGGCAGCCGCCGCCGTCACCGCTCTCACGAAGCACCGACACTCAGTGTTTGATATCGTTTGGACCTCTTACGATCTATCCTGGAAAGCAGATCCGATTCGGCATGGTCTTGGCAGCAGGATACGGTTTCCATCGAAAGGCTGATGACTTTGCGGAGCTTTACGACCGCGAATTGCCGTTTGCTTACAGAGATAGCCTTGACTTCTCCGTGCTGGATAGCAACATAGCCAGAGCCAAGGGCATTTTCGACTACCTCCATCGGGGAGATGTGAACTGGAATGGGAAGGTCGACATCGGCGATCTCGTGGATTTGGTGCGGTACCTTTACTTCGGAGCTGAGGGACCCTCCTATCTGCCCGTTTGCGATGTTAACCAGGACGGGAGCGTTGGGTTAGCAGATGCCGTCGCCATTGCTATGCATGTACTTGCAGGCCAGCCTCTGTAGAAAGGACGCAACAAGTGACTTTTTGAGAACGACCCAAGCAAAACGCCCCTTACGGGGCAATACAAAATGGGCCTAACTGGAGTTGAACCAGTCACCTCGCGCTTATCAGGCGCGCGCTCTAACCAACTGAGCTATAGGCCCATTCGAAACTCGACCGAAATTAAACGAACCAAGGGTGACTGTCAACACCTTTCTCTGACAGTGCAAACGACATAGCAAAACGAATATCAGCCGCCGGCTCATCGCGTTTTGCGCAGCAAAGCGCTCGTCCCCTTAGCCTGCTCGATAACTGTCTGGTAATCCATCGCAGCTTCAACCGTCTGCCCTGCGGCGAGCTTGCTGTCTGCTCGTGCCAGGAGAATTCTCAAACTTACGAGCCGACCTCGTAAGGCTACCATCTCCTGCGTGCGGCCGGACTCCTTCTCGATCGAATCCATTTTCGAGACAGCCCCGCCCAACATCTCCGATGCTTGCTGCTTCAGCGGGCCGACTTCGGCAGCGAATCTCTTGACAATTTGCGCTGCACTGTCGTTAGCCAGCGACAATAACGAATCTGAGTAGTCGAGAAGTCTTTCCACCCGTCCGTAGGATCTCTGCAGGAAAAACGACTTCGCTTGGGAGGCCATATCAGAATCGGCTGCCACGCATGAATCCCTCGCCGCCGAGTAAAGTTCGGGCACAAGCCTCGCACAATCCAAAGTGTCAGAATGTTCGAACCGGAGTTTAACCTGGCTCATTCTGTCGTCAGGTGGTTCTGCGCAGCCGCTAACAATCAACGCTGCGGTGGCGAATGTTGTGCACATTATCCCCCAACTTGATCCGAAACCAATGATTCTTCTGAGTCTCCGAGCCAATCTTCGTCCTCCTGCCAATGAGCCACAGCCGGTATAGCTATACTTCGACCGCAATAAAGACAAGTGTTTTTCGCAAAGCCGTGTTGGATGTCCGGGACGTCGTCACGTCCTTTGCTGTACGCTGCTGCAATCAGCCGCCTCTGCAGCCAGTACGGCGCGTACATCTCTCTGTGCAGCCGGTAGTAGCATGGAAACCGAGAAACCTGCGCTGTCAGGTGGACTCAACACAATCCGCCCACCCATTGCAGCAACCAGCTTCTGCGCTGTACACAATCCGAGACCGGTCCCGTTCTCCTTGGTTGTGAAGAAAGGAGTGAAGATCTTCGCTCGCAGCGATTCCGGAATGCCCGAACCTGAGTCTGAAACGGAAATTCGGACTGTCTTCCCTGACTCGACAGCGCTCAACTCGACTCCGACGGCTTCTCCAGGCTTGCTTGCTTCAATTGCGTTGACAATCAGATTCGATACTGCCTGCCTCAGGGCCAATTGATCCCCCAGGATTGAACTGCCTTCGTCGTCAGATCGAAACTCGATAGATACGTTCTTGCCCTTTGCATGATTCACCAATCCCTCGACAAGATCTCCTACAACGTCGTGAACGATAACCGATTCCAGGGAAAGCTGTGCGGGTCTGGCAAATTCGAGGAATCTGGCCAGCATTTCCTCAGTTGCCATCCCTTCGCGTGCGATGGACTCCGCAACTTGCATAATCTGCGGGTTATCATGAACTAACCTGGCCATCAGTTTGCCGTATCCAACAATCGCCGTCATAGAATTGCGCAACTCGTGTGCAAGACCTGCGGCGGTCTCGCCAAGAGCAGCCATCTTTTCCTTGAATGCAACTTCGCTTTGCAGCCGCTTGATTTCAGTGATATCTGTCATGATGACAGTAGCGCCAACACGGCGACCGAGCTCGTCCGTAATCAGAGTCGTTGACACTCCGAGCGAGAGAGAGCGGCCGTCAGGTCCGTCGATCACAAGTTCGCAGCGGTTTGAGTTGACCGCATCTTCGAGACTCGCTTCAATGAGCGACACAAGTTCCGGCGTGTTTTCAAGCGATTCAGAGTAGCAACGACCGATCACATCACGCTCACCGAGGCCGAGAATCCGCTGGGCTGTCCTATTGAAATGCGTTACTATTCCATCTCGATCACAGCTTATCAGGCCTGAAGCCATTCCCGCCAGAATGTACTCGTTGAACTGCTCAAGACGTTCAGCCCTAATCTGTGATTTCTCGTAAAGCTCTTGCAGGATATTCTCCTTCTCCTTGAGCTCCGCGATCATCTTCTGAAACGATTTCACGATCTGGTCAACTGAGCCGCCAGGTGTCCGCCGCGTGATTGCTGCATCCTCTGCGGCTTTCTTCATCGTCTGATACGGCTTAAGCGTTACCCTGAGATACATGTATCCCAGGATTACAATCGCAACAACGCCCAGGATGTGAAAAACGAGATGAAACAGCGAGATGTTCGCAATCATGTCGTGGCGAGATGCAAGCTTGGAGACTTTGACGACATACGATCGATTCTCCGCTGTCATGAAGGGAACGAGCAAATCGTAGCGTGACTCGCCTTCCGACTCATCAGGGTCGATGGCAACGAGATCGCCGCGTTGAAGAAGTTCCATCTGTTCATGCGTGAGGCCGCTGAAGATGTCCGCTGCCGAACCTTTCTCGCTGCCTCCGATCTCAGCTACCAGAGTGCTATCAGCGAAACTGCCTTGTGCGAGATTCTCCCAGCCTGCGGTCGATGACATCAGATCCGGGTTCTCTCCAAGATAATCGCGAGCAACGCGAGCAGATTCCAGGAGTTCTTCGTAGACTTGGTCTTCGAAGATTCCATTCAGCTGAGCGACGATTCTAATTGACGAGAGATTTACCAGCAAGAGAAACAGCAGAATCAGTGCAAGGACGCTGTAGAGCTCTGCTTCGTACCGCATGGCGCTTCCGGAGAGAATGCGCCGGACACTAACGAGGAAACGGGCCGAGATATTCCGCATGTATTCATTATCGGCAAATCACGCTGTCCGCTACGCATCGTCCAGCAAAGTCCGGCGCAGATTCTGCACCTCTTCGGACTGCGAAATATCTCTTGGATGCGCGAAATCGCGACCATAGATTACGATATGACAAGCAACAGAGGGAATCGACCGCGGTCCGGGGTCCGTAGCGGAAAACACATGTTTCGTGGTCGACTTGGCAAGGCCGCTGGACTCTTTAAGATTCCGGTGTTTCGGTTCATCCTGTTCTTTGTGATAAACCTTATCGTAGCCTCAATCGCCTACGCTATCATTACAGGCGAGCTCTTCTTCGTAGTTCGCTGGTTCATGTCCGCCACGGCGTGGATCGTGGGACAAACCCTTGGATTAACCTCATCGGATGTCTCCATTTCCGGTACTCTGGTCGCTTTCGGCGCATTTCCGGTCAGGATAGTCGAGGAATGTACGGGCATCTACGAGATGCTCATCTTCTCGGCGGCTGTGATGGCATTCCCCGCGAGCCTCAAGAAGAAGGCGATAGGTCTCCTAACCGGTATTCCGGCGATGTATCTTTTCAATATCCTAAGAATTCTCATGCTCATTGTAGTAGGCAGGTATTTCCACTCCGCTTTCGAGTTTATGCATCTTTACTTCTGGCAGGTCACAATGATCGTGATGATCACATCGGTGTGGATGGCGTGGATTCTCAAGGTGGTCAGGGATGAAAAGACGCCTGCTGCTGGCACTTGAGTTTGTAGCCATCACTGCGTCTCTCGGGTGGCTCTGGATAGAGTGGGGTCGAGACGCCTACGTCGGTGCGTTTGTGTGGGCTGCCACACCGGTGTTCATCGTGCTCGGGGTCAGACAACTTGAAGTACAGCTCATAGCCGACCATTTCATCAACTTCGTCCCATTCCTGGCTCTGATAATCGTCACTCCGCGCCTGACCATGAAGCGCAGAATGCTCGGAGGGCTGATTGGGATAGCTGCAATTCTCGCTGGTCACATATTGCTTTCGGCCGTCGCGTATCTTGCCAAGAGCAGGTACGGCCTGACCGCAAAGGCATTTACAACTCTCTTCCCAGCCTATCTGCTAAATGACAGCCTGCCCTTCATTCTATGGGCGGCTGTTGCATGGAGTCAAGTCAAGCTGCTCGCGAGTCGTTTGCCATTCGGCAATATCTCCACGAGCAAAGTTGAGAGCGGTTCGGCCAGACCTCGCGACTCCTCAGAATCCGATAACTACTCCGGCCACCACTGATCCCTCCCCTGATAGACTATACTTTGCCGGTGTGATGCTCAGATAGGGACTGATGAATCTGTCGCATCCGGAAGTTACTGAGTTCCTCGATTCGAATGAACAGCCAGATGCAAAGACCGA
>JAGVNY010000010.1 GCA_020053015.1 Candidatus Zixiibacteriota bacterium | reverse complement strand
TCGCTCTGCTGCAAGAAGTGTTCGATAAGCAAAGGTATATCCTCCCGCCTCTCGCGAAGCGGCGGGATCCGCAGAGTCATTGCGGACAGACGATAGTACAAGTCCTGTCTGAAGATGCCGCTCTCCATAGCCTGCTTGAGATCGCGATTCGTAGCGGACAAGACCCGGACGTCAACTATGCGACCTGTTGTCTCACCGAGCCTGACCACTTCTTGATCCTCGAGCACTCTCAGAAGCTTGACCTGTATCGACAGCGGCATCTCGCCGATTTCATCCAGGAAAAACGTCCCGCCGTCAGCCTCCTCGAACAGACCGGCCTTGTCGCGATCCGCGCCGGTAAACGCCCCGCGCTTGTATCCGAACAGCTCGCTTTCAAGAAGCGTCTCGGGGAGCGCCGCGCAGTTCACGCTCACGAAACGGCGCTTCGCACGGATTGAGCTATAATGAATAGTCTTGGCCAAAAGGTCCTTGCCGCAACCGGTTTCTCCCTCGATGAGAATGGAGATCGGAGAGTCCTTCACCTGAACGACTCGGTCGAGCATCCTCAGCATCTCATCGCTGCGCGTAATCACGTTCGGAAACGCACACTTGGCCTCAAGCTGAAGCCGCAGCCGCCTGTTGTCCTCTGCCAACTTCTGTTGCTCGCACTCGACGGCCTTAAACGCTATCACGTCGGCAAAGGCGACTGCGAAATTGAGGTCCTTCTGACCGAAGAACCTTCCGCCCAATCCTGCTACGTCTTTCTGAAGCACGAGCACGCCCAGCTTGCGATCCGACACGCTCAGCGGAAGCATTATGACGCTCGTCACGTCGGGGAAACCTTTCATGATTTGAGACAGACCGTTCAGGTTGGCGAAGTCAGGTGCGGTTGCAAACACAGGTTTGCCTCCGAGGCGGGCGATGTGATCCGAAGTCAGAGACCGACAGAGCGTTTGAACGCGGTCAACGCCGCATCGCACTGCACACAAGATGCTGACCGGCTCGTCGGCGCCACCAAATACGCCGATAAAGGCACGATCCGCACCGGTGCGCCTGGCCAGCACGTCGAGATTCTCCTCCAATGTGCCCTGACGCACGTTCTTGTATTCGCCTTCTGTTAGGTAATTCCTGAATAGGAGAAACTCATTTCTCTGTGAGAGCGCGTTTTCGACCAGTCTCTTCTCAAAGTCCTGGCGCATCAGACGAACAACTCTGGTCCTCTCTGTCTCTCCCAGCGCACCGAAGAGATCCTCTGCCTCCTCGAGAGCCTTCAAAGCAAGGTCGTATCTGCCGAATCTCGCGTGAAGGCTGCCCTCCACCGTCCAGCTCTCGCCTGTCGCGAATCGAGCGCTCAATTCCTCAAAAACGAAGCGCGCCGAGACTATGTGTGCCTGAGCGCGCCGATATTCGTACTCCGAGTTATGCACGAATCCGTCCGTAGCGAAATCGAGCAACGCTCGAGCCCTGTCGAATCTGTCGGACAACTCGCCGAACATCTCCTTAGCCTTACGCAAGTACTCGACTCCGACATCAATCTGATCCAGTCGGAATTTCGCGATGCCGAGAATCCGGAGCGAATGAGCGACCTCTATCTTCTCGCCGATTAGCCGTGCAACTTGATGCGCCTTCTCAGCATCCTCAGCTGCGCGAGTGTAGTCACCAAGAGCAACATGTACCTCGGCACGATAGCGATGGAGTTGCGACGACAGGGAGCTCTGCGGCGCGATCGCCTCCGCTTCCGTTATGCCCGATGTAAGAACTTCAAGCGCCTTTTTGTGCTCGCCAAACTCAAGATAGTATCTTCCGAGATACTCTTTGAGAATGGTCGATTCTCTTCTGTACTGCCGCTCCTGATCCAGCAAATGGCGAACCTCTTCAAAGCAATACCAGGCCTGCCTCTGGTTTCGCCTGAGCGTGCACAGGTAACCCAGAGACAACAGATTGACCACCAATGAGCTCTTCACGTTATGGAGCCGGTTCTTCTCGATGCAAGTCTGCAGCAAGTCAGACGCTTCATCCCAGTTTCCGGTCAATATATAGATTCTCGCGAGGTTGGCCTGATAGCGTGTGAGCGAAATCGCGACCTTCTCGTTATCGTGCGAGTGGCTGCGCAGGCTCTCTATCGCCTCCTTCAAATACTTGGCCGCTTTGTCATATTCTCCACGGACCTGCAGCGCCCAGGCAAGCTTGTTGTAGCAGCTGAATATGCCCGCGCGGTCACGAATACGTCTGAACGTGGCGAGAGCGTCCCGGGCAAAACTCTCTGACTCGTCAAGATTGCCTGTCGAAGAGTAAATCTTTGAAAGAAGAAGTTGAACGTCGCCCAGCTTCTTATTCTCCGTGGTCGTGCGAAGCATCTCGAATGAATGTTGAGCAAGCTCAAGTGCGGTGGAATAGTCCGCCTTGGCAAGTGCGACTTTTGCGGCAAGCAGAAGCGCTGACCCGTCAGCGACCGACCCCCGGACGGGCTTGTACTCCGACCTGAAGGAATCCAACTCCTTGACCGCCTCGTCGAATTTTCGTTGTGAAATCAGAAGCTCAGCTTTTTCCAAGCTCCCTACGGCGGTGAACTTTGTGTTTTCCTGGTTTGCACTCATCTCTTGATTCTGGATTCTCTGCCGCTAAGCAAGACAATCCGCCGCCCAGCAGGCCTCTCGTCGCCTCTGAGCGCTGACTGACTCCTGTTGACGTTCCCATTCTCTGCTCTGGAGACAATTACAATCCGGATTCCGGGGAATCCGGACAGCAGCTCGGGCACGGGGAGCACGACTACACAGATGTCCGATGTACCAATGTACCTATTGGCTCCGTCACCGGACATCCCTGAACTCGTGTCGCACTGCACGATCTCATCTTCATCCCAAGGATGCTCCGAAGCAGGTAAGGAAGAAAGCCAGCAAGCAGTCAGCAAGAGACTCGTAAAAACAAGTCCCATGAACCGCACCGACCTCATAACCGATCGCCTCCTATATTTCAGGACATTCGGTTGCATTCAAATGTTATCCAATTGCTGTCGCGAAGATATAGTCTCTCTGACTATAGACTACAAGAAGGCGCAGTTTTTGTCAAGTCTTTTTTTCGATGCGAGTCTCCATTTGTGGGAATCGACTGCAATACCATAATATCATTGCAGTTACGGCTGTCGGGGGATCTGCGCTCAAGCCCCGCATGACGACTGACAGAAACAACAGACGGAGCGCAGAATCTGCGATTACGTTCGATGCAGACTCTATGCTCCGGGGCTAATTCAGCCATCCGCTGACTGAACTTGGGGCGACCACGGCATCAAGCCAGAGGTCGGAGTATGTGTCACACAGCGAAGCTAAATCGTCTGATTGGACCGCAATTTGTCGAAGAGCTTCTTCGCCATCTCTTGAGGCGTTCCATCCGAAATCATCTCCGCCGCTGGTCGCGGAGGCGGATCGAATGCTTTTTCGACTTTGGTGGCAGATGA
>JAGVNY010000099.1 GCA_020053015.1 Candidatus Zixiibacteriota bacterium | reverse complement strand
CTGTCACTGTGCCGACGAGCACGAGCGTGTTGCCCAATCCCTCCCAGACCGAGGAGACCGGCGCTATACCTCCCGCGCTTGATAAGGGGCCGAAAAGTGGAAGGATCGTATTGTACATTTGTTTGATGCCGTTCGATACGAGGTAGTTGATGAACTGAAGGCCTGCGGTCGCTCCCACGATCAGGGCGAGCGGCCATCGCGAAATCCACCCGACTCCCGGAATGAGCCTTATCAGCATCATCGCTCCAAGCACGGCAGCTATGAGATACAGGAGACCTGATTCAATCCTTCCTTCAGTGAGAGCGACGAGAGCCGGATATAGACTATTCCAGAGTTTCGAAACAAGATTCTGCCAGAAGAGAGAAGCGAACCAGTATCCGGCAGAGAGACCTATGAAGATCGCCTCGCAGATCTTATACCATGGGTTGTCTTTGTATAGAAATGAGATTATGCCGAGAGTCAGGAAAGCTCCGATCCAGATTCCAATGTCGAAGTTCATCTCATCCTCACTCTTTCTTCCTGCGCGTCACGAAGTATGCGACGTTGCCGATCACGATGAAGAAGATCACTATGAAATGCGCGAATGTCTGTGAGAGCATGAATTGCGTCGCGTTTCCTCTGAACTCAGTGAGCTTCTCGAACTCGGCAGCTCCCCTCATCCCGCCAAGCAGTCCCACGAGCTGCCCGCCTCTGAGATATGGATATGCGAGAGGAGCCTGCACTGCGGTGTTGGCCGCGCCCAGCTTGACGTTGTATCTGTCGGCCGCAACCTGTACCCATTCGACAGTTCCGGGATATCCCGCAGATAAGTTGAACACAAAATCGACGTTGGAGAAATTCTTGACGTTTCTCAGCAGTTGCAGGTCATCATAGCCGTTGCCGCGAGTATCTCTCGGAAACGCCTCCTTGAAATCAGAGCCCATTCTCTGAATCACGAACTCGTTGCCGGACTGGAAGCCGAGATTAACATAGTCAATTCCGTACTGGAGGTTTTTCGCAGCAATAGCCGGCTCAGCCAACGCCCGCTGTACTGAAATCTCCGCTTGCTGGGGTCCTTGCGGCCAGAGACCCATGATGATAACCTTAAGATTGTGGGAGAACAGGTATTTCAGACAGGCATCCGCCATGGGTTGCAGTTCTGGCGCGGACGGGGGGTCATAATCGAAAGTCACAAGCACTTTGCTGCCGGGTGGAAGCTCCTTCAGACCGTCAAACAGCTTCTGTGACTCCTCTGATACCGAGAACTTAACATCAATAGCTGCAAAGGGCAGAATCGGAACGAGAAGGGAAACGCCGACAAGCAGGAATATCCATCGTCTGTCTACGGCGAGCATTTTCTCCCAGAAGCTCATCAGTCACCCCCTCCGAGGTAAGAACGCTCGATTCCAAGGATGATCCTGAGCGCGGTTGACACCGTGCCGAGCGCAATCCCTATCATGATAGCGCGCTGTCCGGCAAGATTCGGGTAGTTCATGATGAAATCGGAAATCTCGGAAAGCGGTTTGATACCTTCCTCCCCGATTGATCCAAAGAGCAGATCGTCAAACAGAACTCTCCCCATCATCACAAGGAAGCCTGCTACAAGGAGAAGCGTCGCCTGGATATTGCGCGCGCGAAACGCTCGGTAGGAAGCCGAAGCCACGAAGAACGCCAGGATCGCGAACATTGTGGCAGACAGCGGAGTGTAGATATTGTCGTAAAGCCACGTGAAGCCGGTACCGGGTGTCTGGAAATCTCGTCCGCCGAGGATGCCGGCAATCGCCATCGTGAACCAGGACACGACAATAATCACCGCGTACTGCCAGTCTCTGCGTTTCTTCTGAATGCTGATAATAGAGAGTTTGAGCAGGTTCAGAGCTCCAAGCCAGATGGCGCACGCTGCTATAATGAAGAACCAGTCGGAGAACAACTCCTGAAACCGGTTGAACGGCGTGTGCGGTATGAAATACTGCACGACGAAGACAATTCCCACGACGGCAGTAATGATAAGTGGTATTTCTCTTCTCATGACCTATTCCGCAGCTATGTTAAAGAGGCTGGCAAAATCATAGATTCCGAGAGTCTGAATGACGACTCCAACCACGATTGCCATCAAGAAAAGTCCCTTGCCGATATCCTGACCCTTCAAAGACCCGAGCAGCTTCGGTTCCTTCGATAGATACGCCGAAGCCGCGAACAACTCCTCGCCGATCAGAGTGTAATCACAGGCTGCTACGAAGAATGGCAACTGAGCAGGCATAGCGGTTCCGGCGATCTGGATGGCTCCGATGGAATTCCCCGTCTCGGCAAGGATGAGCGATTCAGCGTAGAACGCACCCATGTAGAACATCGTCGCGGGCTTTTCCCTTACTACCATTCCGTCGATCGCGGCAGCGTAGCCGAATTGATCGTCGGTCAGGTAATGTACCATGTCTTCCTGGAATGAATCAGGTCTGCCGGCATTCATATATGCTTCTTTGACTATCTCCCTGGCCGTCACCATCACGAGTGACCGGGAAACAGGGACATCGAGCTTGGTCTCGTACTCCGCCGCGAGCTTTGCCACTCTGCCGAGAATCGTGACACCTGCGATGGTCTGTATGTTCTCCATGTCCTGCGTGCCGGGGATATAGAATATCTTACGTCCCATCTCCGTTGCACGTCCCACGGCTTCATCGACAGCCTCCAGACCTGCAATCTTCCGAATGAACAGAGCCTTGCCTTTCTTAGCCTGGCCGATGTAGTAGATTATCAGGAATCCGACAATGACACCGACTATTAGCACCACAGTCCTGTCTGTATTGAACCATTGAGCCGAGCTCTGAGCCTCGTTGGATATCGCAGAATAGGAAGTGACCGGTATCGTGTCACCGCTCGACCTCACGAGCAGATTCACAGCTGCGACCCGATACACGTAAATGAGACGGTCTTCGGCGTAGTTATCGGTGACTTGCGAGCTTCCTGCGGAAGCGGAACCTATTACCTTGTACTCGGTCTCAGACAGCCAGGCTGGTCTTCGTTCGACGTCGTATCTTACGACCATTCCCTTCTTGTCGTCGGGCGACAACTGCCATCTGACCTGGATCGAACCCCCGTTGTCGTTGGGCGTGTCCTGCGCAACGACCTCCGCGGCGGGAGCGGGTCGCACGGCATCTTCCGACACCTGGGGCATGGACAAAGCCGATTGAGCCTGCGATTCGCCCGTTCCAGTCTCCTGGGAGTACGCACGAGCGCCCGCAATCAGAAGCAGCACCAGAGCAAACGAGACTGTCGAAACCTTCAATTTGTTGCTTGTCATACAAAAACAGCCGCTGGAAAATCACAGCGGCCTCGGCTAAGATTCTATCAGAAAGCGAGCGTTGATCGAATAGTTACTCTGACTTCCACAACGACGCCTCAGTTGAGTTCGATCACATCGCGAACTACGCCAATTAATCTTCAGCATCAACACCAGTCAAGCGAAAAAACCCTGCTACTGCTCTATCAGCTCGACGTTTGCGCGCGGGATGATAGCTTTCACGCCGTCTGCGAACTCAACCGTGAGAATCCTGGCCTTCGATTCCGATTCGAGCTTCTGCAGCTCCGGCTGAAGCTCAGCAACTTTGCCGAGCTTGCCGAAGTAAGGTTGGCGAATAACTCGCACAGGCGACCCGACTGCGAGACCGTGAGACATGGAACTCTCCGCGCCGACTTGCTTGCTTTCAGATGCAGACGACGGTATCACTACTTCAGGTCTGATTACACCGGCTCTGATCTGTGTGGCCCCATTGATGCATGCCATTTTGCCTTCCTTCGACTTCAGCAGCTCGAAGGTGCGGTCTGCCATATTTATCTGGCCGAATCCCTCGGTCACTACGACGGTAACGTTGATGTCCTCGGAGCCGGTTATTGCCACGCCAATGTCAGTGCCGAGAAATTCCCTGAGGTCCTTGTCGTCGAGCCCGCCAACGACAATCCCCTTGGCCTTCACTGCCATTGCCTTTCGAATCGCATCTGCGGTGACGATAGAACCGCCAACGAGGATCTTTCCCTCGCAGGAATTGTCGATCAGGGTATCGGTCAACGGTGTCTTGCAGTCCGGAGTCACGATCCTTATCTCGCCGTGAGTCTCGCCGCCGATTCCAAAGATTCCCTGAACGAATGAGCCGGATGTCTCCACTCTGACACCCTCGTCCGGAAACACTTCCGTTATCTTGCCGTCGATGTACGCTTTGACTTCTACCGGAATCGGGTGCCCTCTCAGCAGAACTTGACCGGTCACGCTCGATACGTTTTCGACCGTACCGTCGATCTTGGACTTTGCCTCTGACTTGAAGAGCCCAAAGAAGCTCTTAGTCTGTGCAATCGCCTCACCTTGCTTTACGCTGTCGCCTTCCTTCTTCATCATGCAGTCAGACACGTCTTCCGGAGGGACTCCCAGGATATTCGCAACGTTCATTGGCTCAACGTTGCCCGGAAGATCGGTGCGGGCTACCACGTCGTCCGGAGCAACCTTGTCACCCACCTTGACGACGACTTTGCCCTTAAGCGGAAGAATCCGCCTTTTCGATATGGTCATTCTCTCGGTAACTTTGAGACCGGGAGTGTACGCATGAGCCATTAGAGCCTCTCCTCATTGTATGACGAAGTCATAGCCGATATGTCAAAGCCATTTCCTCGGAATTTCCTGCTCCGTCCCCGACCTGGTGTGTCCTATCCCTGCTTCAATGCCTCAGCGGGGTAGATGTCCAGCTCCGTGATCCACTCCTTGAGTTTCTCGACGCGCAGGGAGTCTTCTTCGGGAGGTGTGAACGGCCGCCCTCTGCCGTCAAGTATGATGCCGACCACTCCCCCGGACACGGTCGTTTCGAATACGTGACCTTTGCCTGCCCCCACGTCCTGATTGCGATCGGGATGCAACGTGGCTTTCGCTTTTAACGGAAGCCCTCTCTCATCGAATCCGAGTTTGATCAGCTTCATCTTGCCCGGACTAAGCTCGCCCTCTTCCTTCTTGCCGCCCGGCAGTTCGAAACTGTATTTCAGCAAGGATCTCGCACCCTTCTGTTCGCCGACGGGCGCAATGCAGGTTCCCAAGTGAATCAAGCAGTCCTTCTCGAAAACCTCGGTTGCAGCATGTTTGTGCACGACAGAGAGAACACCGAGTTGGGGCATCATAAAGATGGAATCGACAGAGAGGCGAGTGACGCCCTCCGGCTGAAACGCGTCTATCATCATCAGCGCGGATTGCTGCCTGCGTGGAGCGTGAGACAATACGCCTCCGGAACCGATCAGCATGTTGAGAGACATCATGTTGACAAGGGTCTGACCTGAACTCGATTGCGCGAACGCATCGGCAATGGTTCGCTGCTGCTGCACACCCTTGAGAACCGTCGCAAAACTCTTGTGCTGCACGAATGCAAGCCTCAATGCCTCACGCGCAATCGCCTGCTCAAATATCAGCTCTTCCATCGTCTGCGGAATTGTCGTCGGGCGAATCATCTTGTTCTTCACCCGGTTCCTGAGATCGCGTTCATCCATATGAAATGGCACCCACCGCATCACGTTTGGCAGGGTCGTTTCCTTGAACACGTTGGACACTGAGTAGCTCATGCCGAGGTTGGCGGATACGGTTCTATTGAACACCCCCTGAAAGACCGAGAATACGTCGGTCGTGGCGCCGCCGATGTCCACTCCGACCGCTTCGATTCCTTCGATGTCCGCGATAGTCTTGATGATTAGTCCGACAGCACCGGGCGTCGGCATAATCGGCGCGTCGGTCCAGCTCATCAGCTTGCGATAGCCGGGCGCCTGCGCCATGACATGCTCCATGAAGAGGTCATGTATCTTCTCACGTGCGGGCAACAGGTTCTCCCGTTCCAACACAGGTCGTATGTTGTCGACAATATCGAGGTCAACTTTGGCTCCGAGCGCCTTCTTCACTTCGTCTCTGGCATTCTTGTTGCCTGCGTAGATGACAGGGAGTTTGTAGTCCGAGCCAAGCCTTGGCTTCGGGTCTGCAGCAGCTATCAATTCTGCGATTTCTACGACGTGTGTGATCGTGCCGCCGTCGATTCCGCCGGAGCAGAGAATCATATCTGGACGGAGGTGCCTTATTCGCTCGATCTGCTGGTGGGGCAGCCTCTTGTCGTTAGAAGCTATCACGTCCATCACGATTGCGCCCGCGCCAAGAGCCGCACGCTCAGCAGATTCAGCGGTCATAGAGCGCACGACGCCCGCGACCATCATCTGAAGGCCGCCGCCTGCTGACGACGTGGATATGTAAATGTCCGTACCGATCTTCTGATCGCCGTTGTCTTTTCGTGGGGAGATTATTCGGTCATTCTCGTCTAAAAGCTTCCTTCCGGAGAGTTCCTCGACCTCCTGAACCGCGTTGAGCACGCCCATCGTGACATCCTCGAACGGAGCCTCCACGGTAGTCGGGGCTTCGCCGCGCACGATCAACCGATATTCTCCGTCGCGGTATTCGATCAGAATCGCTTTGGTGGTTGTTGAGCCGCAATCTGTCGCGACTATGACCTTGATATCCTCAGGTTTCAAGTCTTTCATCTAAGACTTCCTTATATATAGATACAAGTCGAGGCCAAACCCCGCATCAGCCGGGTTGCGGAGGGCATGTTGCACACTCCTGCCCTGCCTCAAAGACCCCAAATTACATCATTCACTCCCCATTTGTCAAGGAGTCTGAGCGAAGTTGAAATGATGCGGGTAATATCTTTAGGAGTGTGTAAAAGGCAGAAGGTGTATCCTTAAGGTAAATGGAGTAACCAGAAAGGAGACACCTAATGCCAGAGAGAGAACTT
>JAGVNY010000261.1 GCA_020053015.1 Candidatus Zixiibacteriota bacterium | reverse complement strand
GGAGACAGCGATTGGGAAACGAACAACGAAAAAACGTGTCTATACACCTATATCCAAAACCCGAATTGCCCTTTTGAGACAGATTGCTTGAGGCGGGATCTGATCTCCTTCCGTCTGAGATGCGCAGTTCGCAGACGGTTGAACTGGTCTACAGCACATTTCTTGGAGGAACATCATACGACTACGGTCGAAGTGTCGCCATTGACGGCTCGGGCTGCGCCTACGTCGCAGGGCACACATACTCATCGAGTTTCCCGACGCAGGATGCCTATGATTCGAGTTATAATGGCAATTACGATGTCTTCATTACAAAGTTATCGGCCACTGGCACGTCGCTGATCTATAGCACTTTTCTGGGAGGTGCCTCAGGCGTCGAACTTGCGTCTGGGATGGCCATTGACGGCTCCGGTTGTGCCTATGTTACGGGCTATACTCATTCTGGCGACTTCCCCACACAGGACGCCTATGATCAGACGTTCAACGGTAACGATGCCTTCTTAGCAAAGCTCGCGCCCAGTGGCAACGCGCTAATCTACAGCACCTTCCTGGGCGGTTCAAGTGGGGAATTCGGCGAAGGTGTCGCGGTTGATGGCTCCGGCTGCGCATACGTGACTGGCTGGACCGAATCTTACAACTTTCCTATCCAGAACGCCTACGATGCAAGTCTTAATGGCAACCGGGACGCTTTCGTTACGAAGTTCTCTGACGCGGGCAACTCCCTAATCTACAGCACATTCTTAGGCGGCTCGATTACCGACTATGGCAAATGCATCGCCATTGATGGTACCGGCTGTGTGTACGTAACCGGATCGACTACATCCTACAACTTCCCCACATACTATGCCTATGATACAGACCTTAACGGCGAGGCTGATGTCTTCCTGACAAAGCTCACTGCGGCCGGAAATTCGCTGTGCTACAGCACATTCCTCGGCGGCTCAAGTTCTGACAACGGTGCAGGAATTGCAGTCGACGGCTTTGACTGCGTCCTCGTGACGGGGCTTACAGCGTCTTCGAACTTCCCCGTGTACAACGCCTTTGATGCGAGCTACAGTGGCGGTGACTACGACGCCTTCGTGACCAAGGTTTCGGCGGCTGGCAACTCTCTCATCTGCAGCACTTTTCTTGGAGGCTCGGACAACGACGTCGGTTACAGCATTGCTGTTGATGGTTACGGATACGCCTCTGTGACGGGCGCAACCTGCTCTTCAGATTTCCCCACGCGGTATGCCTACGACACAACCTACAGTGGCAATGGAGACAAACCCGATGCATTTGCGACCAAGTTCACGGTAACGGGTCAATCGCTCATCTATAGTACTTTTTTGGGCGGCGCCAGCCAGGATTATGGCCTGGACGTAGCCGTCGATGGTTCCGGCTGCACGTTCATGGTGGGGAGTACTGAGTCATCTTTATTCCCTACCGCGAGTGCGTATGATGCCAGCTACAACGGTCTCGACGATGCTTTCGTCACCAAGCTGACAGGAGGCGGCGACTTAACCATTGCGTCCAAGCAAGAGATTATCGACTTCTTCAACGCAGAACCATTCTACGAAACTAGCGAACAGGATGCCCAATTGTTTCTCGACGCGGTTGAGAATGACATTGACCAGGACACAGCCACCCCGAAGGAGCTTGAAGCCTTGACCCGCATTCTATTGACCGAGGAAGCCTTCAAAGCTGCGTACAAATCGTCAGATGAAGTCGGGGCAACCACGCTTGCCAACCTGACGGGCAAGTGTGGAGGAAAAGCAGCTTCGGCTCTTTTCACACAGCTGCTGTTTGCAAAACTCAAAGGAGCGTTGAAAGGTCTGGAGAAGGTGCCCATCCTCTGTGAGATATACAAGGCTGTGCGCAATGCTGTGCAGTGGTTCGAGAGCTGCTTTCGCGGTTTCATGAACAGTGTCGGTTGTCATATCGCCAATCGGCTGACTCCGATGTTGATGTACGGCCTTGGCTGGTCACCGCCGGAGGCGCAGCAATACTCAATGAAATGGGTGTGGGATTTCAGGAAAGGGGTACGCAGTGAGCTTGAAGACGAAGCAGTCGAGAACGTGAGCGGTTCCTTGATCGAGAATGTTCTGACAGAGGCGAACCTGCGATGGTACGAATCAGGTATTCTGATCTACGATCCCCCTGATCCCCGTCAAGACCCGCTCTATATCGGCGGCACCGAGCCCACTTTGTCGTCAGCCGTTGCTGACGCTACATCCCAGGATTTCGAAGAAGGCAACATGGAGCAAATTGAGAGCGAAATCCGGAACGAATCGATTCCCGAAATAACTGACGGCAATTCTCTGTGGATAAACGTGATAAACGGGACGGTGACTGTAGGTGATTTCTTGGAAATCCTGCAGCTGGCTGCTTTCATCGCCGGTCTGGTGACTGCAATTGTGATTCTGATAGCGAGCATAGTTCTCTGCCCGGTATTCGGCATAGCCTGTATCGTTGCAGGCATTTCCGCCACGGCGATCTGGTCAACAGTGCAGTCTATTCAGACGCTTCTTGGCTTCTCGAAAATGGCCGTGTTTACGTTTGGAATGGCGGTTGGAGCGTTCCATCTTCATGCCGGGCTTCCGTCTCAGCTCAACGATGTGAAGCATATTGCATTCGATCAGGAAACGAAGGAACTATTCCAAGCCGCCACTTTCTCAAGCGCAGAGATGCAGCGGTGTGAGATTCCGAGTTCATGGGGTGACTCGCTGACCGCGTCCTCCGATGGTGTAGCCGATCTCATGTCCGAAGTCAGATCGAACGTTGCCGGAGGCAAATGGGAACAGGTCAGGATTGGAATCAATGAGTTGGATTCAACGTTGAATGACCTTTCGGCGAAGTCAAACATCGCTTCAGCGATTCTCGGGTACTCCTACCTTTCTAATAATCCGGACTCACTTGAAGGTGTGGACAGCATACTGCATTACACCGGTGCATATGCTGTTGCCAATGATGCAGGTCTTGGGGCGGCACTGATAGCATTGGGATTCGCTTCTGTGTCTGAGCCTGAAGGAGTTGAGCGTGATACTGTGCTCATGATTCTCGATGAGTGTATTACGAGGCTGCGCGATGTAGGACCTGCGTTTTCTGAGGCGTTCTCTGATTTCGACTCTCTGGGATTCACTGTTCCTCCGATCGTCGTAATCACTGGGCACAACGTAACCGAGGTCGACTCAAACAAATATGTAGAAGCGACGGTCAAGAACATCTCAGAGGTTGTAGTTCACGATGTCACCGGGCATCTGCTCGATATGGACTCGATAGCAGTCCCCATAACTGCGCTAACAGACACTCTGCTGGGTGAGCTCGATCCGAGTGAGGAGGTAGTCTTTAGGTGGCAAGTGGATCCCGGCATCACTGACACACTCTTCGACCTCGAATTGATAGTTGAGCCCGATTCGCTGTTTGGTGACTTCATCGGTGACGAGCGCATCATCACCTTCTATTACCCGACGATTGAGTACCAGTATGTATGCGGCGATGCTAACGCCACAGGTTTCGTAGACATCGATGACGTGGTCTACCTGATCAATTACGTCTTTGCAGGCGGGGAACCACCGATGCTGACTGAGATGGGAGATGCCAACTGCAGTGGCGGTTCGGTGCCTATCGACATTGACGACATCGTGTATCTGATCAACTACATCTTTTCCGGCGGTCCAGTTCCCTGCGCGGATTGTCCGTAGCTCAGAGACTTGAGTCTGTAGCCCAGAGTCCTGAGGACCGAGTCCCGCGAGGCTTCCGGCAAGGCAATGCCGTGCCGTTACAGAGTTCGAACCTGTTTCCCAATCTGGACTGCATTTGTAGCCAATCTAACGATTTCCAAGAATGCTCCGATATTCACAACAGAGACTAATTAGCCGCTGTTTGCTCTGTGAAGGGCGTGAGGCAGGGCGGCCCAACATACAACTCCTTACTTTCGGGCGGCAACATGACACACAGCGTTGATGAACTGAGGAGGATGCAGTCAGCAGGCAATCACCGGGGGTTGATATTCGCGCTCAGCGATCCCGATCCGTTCACCCGTGCCGAAGCCATGTCTCGCTTGACGAAATTCCCAAACGACCAAGTCTTCGAAGCCGCGAGGCGGGCTCTCGGATCCGATCCGGATTTCAGTGTTCGTACTCAAGCGTGCGTTGTTCTCAGAGGATTTCCCAAGACCAGGCTGGTTATTGACACACTCAAGGAAGCGCTTCGCGATAACCACCGGCTGGTGCGCAGCAAGGCAGCATTCGCGCTTGCCCATCTCAGGGCGAGGGAAGCTCTTGAGGATCTGCTGGTGATGAAGCGGCAGGGTATCGAGCCGGATATCGAAGATACAATAAGCACATCGATTGAGATTCTCGAAGCTCCGGACAAGAGCGAGACCCTTCTGAAGCTCGTGGATCAGCGCGATGTCGAAGGAATAGGCAAGCTCTTCGATTGCATGCTCGGCCCCGATCACAAAGAGGTCGAATCGGGATTGGCGTCAAGAGGCAAGAATCGAATGCTCGACGTTTTCAGAGTTTGGGAGAGCGAGGGCAGGCTCACTGCGCTGCGCGATGACCCGCAGGAGTATGTGCACGCCAAGGAAACGTTTGCGAAGAAGCTGATCGAAGCCTGTGAGTAAGTCTTGTAGGGCGGTACCCGAAGTCCCACTTCTGGTGGGACGGAGCGGTCCCGCCTACGTGCTGAATATTGCATTGCTTCCAAGCGGGGTGTTGGGTTTCTCTTCCCTATCAATTGGATGCAGAACCCGACCTACTCATGCTGACACAATACGATTAGTCAGAAGCGCGGGGCTCCTGACCTGCGATAGCTAAGTGTTAGAATCGTTCCAATTCACCAGCAAGGAAAGCTCTTGCGAAGAAATCGGGGCTGGCTTCGTCGCGCATCAGCATGTCGAGTTGCCTGCAGCTCAGAGTGAGACGTCCGAGATCGACAAGCCGCTGCTGAATTAGCTCACGGTCATACTTCTCCAGCCTTCCGACAAGGACATCCCCGCGAACCTGTACTTTGAAATTCAGAGAGTTGAGCACGATCGAGATGAACTTGCAGCGTCGCTCTCTCCGCGCCTCGTCCGCTGCTCCGCCTTCGAATCTGAAATGTATGTAGTTCTTGTTAAGGCTCTTGCCGCAGTATGTGTCAACGGTGTTGAAATGATAGCCTGCCTTGGTGCTGAAATTCATGTATCTGTCCGAGATCACTGCAAACGATGGCTGACCTACTCCGAGCGCCTCCGCCGGCGGCCCGGCTATATTCTCGCCTAAAACCGACATGAATCCGCGCGCAGAAACAGCCCTCGGCTTCTTCCAATTGACTCGCTTGTCCGACAAACCCGAGAGGAATGCCTTCATCGGGACCGATGCGACGTCGCCGAGCGAGATTCGTCCCTCGCTGCCGGATCCGTCCGCAATACCTCCGCCCACGTCAAGCACCAGTACTCTGAACGGCAGGTCTTCTTCCAGCGAGAGCGAGTCTGGGCTGAGCGTGGCCGCCTTATCGCCCACATAGAACATGACCTCGAATACCTTCTCATGTACGTAGCGCGTGATGTCGTGAAGCGATCTGCAATTGGACGGCGTGAATGCGGGAGACGCGGTGTCTATCAACTGCAGTGGCGTTATCGATCTGGCTATTCTCACCAATTTCTGTACGGCGGGCGAGTTGGCAAGGGGCGCTGACGGCTCGACAGTCGCGGCCTCAGGCAGCAAGCCGTCATATATCCGGCAGTTGGTTGCATCAATCGTAACTTCCCGACCCTCGTGCAATACAGCAGTCGAGCTCTTGAGTCCCACAATGGTCGGGATATGGTATTCTCTTGCAAGGATCGACATGTGCCCGATCGGCGAACCTTCATCGGTGACGATTGCCGCGCACCGGTTCATGACGAGGGAGAAGCGGGGCGACGAGTGACGAGACACCAGGACAGCCTTCTCCGGGAATCGGTCAAGATCTCCGTCGTTTCGAACCACAAACACCGGCCCGGAACCTATGCCCGGACATGCGGTCGATCCGCCCGAAAGTATGGGGGATTTGTCAATTCCAACCTGTGGAGCATCCATGTGCGGTTCTCTCTCTACGAAAACCATCGGACGCGACTGCAGGATGAACAAGCGGCCTTCTTTGTCGATCGCCCATTCGATATCCTGTGGACCGCCGAAGTGCTTTTCAAGGCGGCGGGCGGCGTCCGCAAGTTGCATCACGTCCGCTTCCGAAAGACAGCATGAGGATTCGCCCAGCTCGATCCTTCCTGCCGATACCGTAATGTCTTCCGACGTTGTACCCCCGACCAGACCGGCGTCCGCGAGACCGGGATAGGCGCTAATGACGATCTTGTCCGCTTCCTTGTCGTGAAAGCTTCTCGAGAACATGATTCCGTTGCACTTTGGTTCGATCATCCGAAGGCAGCCTGCCGCCATTGTAGCATCTATGTTGGTGAGCCCGTGTTTCAATCTGTACTGCATCGGCCCAGCGCCGTAGCTGCTTGCAAGCACCCATCTGTATGCATCAAGCAGCCAGCCCTCGCCCACGTTCAATTCGGTGTAGTATAGCCCGGCATGCGAGGCCTCCCGATCCTCTCCCACGCTGCTGCTGCGCATTGCGACCAGTGTCGGCTCTCCTGCAGACAGGTTTCTGTAAGCCGTTCTGATCGCCTCCTCAAGTTCCGCCGGCATCGGCGCGTCAATGATCTGCTGTTGAAGCTCCCGGCAGGCCTCGGACAGGACTCTCTGACCGAAAGTCTCTGTCAATCCTTCGAGCTTCTCTGCCCTCTGAATCAGGTTTTCGTCTTCCATAAACCTGACGAACGCTGCTGTCGTAATCACGAATCCGTCCGGAACGTTTAGTCCGATCACGTTCTTTATTTCGCCGAGATTCGCCATTTTGGAGCCCGCAACCAATGCGTCGGAGGATCGCAGCTCGGACAGTCGCTTGACAAGAGGTCCCGAGGATGTGATCGTGAACCCTGCGAGATCTGATTCGAACATCGTGTTAATGCCCCTCACTGAATCGAACAGTTCCGGGTGCTTTCCCGATGTCAGTTCATCGAAGTCTCGCACCATTACGAACACGTCGGTGATGGACCTGCGTATTCGTCGGACTATTAGATTGAGAGAAAAGGGATATCTGCCTGAGAGCCTGTCCTCAATGTCGGCGATCAGTTGCAGCGTCGAGTCATTACATGCGAGGATGCTACGAAAACGCTCGTACATCAGCTTGATTCTGTTCGCCTGCGCTCGAGCGCTATCCTCGCTATTCACACGTCGCCGCACAGGGAGCACAGACTTGATTCGATGAACGAATCCGGCTCTCTTCTTCTCTGAACTCATCGATCCTCCACCGGCGACCGCCGGCCGGTCATCGGATCAATATAATCCAAATGCAGCCTGACCACAGTCTGAATATCGGAACATCGGGAGATCGGTACACGGCGGACAACAACCGCAATATGCAGGCGGTGCGACAAGACACGCGGGTATCCCGAAGTCCTTCTACGTCACCAAGTGGCCGATTCTTTTCCAACGTACGCGATCGGTGAAATTCACAACATTGTACACGAGTGACTGGACAACAGAAGTAGGATGAACCCAACTGACACGAGGCGCTTCGTCGTCGGGCATCCAGGAGAAATGAACAACCATCGCTCGGCCGAGGATGTTGCGACGAGGAACACAGCCCCAGAAGCGAGAGTCATACGAGTTGTCTCGATTGTCTCCGAGCATGAAGAAGTTGCCGTCGGGGACAGTAAACGGCCCATAGTTGTCGCGAGAACCGTCGTAAGATGATCGTGGCTTGATATGGAAGTCCGTGTGCTTGGAACACTCCGGATCAGGGACCTTGACGCCATCTACATATACCGATTTGTCGCGAATCTCGACGACTTGTCCCGGTCCGGCTACGCAGCGCTTGATGTAATTAACATCCGGGTTAGCAGGGAACTTGAATATCACGACGTCGCCCGGTTTGGGTTCGGCGAGCGCCGGAAGGTGAAGTGGAAGCAACGGGATTTTGGCGCCGTATATAAACTTGTTGCCCAGAATGAAGTCTCCTGACATCAGCGTGTCTTCCATCGATCCTGACGGGATATTGTACGCTTCCACGAGCGATGTCTTTATTATAAGGGCTATTATCAGTGCGCTTCCAAACAGCTTGACATAATCCCAGACTATCGAGCCTATCTTCCGCGGCGTTGTGCTTCTCATTGTCTGTCACTCCGGAAATCAGCAGTCTTGTTCTTGCCTTCGGTCAACTGGGCCTTCTGTGTCCAGTCTACAGTACTATTTACCTTCGAAGACGCGAGATGTTTCATGTACTGCGAAGATCGTTACGCAATGGGCCTGCCCAGTCGTTCCCACCGAACTCGCTCGTAGAAATTGATAAAATTGTACGCGATGCTGTGCGCGAGGGTGAGCGGGTTGCTCAACATCACTTGCGGCGCTTTCGAATCCTCTCCCCATGAAAGATATAGGAAAAGGGCCTTGCCGAGAATGTTCTTGCGCGGTACACAACCCCAGAACCGTGAGTCGTATGAATTGTCGCGGTTGTCGCCCATCATAAAGAAATTGTCCGGCGGAACCTCGAACGGGCCGAAATCGTCCCGTCTTGAGTCAATGCGGGGATCAGAGTGCTTCACAAACGTGGAGTCCTCGTACCGCTTGCCATCCACGTAAAGCACTTTGTTCTTCACTTCCACGATCTGACCCGGTCCTGCGACGCAGCGCTTAACGTAGTTCATGCTCGGATCAAGCGGGAATTTGAAGATGACCACGTCCCCCTGCTTCGGGTCGTGTATCGCCGGCAGCCTGATGTCGGTCAGCGGTACCCGCGCGCCGTAGACGAACTTGTTGGCGAGCAGGAAGTCGCCGATCAGAATCGTGTCTTCCATCGATCCGGTCGGCACACGATAGCCTTCGATAACGAAGAATTTCAGCGGCAGAACCATAAGGAATGCGATTGCGAGCGACTTGATATACGACAGCGCATCCCCGAAAGGCTTTGGCTCAGGCTGCTGACGGGGCTTCGATTGGGGGGCCTTCTGCTTCGACATGGCGGGAACTTAATAAACTCAGACCGATTCGGCAAATGGGTTTTTTCGAGAGCTGCGTGGCACGGACATCTCGTCCGTGTCTCAGAATCCGTAGGGCAAGACCCAAGCTGTCCCGCGCTATGCGGGATTGCAATGTGGTCTTGCCAACTCCTGCGATATGGCAGAACCACTCCGCCCTGCATCGTAGTACGGGGTAAACTCCAGCGGGAATCCATCCTAATGCCATGCTCATAATACGGACGATCCTTTGCACCATTCGCAACTTCTGAGACAGCCTCTCCTCGTACACCAACTGACCCTCGTGGCAGACGGGACGTCCGCCACCCACATTGGATAGCAGAACCACTCAATCCTGCCACAGCGGGATACCGAGTTCTGCCCCGCCGACTGATCTACGATTGATACCCGCACTCGGGAACGCTGCGCTACTTCGCTATCCAACGCGCGATATCGTTGTAGGTTACGAACATGATGAGCATCACGAGAAACGCGAGCCCTACTTGCTGAACGAGCGCGCGCTGTTTGAGTGAGAGCGGTCGGCGGCGTATCGACTCGATCACCAGAAACACAAGGTGTCCGCCGTCGAGCACGGGGATAGGAAGGACATTAAGTATTGCAAGATTCACCGAGAGCATTGCTATGAATTCGAAAAGGGTACTTGCGCCCTGACGAGCGGCCTCGCCGGAGAATTCGGCGATGAAAAGCGGTCCACCGATCAGTTTTGGAGATACCTGGCCGGATACCAGCCGCCAGAGGAAATCGAAAATCAGCAGTCCCATGTTCCATGTGCGCTCTGCGCCTCGTTTCACCGAGCCGAGAAATCCGACGGGCTCCCACCAGGTCTTCTGACCTACACCGATTCTTCCGACATGCTCCATCTGACCATTCATGTTCATGGCTGAATCAAGAGCGGTCACGGCACCTATGGTGTCGATGACAGAACCGCGCTGATACTCTATAGTGACTTCCTGGCCGATCTTCGGGGAAACGATTCCTGACAGCTCTGTAATACTTGTGACCTTTGTCCCGTTGACCGATAATATGACATCGTCCACTTGCAGCCCTGCGATCTGAGCGGGAGAATCGTCTCCGATGACTCCTATCACGACCTTGCCCTTGTCATACATCAAGTCGCCGTGGATCAGGAACAGCGCGAAGTAGATCACGAACGCTGTCACATAATTCATGATCGGACCAGCAGAGATCACTGCAGCTCGCTGGAGAGGTGTCTTCGACATGAACTCGTATGGCGCCCCCGTGGACTGCGTATCGTCCGGATTCTCCCCAGCCATCTTGACATAGCCGCCGAGCGGAATTACGGAAATGCAGTACTCCGTTTCGCCTATCCTGAATCCGATCAGCTTCGGTGGAAAACCGAGCGAGAACTTCTCGACCTTTATGCCGACTCTCTTCGCGACAATGAAATGGCCGAGCTCATGGACAAAGATCAACAGACCGAGCACGAATATAAAAGCGAGAATAGTCGTCATAGCCTCACCGTTAACAGATGTAGAATCGACACTCCCGTGTACTTTGCATCAAGCCCTTCACGGAGTGTCGTCACATTCTTAACGAGATATGAGCCGTCTATGTTCATGAATTCGTGCGAAATCGACTCAGTCCGGATCATGGTTTAGGCTTTGGCCGAACGTATGCTTTAACAATATAGACCGGCTTGAGCGGACAGTCAGAAAGAGCCGGAGGGCGCTGTTTGCCTGATGTGGGTACCTCCCCGATCGTGTGCGCGACCCGCAGCGAGGCCGAATCCGCTACCTTTCCGAAGATCGAGTAATTTCCGTCCCAGGGCGGGAAAGACCTCAGGCAGATGAAGAACTGGCATGACGCACTGTTTGGATCGGAACTCCGAGCCATCGACAGGATGCCGTCTGTGTGATGAAGGCTCGAGAATTCGGAAGGTACATTATTCGGACCCTTCCCTGTGCCGTTTCCTTTCGGGTCGCCTCCCTGAAGCAGCATCTCTTTGATCACTCTGTGAAACGTGAGCGAATCGTAGAATCCCGTATTCGCGAGTTTAGTGAAATTCAGCACGTGTTTGGGCGCTACGTCCGGATACAGATCCAGCACGATATCGCCCATTGATGTGCGGAGCACAACCTGCGAATCGGCATAGGCGACCGGATTAGGCTCCGAACTCTTCTTCTGAGCGTGAACAGAACTCACGACCAGTGATGCCAACGCGAGAATCAACAGAACTCTATTCATCGATTATTCCTCTCCATCAAGTCAGTTCACGGGAATTTAGCTGGAGACGATACGGCCGTCAACTCTGAAATGCAGCGGCGCACCATCGGTGCGCCTGCTGCATAGTCGCTGAGATGCCAGTGACCGATGCGCTGGCCTAATGACCCTTCTTAGCTAACTCCGCTTGCTTGCTCAGGTTCATGACGCGCAGAGCGACAAGTTTGCCACCTTCGTCGCGATATGCCACCCGAATCATGTCTCCAACCTC
>JAGVNY010000107.1 GCA_020053015.1 Candidatus Zixiibacteriota bacterium | reverse complement strand
GGACGGCTGTTAAGCTGGGCGGTCGTGGCATCCAGCGTCCTGCAAGAGTATGATGAAGCGATTCGCATCACCGACAGATATCTTCGTGTGAATCCCGGGCATGTCGGTGCCTTGCACATCCAGTCATTCAGTTATGCGAAAAAGGGGGAGTTTGAGCAGGCGCTCCAATTGATGAAGAAGATATTGGACTCCGCTCCTGACAACGTTGAATATGTGTTTCAGACGGCGAGACTGGCTGTGCAAGCCAGGAGGTATGAACTGGTCGATGAGCTCCTCTCCACGCTGTCGGCAAACAGGGCCACTCACCCCAAACTCGTCGGAGTCTCGGCGTGCGCTGACTTTCACCTGGGTCGTTTAGAGGAAGCGGGACGGAAATTCGCACAAGCGATATCCTTGGGCTATGATGATCCGGATGGCTTCCTGGAGTACGCCGCCTATCTCGAATCTGTTGGGATGCATGATTCGAGCGCTGTTATCAGGGCAAAATCAGACAGTTTGTTGAAATCTCTGGAAGCCGAAAGATGACTATGGGCAGAGGTGGACTGTTTACCTTCCGATTGTCAGGCTAAGTCTGCGACGACGATAGAAACTCAGGTATGAGAACACCAAGTGCATCCCCAACCCACTTAAGAGGTAGCTTCATCACTCTCCGCGATGCGGTGCCATCTGACATGGAGAGTTACCAGCGGTGGATGAGCACCGGAGAGTGGCGAGAATTCGATGCGCCTTGGGAAAGAGAGCCTGGCGGCGGAGACGATGGGGAAGCCGAACGGATTTTTCGAAGGAATTTCCTTGAAGAGCTTTCTGATCCTCGCCATCGGTTGATAGTCGGGTTGCATGATAGCCGCCCGATTGGTTGGGTGAATCGGTACGAAGATAAACGATTTCCGAGCTCATGGAGCGTCGGGATCGACATCTGCGAAGACGAGCATCTCAATCGAGGGTATGGGACTGAAGCACTCCGGCTGTGGGTCGACTATCTCTTTCTAAACTCCGACATTCACCGAATTGCATTTGCCACCTATTCATTCAACAGTCGAGTTGTGCGAATTGGTCAGAAGCTGAAGTTCGCGCTTGAAGGTCGTGATCGGGAGATTCTACAATGGCAGGATCGCTGGTTAGACCGATTGCATTTCAGCATGTTGCGGGCGGAGTGGGAATCGGAGCAGCGCAGAGATGAGCGGTCAGGAAAGTGTTCTTGACCGCACCAAGAGTCTCTGCGCTGTCATTCTGAGCGAAGCGAGGAATCTGACCTCTTTTGCTTTTCATCAATTTGGATATCCTTCGTCGGGCGGAACCCTCCTCAGGATGACACTTGTGAGGGGCTTTCAACAGACCACTCCGCCGGAATGACACCGTTGATTCGTGAACCAGCCTCTTTCGCCTTGCTTTTCATGCTGTTCGCGGTAAATTAAGGAATTATGGAACCGCTTGCGTACACCACTCGCGGCAATGGAATCGAGTCGGTCCACTATGGCTCGATAGCAGTCACTGACAATCAAGGCAATATTCTCTTCTACGCGGGCGATCCTGAGGTCGTCACCTTCACGCGGTCATCTGCCAAGTTCATTCAGGTCATACCGGTCTACGAGTCGGGCGCCGTCGATCGTTTCGGGTTCTCGATTTCTGGTCAGGCTATTATGTGCGGCTCACACAATGGCTCTCCACGTCATGTCGCGCAGGCAAAGGAGAATCTTGGCAAGATCGGTCTCACCGAATCACAACTGAAATGTGGGGTGCATCCGCCTGCTGAGTATACCGCGAAGGGCTTGCTGCCACATCGGGACGAAGTGTTCTCACCTCTTCAGCACAACTGCTCCGGCAAACACTCCGGACAGCTTGCCCTCGCGCTGCAGATCGGTGCGGACCCCGAGCGATATCTCGAGTTCGATTACGATGTCCAGCAGCAAGTGTTCAAGGCAGTGTGCGATATATACGAGATGAAACCGGCCGATGTCAAGATCGGCACCGACGGCTGCTCACTTCCCAATTTTGGCATGCCGCTGAAGAACATGGCTCTTGCGTACGCGAATATTGTCTCCGGTAAAACCAAAGTGCCGGGACGAGAGAAGGTCTTCGCGAGAATCGTAAATGCGATTCAGACCGACCCGTTCATGGTTTCAGGGGAAGAGAGATTTGATCTTGCGCTGATGAGTGCCTTACCGGATAAGATAATCTGCAAGGTCGGCGGCGAAGCGGTAGAGTGTGTCGGAATCGCTGACAAGGGCTGGGGATTCGCCGCGAAGATATCTGACGGGAATACGCGCGCGCTTTGGCCAGTGGTGATCGAATCGTTGCGGCAGCTTGGAGTCTTGCCCGATGATCGATTGTCATTCGTCCGGAAATTCGTGAGACCCGAGCTGCGCAATTATCGCAATATCCATTTCGGCGATGTTGTCCCTTCGGTCAAGCTGAGGAAGGCTTGATGGAGCGGCATGGCGAAGGCGGCGATTCATAGTTTCCTATTGAAGGATGCTAATGTCAAATAAGCCTACAATACTCTCCCGTTCCGTTCAGGAAAGAGTGAAAGACGTTCCATGATTTGCGATCATGACCTTTGTTGAAAACTTCAATCAACCGATGTCGTGAGGAGAGCGCCATGGAGAATGAATTTGATTTTCCCGTCGAGCCGTATAGAATCAAAGTCGTAGAGGCCATCAAGCTGCTTCCGCGCGAGAAGCGCGAAGAGATAATTCAGCAGGCTCATTTCAACATTTTCAATATACGAGCAGAAGACGTCTTCATCGATCTGCTGACAGATTCAGGCACTGCCGCAATGTCGGACAATCAGTGGGCAGGCGTGATGCTTGGGGATGAGTCCTACGCAGGCTGCAAGAACTACTTCAACTTTGTGGAGTCGGTCCAGCACATCTTTGGATTCAAACACGTGATCCCCGTTCACCAGGGTCGCGTTGCAGAGAATCTGCTCTTTTCTGTGGCTGTCAAGAGCGGCGATTTCGTTCCGAACAACACGCATTTCGATACGACGCGGGCCAACGTGATGCACAAAGGCGGTACGCCTGTTGATCTGATTATCAGAGAGGGAAGAGACCCGAGCAGTATCCATCCGTTCAAGGGGAACATGGATGTAGCCGCGCTCGAGGACTTCATAATAACACACGGCAAGGCGAAGATTCCCCTGGTAATGATGACGATCACTAACAACACCGCGGCCGGCCAGCCGGTGTCGATGGAGAACATCAGAAGCGCGAGCACAATCTGTCGCAAACACGGGATACCGTTCTTCTTCGATGCCGCCCGATTCGCTGAGAACTGCTGGTTCATCCACGAGCGCGAGCCGGGCTACAGGGATAAGCAGCCGATAGAGATCGCCCGCGAGATGTTCTCATACGCCGACGGGTGCACGATGTCCGCCAAGAAAGATGGCCTGGCGAACATGGGCGGCTTCATTGCGCTGAATGATGATGATCTCGAACAGCAGGTTACCCGCTTGTTGATATTGATTGAAGGATTCAGAACTTACGGCGGGCTCTCGGGACGCGATCTCGAAGCTGTTGCTCGGGGAATTCGTGAGTCGCTTGATCCGGACTATCTGCGGTTTCGGACGGCTCAGATCAAGTACCTCGGCGACAAACTGGTCGAAAAGGGCGTACCGGTCATACAGCCTGCGGGAGGCCATGCCGTGTTTGTCGACGCAGGCGCTATGTTCCCGCATATCCCCGCGTCGGACTATCCGGGTCAGGCTCTGACGGTGGCCATATACCGAGAGGGCGGGATTCGAGCGGTCGAGATAGGCGGACTGATGTTTGCACAGACCGATCCGGAAACGGGCAGAGAGATAGCTCCGCCTCTCGAACTCGTGCGCCTCGCCATCCCACGACGGGTTTACACCAATTCTCATCTTGACTATGTCGCGCACGTCTGCGGTCGAATCGCCGAGAAGAAGCGGCAGCTTCGCGGCTTTGAGATCGTAAGCCAGACGAAGTATTTGCGGCATTTCACGATGAAGCTGCGGGAGAAGACGCAGGCGGGGATCGGAGTGGGAAGTTAGGTCGAGTTTCCCAACGTTGTCGGGTTTCTTCTTGCGCTCTGCGCAATCCGGAACCCGACCTACTCCAATCAAGCATTTCGCAACTCATGGGACAACCTCTCCTTTCCCGACGCTCTTGAGATTCCGTATGCTGTCAGGAAAGGATTCCTGACAGCGCACTGACGTGTGATCTCCCCAAGACGTTGGCGGTGTCAGGTATTTCAGCGTGTCTTCGCGAAGAGATACTCGTCGAGAAGTTTGTCGCCCTTCCTGACGTTTTTGATCAGCTTGCCCTCCAACTTGAATCCGTTCTTCTCGAGGACTCTCATTGATGCCTTGTTGTGAGTGAAGACAAAAGCGTAGATTCTCCGAAGACCCAACTCACGGAAACAGAACTTCACCATTTCGGCTATGATGCGAGTCATCAATCCCTTTCCCCAGTATGCCCGAGATATCCAGTATCCGATTTCGGCCTTGTGTCCGGATATCCTAAAAATACCAATACCACCGACCGCTTTGCCGTCGATCACTATTGCGAAGTTGATCCAAGTTACCGTTTTTCGCCGAGCTGCATTGTGAACTCGTCTCAGCCACTCATGAGCATCCTTCACTGTATAGGGATATGGAACTGTTAGCAGATTGCGCGCGATCATCCTGTCGTTGATGTGAGAAACGATGGAAGGAGCATCGCTGTTGCGAAATGGCCGAAGAGTGAAGCAGCGGGTCTTGATAACAGGGGGTTTTCTCGATGTGAGATTTGCATTCATAGGAGTCAATTGTACTATCGGGCGAAAGCGATGTCAAGTCAGGATAGGCGAGCAATTGCCGCAGATGTACACTCGCCCGGCGAGGCCGGGCGAGTGGTGAGCCAATTGCAGGTAAGAGTGGGGTTGTTGCAGAGCTTACATGTTGTCCTTTAGCAGTCCGGTACTCCACTACCATCCGGATCGCAAGGAGCTGGTCCTCCGCCGAAGACGTAATTGATCAGATATACAATGTCATCGATGTCAATCGGGACGTCGCCGCCACTACAGTTGGCGTCACCGGCCTCAAGCGGATCCGGGGATGTGCCGCTAGCGAAGACATAGTTGATCAAGAACACGATGTCATCTATGTCGACTGCCGGATCACCGCCGCTGCCGTTTGCGTCGCCGCAGATAAATGTGCATGTGTTCTGCTGCGCAAAGGACGGCGCCATTGTGGTGAATGCACCGGAACCGTCGGGGCATCGTCCCACGCTGATATCTTCCGTCTGGGCTCCGAATGTGACAGAGTCGACAATTGCCGTGTCAGGGTCGGCGAGAAGCGCCGACTCGCCAGACGCCGACAGCTTGAAATTGGCGTGCAGACCCACCTGCCCGTCATCCTCGTCCGCCCAGATGATCAGATGCTCGAAAGCAGCGATCGACGTGTCCGGGAAAGACCATTTCGCAGGGTTCGTCGGAACGTCCGAGAGGTGGAATCCATTCAGAGATATTCCTGACGCAGTGGGGTTGTACAGCTCGATCCAGTCATCGTACTCGCCATCCTGATCAGGCTGGATTGATCCATTGTCCGCGAGGAATTCGTTGATGACGAGCGGGGATGAGGATGAACAATCGTTTGGCTGCCCGAATGTGGGCGTCATGTCATCAAACGCTCCCGTTCCGTTCGGGCATCGACCAGCGCTGATGTCGGCGGTCTGAGCTCCGTAAGTAGTTGAATCGACAATTGCCGTGTCTGGATCGGCCAAAAGTACCGACTCGCCGGACGCTGACAGCTTGAATCCGGCGTGCAGACCGACCTGAGCGTCATCTTCGTCAGCCCAGATGATCAGATAGCCATAGGCTGCTATAGATGTGTCGGGGAATGTCCACTTGCTCGGGTTTGCAGGGTTATCCGAAAGATGAAACCCGTTCAGAGATACAGCAGATCCGGTCGGGTTGTGAAGCTCAATCCAGTCATCATACTCGTTATCCTGGTCGGCCTGAATCGAAGCATTGTCAGCAAGGAACTCATTGATGACCACCGGACAGGGAACTGATGAGCAGGTGTTCTGCTGTGCAAAAGTCGGTGTCATGGTAATGAAGGCTCCGGATCCATTCGGACAGCGCCCCATGCTGATATCCGTAGATTGCGCTCCGTATGAGATCGAATCGACGATTACTGTGTCAGCGTCGGAAAGAAGGACTGCCTCACCTGAAGCTGACAGAGCAAAATTCGCGTGCAAACCGACCTGCGCGACATCTTCATCGGCCCAGACAATCAGGTAGCCGTAAGGCGCTATCGAAATGTCGGGGAAAGTCCACTTGCCTGGGTTCGAAGTCTTGTCTGACAAATGGAACCCGCTCAGTGAAATGGCATCAGCTGACGGGTTGTATAGCTCGATCCAGTCCTCGTATTCGCCATCCTGATCGGCCTGAATCGAGTCATTGTCAGCCATGAATTCGTTTATGACAACTGGGCACGACAAACTTGCGATCACTGCCAGAGTCGAGTCTTCGAATTCTGCTCTCTGAGGCTCGAACTTCCCCGCGCTGGCATTCTCGGCATAGATGTAGTAGTGAATATCCGAGACGCCGGCTTGAACCGAAGCTCCATAGGTACCATCGCCGGCAGCGCCGTCGTTGTGAGCGCCATCGTCGAGCATCGGAGCATTTGTGAATGGGCCGACGAGCTCGTCGCGGTAAGCAAAGGTCACAGCTGTCGCGTTAGTTACGGTGGCGTTTATCCAGAAAGAAGCGTTGGCAGGTACTTCCGATGGAGAATGTGAGATGGCCGTGATTGTAGGCGCCACTGCCTGAAACTGCGATAGGTTGTTCAGGTATGTAACTCTCGCAGCCATCAACTGGACAATGCCCGGGGTTTGGCCGACAGCAGAGGTCACGTTGTTTATGAAGTTGGCGTATGTGGAGAATTTGTTGGGATCGGCCTGTACGTAGGAATCGACTATGTCCTGCAGCTCGAGAGCTCTGGTGTGATACCAGTTGTTTGCGAAATTCTCCGCGATGATCGTCTTCATGTGGGCGATGTATTTCTTCTTATAGTTCGAGGTTGGCAGGATCTTCTTGATTATTGGGTAATTCGAGTTGGTCTCGTTGAGGAATGGGGTCAACTGCTGCATCTGAGATATGCTCAGGTTTGGCCCTCCGATCAGCGAGCTGAACCCGCCGAAATTCATGTTCAAATCCCAAATGATGGGATTGAAACGGTAAGAATCATCTCTGTACAGATAGTAGTTGTGCGCAAAATTGATGGGAGCATCAAGATTCACCAAGAGATTGTCGTACGCGATCATCCACAAGTGTCTGTCAACGTCAAGGACCTTTTCTACCGCGGAGGTGTAGTTGTTGAGCGTATCTACGAAGTGGATAAGGTCTGACCAACCGGCGTCAGATTCGATTTCATAGGTGTCGGTGTAAGTCGTAGAATCGGCGCCCTCATATCCCCACACTACATAGGTCTGAGGCTGGCCACTTGTCTCTCCCTTGAATCGGGCGTTTTCATCGCTGTGGAAGAATGTTCGCATGTAGAGCTTGTCCACGTCCTGTACGCTCACATAGAGTCCCATCAGAGCGCCGTTGATATAGACATTGGCATAGTTCGCGCCGGATCCGGGCATGTACTTGCGGGCTATTTCATAGCCGAGAACTTCTCTTACGAAGCTCGGATCAAACCAGACATTTGCGAGTTTGAGTGTGCCGTATCCTTGGATCTCCTGGTCGTCAATGATGTAATCCAACTTGATGTTTAGAGGGTTCTTCACTCGGCTGGGGCTATAGGTGCTGAAGCCCTTGTAGCGTATGCCCACACTGTCAAACTGCACGCCGTCGATAGTGACGGTTCCTACCAGCCTTTCCTCACTCTCGAACAAGCTGTCGAGAATGTGATCCCAATTAGACTGGGTGAAGACGATTTCGATTGTGTGGACTGTGCTGACATCATAGAAATCCTGACCGAGGGCGGCTTGTCCTGATCCGCAGATCAGAAGCAGAGCGAGGGATAGAATTCGCATAGCAGACTCCGCGTTGCAGTGTGTAGTAATTGTGCTCCCCGAATAAGGAACGATCCTCCGTTTTATTGACACTTCTCTTGTCGAATCCCTGCACTATATTTGCACAGACTATACCATCGCCCCACAATGAAGGTGGCATCATCTCGGAAAAAGAATACCATCAACCGCAGCCTTTTGTGTATCAATGAGTAACAATGTGTAACGGCATTTACCAGTTGTGTTCCGCCTGAAGCAGAATGCGACTCTGCTCGACCGCATCCCAGCGAATAGGTCTGATCTCGCTGGTCAGTCGGTTTGAGTTCGGAAAGTCATCGGGATGGACACGCTATTCGGCTTTGCGTGAACGCTGGGGCGCAATCAAGCATGAAGAATCGATGTGAGTGCAGGGGGACTAATCGACGCCAATACACTTGTTGCGGCGCATTGCGTCAGCTTCGATCTCGTGCCCTCTGATGACGGTGGGTTACAACCCAAGCTCGAGGGCCGGGGTTCAGCACTACGGGTTATCGAAAGCTTGCAACCGCCTCATCTACTGACGGAAAGATCTTGAACACTGCGAACATCTGAGACTTGTCGAGTATTTCTTTGACTTTCTTGCCGGCGCCGGCGATGCGGAGGTCTCCTCCTCTGTTGCGGAGCGTGATCAAGCCCGTGATGCAGAGACCAAGGCCACGCGAATTCATCCATTCGACAGCCGAGAAGTCGATCACCGCGTTTACATGACCGGCCTCGGCGAACTTGCACACTGAGTTCACTATGCAGTCATCCTCAGGACTTCCGAGAATCTTGCCTTCGAGTACGAGAATCTGTACACCGTTCTTTTCTTGTAGATTGCATTTCATGGAGTTCTCCGCGTAGAGCTGTTGAGAGTCGCGTTCGCATCGGACCGGCGGTTAAAAATTCCCGCTGGTAATCTGCAGTAACATATCAGTATCGGTTGGATCGTGCAACAAGAGAATGAGGGTGGGATGTGCGAGAGCTCATAAATCGTAAGTCAAGCCATCTTGTCGAAGACCCTGAGGCAGGAAGGGGGCTTGATGATTCAATGGGAGGAGTCAATCCCCTAAAGGGATTACCTTCCGGACATGACACTGGCAGGTCGGCGGCCTCCTCTGTCCGGAATCCAGAACTCGAGAATCCGACCTGCCATGTATAACTTAATCTTGTTGGGTTTCTTTTTGCCCTTCGCGCAACTCGGCATCCGATCTACTTGTGCTGGTTCAACGCCCTACTTCTTCAAGGACTCGAACAGCCCGATGCAGTTCCCATCGGGATCGCCGAATAGAGAGAACCAGCCGACCTGAGGAATTTCGGTTTTCTCCCTGATCTTCGTACCGCCCAGAGAGACGGCTTTGTCGAGGAACTTCGCGCAGTCGTCTACGAGGAAATAGAACATGACTCCTCCGCCCGGAGTGAAGTCATCCCATTTCATGATGCCTCCACCCGGCTGCTGGCCGGTGTCGACAAGACCGTAATCCGGACCCATGCTGTGGGCGATCTTCCAACCGAACAAGCTCGTGTAGAATGTCTCGGACTTCTTGATGTCCTTTGTCATGATCTCCCAATGGCAGAAAGTGCCGTTCATCTGTCCTCCCGAGTTCGGGTTTGAGGTTTTGTGACTCTATGATACGCAACTGTGTTGCTCTGGTTTCAGAAAACTCACGTCTCAGGGTTGCGTTGGCAAATTGCGCAAGTGCCTATACTGTCGAATCCATATCAAACTAAGCCATAGACTGAAACTGTCAATCATTTCTTGGGTTCCGTTCGCGGGGACTGTTGAAAAACCTTGTAGATCGGCTTCCGAGCGCGACCGGAGGTCGGGAGAGAAAGCCAACAAGCTGTTGTCGGGTTTCTCGTTCCGCTTCGCGTCACTCGGAACCCGACCTACGAAG
>JAGVNY010000248.1 GCA_020053015.1 Candidatus Zixiibacteriota bacterium | reverse complement strand
TCGGACGACCAAGTGTCATAGCTTCCTTCCTTTCCATCGAAAGTAACCTATAACCCTCAAACTAATTATGCAAGATCTATCTGGGACAGGACACTAGGTTCTGTATTTGGTCATATATTGAGATCGGAAGATAGTAATGCCATGATTTGTCGTCAGGGAAGTCACAAGTATAAACACGATCGGCCCCCACTCCACATGAATCGCCCTGCGCGAGCATTACGACTACTGCCTCGCATTGTGTGTCGCCAAATGGAATTCCCCCGGAGTTCCTAATAATCATATGAACCGATGCGGGCTCTCTAACAACCATTTGATTAATCGGCAAACCATCCTGCTCAATCCATGCTTCGACAATCTCCAGTTTCGGTCCATCGGCAGTGGCAAAGGACAACGCATAGCCTTGGTTAAGCGGATTCTGGTCCTCATCCAGCAGGTTCTCAGAAAGTGTAACCTGAACCTGCTTGCTGAACCCAAACTCGATGCCTGTTTCGCTAGCTGCATCGCCGTATAGATGATATGTTTCCGGACACATGGCGTCCTGAACTATAAAGTAATCCTGATCAGGATATATCTGCTCACCATCAACTATCAGTGTGAGCAAGTTCGGGTCATTGAGAGAGTTCAAATCCATTGGCTTGCTGAAACCCAGTGTTATTGCGGTTTTTGTGTCATCGACAGTTTCTCCATCTGCGGGTATTGTAGCATATAAACTGGGGTTTTCAGGATAGAGTCCCACTGTAATTGACCGTTGGTGGCCCTCGTGGTCCACTGTAGTGGTGTCAGTTCTTGTTACATAACCAGTCGCAGACACGTCAACGTAGTAAGTCCCGACCGGAACCTCCACCAAGTCTACTTGTCCCAGTTCGTCAGCCACGAACGATTCATCATAAGACAGGTCTTGATCGTAGATTCGCACGCTGGCGTTAGATAGGCTGACAGTAGGGTTACATGGGCCTTCATAACCCAGCGACAATACTGATATATATCCAGTTTGAGGCTGCGTCTGCACGTCGAACTTGAGAATGTCAAGTCCTCCTATTCCCCGCGTCAAAAAGATTAGAGTATCTCGAACAGCGACTCCCCAGGCATCATAACAATACCCTGGCGAGTAATATGAACTTGCTAAAGTTGGGTTGCTCGGATTTTGGATATCTACGGCAAGCAAACCACCACCGAATCTGGGACTATCCCCGACGGAATAAGCTACATAAGCATAGTCACCAGATACCCAGACATCTGTATCATATACAGTAGTATCGTAGCTGCCCACAAGGTTCAAGTTGGTACGATTTACGATTTGCAGCCCCGACTGGCCGCAAGCTGCGAAAATGAAGCTATCCGTAATTGTGAGCGCATTGACGGGGCTGGGAAGATGACAAGTATCTATAACAGCTGGATCCGTTGGATCCGAAACATCCAATACAGTCACTCCGGGGGCACCCCCGAGATATGCCTTGTTGTCTTTTACCACGACATCAAAAGCGCTACTTGGAGTCGCACCAATAACTGTCGGTTCTGAAGAATTGAGAACGTCGATTATCTGGAGTGAACTTCCGTCAGCTACATACGCAATATTGTCATAAACAACAACACTAAATGCGCCCCCCGGAGTATTGTAGGATCCAAGCAGAATAGGGTTGGTTGGACTAGATATATCAAAAATATAAAGACCGTAGCCCTCGGAAGCCAAGTAGGCGCGCTGACCCGATACAAAAACACCCAGCGGTAAGCCTGGAGTGCTATATGAACCAGCGAGAAAGGGATTGTGGGGGTCAGATATGTCCACAACCTGGAGGCCCGACCAATTGTGTCCACCACCATCTGTATGGCTTGCAATGTATGCGAAGTTGCCGGAGACATCTACGGCATGGGCCCACCCCCCCAACGCGTGGCACCTACCTATGCGCGAGATATCTTGCGCGCACAGGCTCGCCGTAATCAACATCAGCCCAATTACAACAAGTAGAAAGGGCTTTTTCATAGCCTACTCCTATAGATATAAGGTTTACATTCGTTTCTTAAAGACATCAAAAAAGCCCGTGCTCTGAAAAACAACGGGCTGTGGTGCAATACTGATACATGACTATGAACTTGATTTACTTCAGGATCGTCTGGCAAGTCCATATATACAACTCCAAGTTTGTCTTCAAGAGTGATGGACCAAGATGCACATTTTGCTGACATTTCTAATATACTCAGACTGCCACATATGTCAATCCGGCAATCTCCTTCCATGCTCCGTCTGGAATCTTTCCTAACGGCTGAAACCCGCTCTAAAGTCCGTGCCGCGCAGCCAATCTGACACTGTGGTAGCGACGCCCCTACACCCCGCACTCCAAATGTATATCCTCACGTTCGAGCGCGAAGAGGTCCGGGTCGGGGGAATTGGTGAGGGTGCAGCCGCTCGCATGGCACCGCAGAGCGACCACTGGCTCAACCAAGATAGATCAAGTCCATTCTCAAAGCAACTGTGGAATGCGTAAGTAATTGGACGGATTAGGGCATATTCCGTCACGCGTTGTGGCTTCGAGATTGCGCGGCAAAGTAGCCGGTTAGCTTATCTGTACCAGATCGCCAAAGAACGCTGAGAACACCGTCCCCATACCCCACAAGCACAGGACAACAATGCGCGCTCTCGATGTCTTGACTCCCACGGCGATCACAAGACCTATACTCAGCAACACGAGCTTCCATATTGTAAATAGGTCGATACCGTCGGCCAGTCCGAAAAGAAGCGAGTCTTGCATCGAGGCTGGCAATAGCGCCGCGAGACTTGAATAGACGTGCATTGTCTGTTTTGCCAGTATTAGAGGAGTCTTCAGGAGCAGTTCAGGAATCGAAACCAGCCAACTCAAACAGACAACTGCGAACGTGACCGAAAACCCTCTGCTTGCGCCAGATAGCAGAGCTGTCAACCACGCCGCAAGCGCAATGAATGAAAGCTCGACCAGCTTCCCAGCAGCGAGTATTCCCATCCCGAGGAGCGCTCGCGGAGTGAAGATGCTCGACTGCCGCTGACTGTCGATGTTGGCAATGCGCATCGCTGCCTGCATCGGTGGTATATTGGGGTCGTTGCGAATCTCCCTCTTCATATCTTCCATTCGTGCTGGCCCGGTGAACGTCTGGAAGCCGATCGAAACAACAACAAGAATCAAGAAGGGAAGAAGCCATCCCGGTCGCGTACTTACTCCCGCAAAAGCCCGCGAAGGTGCAAAGAAGATGTTGACGAGTCGCTTAAGTTGCGAGTCGCGGGTCACAACCGGTTGCGCTTCCGAAACGACGGTATCAACTTCACCCATGACAAGTTCCTTTCTTAGTAGTAAGCCAATGATCCCGCCCGACGAGCTTTCTCGAAACCGAGTCGAAGCACGACGAAACCGAGCGGAACCGTCACCAGACTTATCGCCGTCAGCAGAAGCAATTGCGGGCCAACAGCGCCGATACCTGCACCCTGAATGACGGAAAGCCGCAGTGCGTGCAGGGCATGCGTTGTTGGCAAAGCAAGCGAGACAATCCGCAGAGCATGCGGCAGATATTCCACAGGAAACAAAACCCCGCTCAGTAGACCCGTGAGAGTCGTAATCACCCATGTCACGGGATCGCCCACCTTGGTTACCATGACGATTCCTGCGCTCATCAAGCCGAGCCCCGACAGAGATGTGACCGTCAAGAGCATTGTTAGGAATGCCACGGGGACATTAACGCTCATCGGAACCTGAAACAGAAAGACCACGAGCAGCAGCAGGATTGTGACGTTGACAAACGCATTGACGAAATTGATCAACCCCGAGTAGAGAATCAGGAACTCAAGGCGCGTGTTACTAATCAGCAGAAATTCCAGCGTTCCCATCTGCTGCTCGCTGCGAATCATGCTCTGGAATGAATTCAGGGAGACTCCGAGAAACGCCGTGAAGGCTGTGCCGATGATCAAATAGGCGAGGAGATTCCCACCATACTGGGCCAATGCAGGGAAGGAGTTGCCTTCCGACAAGAACGTGCCCATGAACGAAAACTGCAGCAGGCTCACCAGACCGGTCAGAATGCCAAGTACCATCGCTGTCCTGTAGCTGAAGAACGTTATGAGACCACGTTTCAGGAAAAGATATGCCTTAAACATTCGGGTCCTCCGCCAGTCGCAGGAATACATCTTCAAGTGATGGCTCCATTAAGGCTATGCCTTTGATTGGAATCTCGGCCTGAGACAAGACATGGAGCATACGATTCACGTCCGTTTGCCCGTTGAAAGATATTTCCAGCTTCTTCCCGGAGGATCTGAGCATGACCGCCCTGAACTGCTCGGCGAGTCGACCTTTGACAGTCTGGAGGGCGCTTTCTTCTGTCTGCCCGTCGTCTGCAAAATCCACCACCAACGCGCGTCGTGTGATGAGACGCTTGAAACTGGACAGATCGCCGATCTTCGCGAGACGCCCGCTCTTGAGAAAGCCAATCGTGTCAGACAACCGCTCAGCTTCCTCCATGTAGTGCGTTGTCATCAGAATCGTGCAACCCTGTGCACGCAGATTCCTGATCACCGATCGGATTTGAGAAGCCGATGCCGGGTCGACCCCGCTGTTCGGCTCATCGAGCAAGTAGACCGGAGGATTCGCAAGCAGCGCCCGTGCAATGCCAAGTCGTTTGCGCATGCCTGTGCTGTACTTCATGTACGGAAGCTTCATATCGCCCTCAAGTCCGAGCAACCGCATCACTTCGAGCACTCTGTGATGCAAGACCTTTCGGCGCAGGCCTGACAACCCTCCGAAGAACTCAAGGTTCTGCGCGCCTGAGAGGCGATAGTAGAAGGATCGTTCTTCTCCCAATGCCAATCCAATCGACGCGCGTGCTGCTGTTGCACCCGCGACTACATCGTGACCGCACACTCGTGCGTTGCCGGAACTCGGCAGGATCAAACCGGCAAGAATCCGCACCAGAGTAGTCTTGCCGGCTCCGTTCGGTCCGAGCAGCGTGAAGACTGAGCCGACTTGAGCTTGAAACGACACACAGTCGAGCGCCGGGGATTTGGAACCGCGATATGCGAATTGGATCGAATTGACCTCGATCATCGCGCCTCCCCACCGCCCGTCTCTGCCTGTAACGCAGCCCGTGGTGCTGCAGAGCGCTCCCTGATCAGTCCATAAGCGCTTACGATAACGTAGATGACAATGACGATCACGCCGCCAAGCCAGGAAGCATTAGCCACAACATGGCCCCACATCGGAAACAGGATGCTGCGGGAGTATCTGTAAATGAACCCCAATATCACGCCGGTCAGGAACAGGAAGGGGAGAAACCCAATCTCCTTCGTCGGGACATGAGGCAGAACCCACAGAGCGGCGCTTATCGGAATGGCCCATAGATCGTTCCTGCCGCGACTTCGAAGCATGGCTCCGAAGACGTTAATAGCCATTGCGCGATACAAAAGCTCCTCGGCGGTTGCCCCAATGATCTTGAATGAGAATTCGACCGGGTTGGACAGGAGTATGTAGTCTCCCGCACTGGACTTCAACACTGAGAAAAGAAGCACAGCGGCCGCTGAGATCAGCGCCCCGATCCGCAGAGTGAAACCGTAGTGCGCCGGTTTGCGGCCACCTCGGGTTATGTCATACGCCACCTTTGCTTGGACCGTGAGCCAGACTAATACTGCCAGCAACATCGCGTATCCGATGATGGTCATCGAATCACAATACTGCCGAATCCAGTTGCCAATGAGACCGACCGGCGTGATGCCGATCACGAGCCAGAAGGCAAAGCGGTCACTCGCCGGCAATTGGCGATATGACTCGGAGATTCCTCTGACTGTGCCCCGCAGATCGAATGACAAATCCTCTTCCATGTTACACTCGAGCCCCTTCTCTCTGGCCTTAAGTGCGGATACAAACGCCCTATAACACCCCAGCACCCCGCTCGGAATTGGGATTCGATGTTCTTGTTCTGAAGTTAGAGTACAGGAGTCCCTGGCGGTTAGTCAAGGATATTCTGCTACCGTCTGCTGCAAGCAAGCTGGACGGTAGACAGCCGTGCCCCTTACTTCCGCAACATTGGATGCGAATTTGCGGCGATGCCTGACGGGGTTGCGATGCGGATGTCGTGCGCGAGATTGATCGATGGGCGTGCATCCTGAAGGCTGAAACCGTTTCCGGTCAGTGCGCGGCGATAGATTTCGGTGTGAAGGTCCGTGAATCCCTCCGAGAACTCGACCTCCTGGCCGTCGATCGTAATCGAACGATAAGTAGACTGCTCGGCTTTCAGCCCGGTCGGCAGCAATTTGCGGTCAATAGACAGCAGCCAGCGCACACGGGCATGCTGCAGTTCGATATGGCCTGCAGTCGTGACGGCATCGGCGAAATGGACTTCTTGTATCTCGACGCCGCCGAACAGCCAGATGAGCAGATCGAAGAAATGAATGCCGATGTTCGTCGCAAGCCCGCCGGAACGGTCAACCTGTCCCTTCCATGACACGAGATACCATCTGCCGCGCGAAGTAATGTACGTGAGCAGGACGTCATGCTTGACTGTCGGTCGTTCTTGCTGGAGCTTCTCGCGCAGCGCGATCAGAGCCGGATGGACTCGAAGTTGCAGTACCGTGTTTATCTTCCTGCCACTCTCCTGCTCAAGCTCCGCGAGTGCATCGATGTTCCACGGATTGAGTACGAGCGGCTTCTCGCAGATGGCGTCAGCGCCGACCCGAAGTGCGAACCGGCAATGAGCATCGTGCAGATAGTTCGGCGAGCAAATCGAAACATAGTGAATCCGCTTGCTTTCATCGCCTCGGCGAAGCTTCTCGGCATGACGATCGAACCGCTCGAACTCGGTGAAGAAAGCGGCATCCGGGAAGAACCTATCGAGAATGCCAACCGAGTCAGCCGGATCGACCGCTGCAGCCAGATTGTTGCCGGTCTCTTTGATCGCTTTCAGATGTCGCGGGGCGACATATCCACCCACACCGGTGATTGCGAAATTCTTCGACATGCTCTCCCTTCTTCCATCGGCGAATTCGATAGCCGCCAGACGGCAATATAGATATCGGACAGTCGGTGAGAAAGCGATAATCGGGGATCATCAGACGTCGGTGGCTTCAGTCGTCTCAACATCCCGAAGCGGGGAACCGAGAAACGGCGAACGCAGCGATGACGAAGCGGTTCTGCCGATTACAACTACCAAGATAATTTCGGGACATGACGATAGTGGAATCTGAGTCCTTGGTCTCCACGAGTCGATGATTCAGAGAAGCCACCCAGCGCCAATGATGGAGCTTATTTGCTAACGCCGCGCTGTGGGATTCCTCCCATACTGGCCACCGCAACCCAAGTAGTAAGCTCAATTTCCGGCTTCATTCTCAGCTATTTCTAAAGTAACGACCTTCGGCAGGCGATAACGATAAGAGAGAAGCAGGTGAGCGGCAGGTCGGAGAGCATCTCCCTCCTGACCGACACATGGAATCGCGGATAGCATAGAGTATAACAATCTGATCCAGTAGCTGCATGCTACCGGCCTGGCCCGCGGTCGCTCGCCTGTGCTCATGCACTGGCTTTCAGCGTACCGCTGCTGAAAGTTTCGGAAACAGACATAACAGCGAATTGCGGAGGGTTTGATGGCGGAACCAATAGGCGACAACGGATATTCCGGACCCATCTACAAGCGTGGGAACTACTTTGTCTCGGCGCTGGCAACGGCCGTGGTGATGCTGATCTCTATTCTCGTGATTTGGCAGATGCATTCAAACGCCGTGTCCAAGATCGAAAAGATGGAACAGCAGCAGGTGCAGGAGGGATCGAATGTCGCCAAGCAGGATGCTCTTATCAAAGCCATCCGCACTGATCCCGTGGGTTTCGATCTCGCCGTCTATATGCAGGCTCATTACGACCAGATTGTCCTGCTCAACTACTTCGTCTTGGCAGCGTTGTGTCTCGCCGCCATTGCTCGGTTTGCTATGTTCGCCGTTTCTTCGTCAAGACGTAGCCAATTCTACCCTGACGACAAGGCGCTCGACGACTTTCTCCGTCGCGACTTCCGGACATGGAACGAATTCTATCAGTTCGCGCTTGCACAGGATCATCGAAAGTCGCGCTTCTGGAGAATTCTGAAAGACTCAGCTATGGTCACAAATGCCTCCAGTCGATTCGATCATTTGTATCTGCACTTTCGAAACAGGATCGACCGCATCACGGAAAACATGAGTGAAATGACATTGTACGATTCGATCGCTACGGCATCCCCTGCAGCAGGGTTCTTCGGCACGCTTGTCGGCTTGCTCTACATTTTCGGCCAGGGCCAGAATGCGGCCGGGTTGTCGCAGACACCTGCCTTTGCAATCGGTATGAGAGTGGCGGTGATCACCAGCCTCTGGGGGCTATTCAATCTCGGCCTTGCGATTGCAGCCGCCTATTTCACGCGCAGAATCGTCGATCAGATTCATCACCAGATGGTGGTTCGTGCCGTTGCCGTGTGCGAGGTCGTTGAGTCCTTGAAGTCCAAGGAGCAGGTCGATGAAACTGAACCGCAAATGATCCAAAGCAAAGAGAGGGTCAGGGTCAATGCGTAACGAGAAACGGAGCATGACTCCTTACGTCATAAGCGCGTCTGATCTCGCCTTCATCCTGTTGTTCTTCTTCATTGTGGTGGGCAATGGAGCCACGCAGATCGAGCGCATTGAAATGCCCTACATGCAGTCGACTCAAGATCAGCGTGAATCGTCGGCTCCCTTCAGGATCGAAATCTACGATCAGCTCCTTCAAGTCGATTCCAGCCGCATGGCCGTCATCTTCACTCGCGAGATCCCGGAGACGATGTTCGTTGCGGTTAATAATAAGATACTCTCACAGACAGATGGTTATTCACTGGTTCTCGACAACGTGTCGCAGTTCATCCAAAGCCGGGCGTCCGACACGGACTCGGTACGAGTCGATGTTTTTAGTTCCGCTTACTCATACTATGGTCTGGTAGCCCTCGCAGTCGCCGCCTGCAACAGACTGCAGTATCCGTGCAATCTCGTCTACCGGGCGGAGAATGGATGAGAGTCCGCATGACAGGGAACAAGTAACGGCATGCAAGCATACTTTGATCGGGGTGACGCCGAGCTGGAGCATCAGGCTGTCGTAACAAAGGCATTGTCCCTTACCGATGCCGAGCACGAAAGCCGCTTCAATGCTTTCGGACGAAGAAGGTATCGCAGTCTCCTTTGTTATACGGTTGGTCTCGGGCTGCTGGCGATGACGGTGGCAGTTCACATTGGCTCCGCTGAACAAGCTCTCAGCCAGATAGTGCAGGAACCGGAATCACCGGATAATCGGTTCATCATCGAGTTCCCCGAGCCGGAGCCACCTGAACCGAAGCCGAAACTCAAACCAGAGATAAAGCCCGAAGAGCCGCAACCGGTGGAGCGTGTCCGCAGCGTGCCCGATCGTGTTACGCAGACGATCAAACCACAGGAGAGATCGCGCGAGCGCGAAGAAGAGCACATCGTCGATCGTGACGCTCAGACGGAGAGCACGGTCAAGCGCTCACTGCCCGCAGTTACGACTCCGACGATTGCCGTTAGCGAAACAGCCGGACAACGCGAGTTCGTACAGGAAAACATTCGGCAGACAACGGTCTCCGATTTTGCCGATCTGCGTGGCGACTACATACCGGAAGAAAAGGCCGGCAAGCATCGCTCGGCGCCCGAAACAGGGCTATCGCACATTCAGCTCGATCCCTACCACTACCAGATGGTCAACGTATGCTTACGCTTGTGCGTCAGAACCATGTTTACACACTCGGGGATCGACGAGCAGGAGCGAAGCGCTTCGAGCGACTGGCTGCGGATCAGACGTGAGAACGACAACTTCTTCGAATACCGCCATGGTGGCCGGTGGGTGCGATTTAGTGTAAAGACCGGTTCGCTCGGCGAGATTTCTAATATCGACTTCGTTTCGGTCGCGGGCGACTGGACTTCTAACGACGGCGCCCAGCCTCTGCTGGAGGCTGCAACGAAGGATTTATGCCGCCTCCTCGGTTACGACGATTGTCTCAAGAGATTATAGATTCTAAAGCGAGGTATTACTTATGTCGAATTATCGTCACGCAGCTGCAACACTGGCAGGTCTGGGTTTCATCTTGCTGCTGGCATCAGCAAGCGCGGGCACTGCGCCACAGCAGGACAAGGGGTATCTTGATTACCTGGACTCTTACTACCAGACCGGCAATCCAAATGATCTCATGCTGGCCCGCAATGCCATAAAGGTCGAGCTGGACTCGTCGGACGCCTTGCAGTTTCAGAGCTACTATTACAATGCCGAAATTCAGTTTCTGTTGGCTCTCGAAGAGCTGAAGAAGGACCCGAAGAACGTCGAAGGACAGAACAAACTTCGTGGTTTGTTGCTTCAGGTCTACAACCGCTTTCTGGATGCCTATTACAAAGTCGATCCCGCGCAATTGAAGACGTCGAGCGTGCCCGGGAATACGGCTTTCTTGCTCAAAGACGTGCTGATGGCAGCCACCTTTTCTCAGAACGCCAATTCGTTCGCGCCGATTGTCAAGACCGTGCTGCGTCGCGCCAATCGAGACGATCTCTACGATCGCCAGAACAGCTACGCAGCCAGCGTCAACGATATGCTCGAACCGGAGTATCCAAACCTGTTCGGTATTGCCAACTTCGTGAAGGCAGTCTGGCTCAATGACCAATTCATCGGCATGAAGGAGGAGGGAGCCGTCAAGGACTCGCTGCGCCGAACAGTCAACTTTCATGCGGCGATTGCGAGCGATACGCTCAAATCACCCTACGGTCTGACCATTGCCTATTTCCTCCTTGCCGAGACTTATGCCAATCATGAGAACGACATGGCCTGGAACTACTTCAAGAAGTGCCTTGACTTGATGAAAACGATCGAGGATGTGCCCCAGGGATTTTACGCCCGCAACTATAACAGCGAAATCTATGTCGCTACGGCGGTGGCGTTTCTTCCGACCTATGCTGAATACCTTTACTCGGCAGGCCGCTATCCGGAGATCATGCTGAGCGCAAGATATCTGGTTGACCTGAGCACGCTCGATCGCGGCAAGATCGAAAACGTTGCCAAGGAAGCTGTCTTCTGGGGCGAGAAGTCGATTCGAGCGCTGCAGGACGCTTCCCGCTTTGCCAGCGCTGATGAGTTGTTCCAGCAGCTCAAAGGCTTCCACGGATTGATCGAACCAAAAGAGCGATTGGGACAAACGGAATAACCGGGAGAATATGTTATGAAATCGATTCGACATATCGTCTTAACCTTTGTCGTGGCCGCGAGCCTCCTCTCGCTCAAAGCGGCGCCGGGCTACTGTGACATTCGGGAAATCACCGATCTGAACGAAGACATGCAGGATTTTCTCGACGCGTCCAAAGTGCTTTCCAATGACGAAGATCGGTTGTTCCTCTCTGACTTGGCCGTGCAGAGCATGTACAAGCAGTGGGCGATCTGGTTCTACTCCGAGTCCAAGAGCGAATTATGGGATCAAATGCTGGGATCATCGTACGCCCGCTTTGTCGTACTCCACTACAATCTCAACAGCCCCTCCTGGACCTGGTGGGGACTCACTGAACTCGAGACGCTGTTACCGTCATATCGTGCCAGCATCGATACTGCAAGCGATCTCTCCTACGGCGAGCAATTGCATTTCGTGCAGACCGAGTGGATGTACAAATTCTCCACCTGCAACGCTTTCAACGAAATAGTG
>JAGVNY010000260.1 GCA_020053015.1 Candidatus Zixiibacteriota bacterium | reverse complement strand
TCGGACGACCAAGTGTCATAGCTTCCTTCCTTTCCATCGAAAGTAACCTATAACCCTCAAACTAATTATGCAAGATCTATCTGGGACAGGACACTAGTGGAATTGCGAATGCAATGCTCTTGCCAAAATGGGGCCAGTTCATTGATCACCAGCATCGATTCGGGCAGCTCTGTCGAGTCCCACGTGAACTTCAGAATGACGCAGTCTCCGAAGTAGCTTTTCACGTAGTTCTCTCCCCAAGCACCGAACGGATTCATGTTCTCTTGCTGGTCGACCTCTATCTCAAACACAGGCGGCTCCCAATCTGACGCGCTACCGCCCTGAGGCGCGCAATCGTCATCTCCGCAGCCCTTATAACACAGCGGCGTTGTTGCTATCACAAGAGTTGCGACCAACATCCTCAACATAACCCCTCCCTTCCTGCTTGAGTAGCTTTCTCTTTGCTTTGCTGAACCGCTGAATTCGCATTCACTTCTCACCTCCGCTGCCGAGAAAAGTGAAGAGATTGCCGCACGAACTCAGCAGCCAGACATACTCAGGCTTCGTGAAAACGAGCGTGTCGGTCGAAGACCCTGAGTCCTGAAGGGCCGCACTGCATATTTCTCCCCGCGTGTCTGTAGAGGCATACAGCTTCAACGCGCAGACTACCGTGCAGCTATCACCGGAGAATTCCACACTGTCGACCTTGATCTCGAAATCCCAGAGTGCGCCGTAAGGCAAGCCGGCAGGCATGAGAGCGTCCGCCTTTCGCGATTCAGCCTCGGCGAAGACCGAGTCGGCAAGGATGCTCACCTCGATGTTGCTCAGCGTATCGCTGCCGATCTGCATCTCCTGCCCGACGATTTCCATGAGCTTCTCGGTGGTGCAGTACCGCACTGCTGCTCTGATTTGATCGATTGCGAGCTGTACCCTGTCTGTGTCGCTCAGGAATGCCATACTCTGCGCTATCGTCACCGAGCAAATCCCAAGCGCCGCGATCCAGATCGCTAATGTCAGTTTGATCTTCCTCATGATTCCTTCCTTTCTTCCTCAAGGTCTTCGCCCATTGTCACCCCCCTCCGCCTTTGACCTTAAGACTCTTAGAGTCTTCGTCTGTCGAATCAGACTTTGCCATTGTGCGGGTCTTAGAGGATCGTCTTCTCTTCGCAGGCCTCCTTCTTTCCCCCCTTCCCCATATTTAATACCGTCTGATCGGGCAGCTATTCCCCTCCGATCTCATGCTCGCGCTGCCCTGCGAACATTGAATCCGTGACACCTCCCCTGCTGTTTCGAGACTCGTGGTCTTGAACTATATGTAAGGACGCACATACCCCCACCCCGTTGAATGACCCCGATGTAGTGCTATGAAGTAGTGTTCTGTATTCTAAATGCAAAGATACAGACCCCCCCCATTTCTGTCAAGTGGTATTTTGTAACAAAGACGCGTTTTTCGAACCGCTCTCGAGAATGCTCCTTCAGCGAGTAGGTCGGCCTCTGGAGTCACGCAATGCGTGACGCATAAGGCCGACAAGTTCATGTCGGGTTTCTTCTTGCGCATAGCGCAATCCGGAACCCGACCTACTCATGTAACGAGGCAGATGCTGTCAGGAACGGATGCCTGACAGCGCTGTGGCGGCACGGCATGCCTTGCCGTTACCATCTGACGCACTCGTTAAGAATCCGGTTGACTGAGCGGCGCAAAGGCGTTAATTCGCTTCTTTCGGGAGGGATCATGGCTGAACCGAAAGTCGATCTGAAGCTGGCGATTGAGCACGGGCTGTCCGAGGACGAATATAATCGTATTCTTGGAATACTCGGGCGCACCCCGACCTATACCGAGTTGGGGATATTTTCTGTCATGTGGTCCGAGCACTGCTCGTACAAGAATTCGATTGCGCTTCTGAAGACCCTCCCGCGTGAGGGCTCTGCGCTGCTGACCAAAGCCGGCGAAGAGAACGCAGGCGCGGTCGATATCGGCGATGGTCTCGCGATAGTCTTCAAGATTGAGTCTCACAATCACCCCACAGCAGTCGAGCCGTATCAGGCTGCGGCCACAGGAGTCGGCGGCATTCTGCGCGACATATTCACGATGGGCGCACGCCCGATCGCGTGTCTCGATTCGCTTCGGTTTGGCAACCTCGATGAACCCCGCGCGCGGTATCTGTTCAACGGCGCGGTCAAGGGGATCGGCGACTATGGCAACTCCTTCGGTGTGCCGACGGTCGGTGGAGAAGTCTACTTCGAGGAATGCTATTCCGGCAATCCACTGGTCAATGCAATGGCTGTCGGGATTGTCAAATCGGACAGTCTAATCAGCGCGACTGCGAGAGGAGCAGGCAATCCGGTTTACATAGTCGGCTCATCCACGGGCCGCGACGGAATCCACGGCGCCACGTTCGCATCAGAGGAAATATCGGAAGCCTCCGAGTCGAAACGGCCGTCAGTACAGATAGGAGATCCCTTCACCGAGAAGCTTCTGCTCGAAGCCACTCTCGAAATCATCAAAGAAAATCTGATCGTCGGCGTGCAGGATATGGGTGCCGCTGGTATTACCTGCTGTACTACCGAAATGGCAGCTCGCGGCAAGTCGGGAATGGAGATCGAGCTTGCGAAAGTGCCGGTGCGCGAGAAGAACATGACACCGTACGAGATTATGCTCTCCGAGTCGCAGGAGCGGATGCTGGTCGCAGTTAAGAAAGGCAACGAGCAGCGGGTCGAGCAGATATTCAAGAAGTGGGGTCTGCACGCCGTGCAGATCGGCACGGTCATCGACCGCGATCGCGTTGTAGTGCGCAATAACGGCGAGATAGTCGCCGATGTGCCTGCCGACGTACTGGTTCTCGGCGGAGGCGCTCCGGTATATGTCAGAGAGAAGCAACGCCCTGCTTATCTCGACACTGCGAACAAGCTGACTGTCGACGAGATTCCTGCTCCGAAGGACATGACAAGGGCGTTTTTCGATCTGCTGTCGTCGCCGAATATCGCTGACCGAAGCTGGATCTACCGGCAGTATGATCACACTGTCCGCACAAACACCGCTGTCGGTCCCAGCTCGGATGCTGCGGTGATGCGCATCAGGAAGACGCGGAAGGCGATCGCGCTTGCAACCGACTGCAACGGGCGATACTGCTACCTGAATCCGCGTCGTGGTGCACAGATCGCGGTCGCGGAGGCCGCAAGGAACATAACGGCATCGGGTGGAAGGCCGGTGGCGATCACGAACTGCCTGAACTTCGGGAATCCGTACAAGCCCGAGATGTACTGGTGTTTTACCGAGGCAGTCGCGGGCATGGGCGAGGCGTGCCAAGTGTTCGATACGCCGGTAACAGGCGGCAATGTGTCGTTCTACAACGAGGATCAGATCGGGAATCGCGCCGTCTATCCCACTCCGGTAATCGGGATGCTTGGGATTATCGACGACATCGCTCACATCACTACGCAGTACTTCAAGAGTGATGGGGATGTGATTCTGCTGATCGGCGAAACGCACGCAGAGCTTGGTGGGTCGGAGTATCTGAAGGTTGTGCACGGCAGAGTGTGCGGCGACTGCCCGCAGATTGATCTTGCTCATGAGAAGAAGACGCAGGATGCAGTGCGAAGACTGATATCTTCGGGATTGGTCAGATCATGCCACGATCTCTCCGAGGGTGGGCTGGCGATTGCGCTCGCCGAGTGCTGCATCAGCGACAGAGAGAATCAGATCGGATGCCGAGTCAGTCTCACGTCCTCTCTTCGTGCCGACGTTTCTCTGTTCGCCGAATCCCAATCGCGGTTTGTGATATCTGTTGCCGAAGCCAACGTCTCCGAAGCCACTAAGCTTCTGCAACTGGCAAGCATAGCTTTTCATCAGATCGGCAGAGTTGGCGGCGACAGGTTCGTTATCGAGTCCTTCATCGACGCCTCATTGTCACAGCTCTCTGAATCCTTCTTCACCACACTCCCCCGCTTCATGGATCGCCCGATCGGGGTGTGAATTCGTAGGTCCGAACCCATGCGGTTCCGACTCCTTCTGAATCACGCTTGACTTTGCCAACCCGAACAACGATGATTCCGTGGTTGTAAGTTCTGGCATCATTCGGGATATGAACCCTCAGTGGGGTTCGTTGATATGCAATTAGTCTCGTGGTCGTGGGAGTTCCAAACGGGTAAGTTAGTCTTACGCAGGAAGGAGTCTGAAATGAGCAGAGTCGTGACAGCTGTGGTCGCTACTTGGCTGGTGCTGGCATTCTCAGGGCAAGCCGTCTGTCAGGAATCCACTGAAAAGGCAATTCGGAATAGAGTTAAGCAGTATGAAGCGTACTACAACGCCGGCAACGCCGACAGCGTAGCTACGATCTATGCGATCGATGGCACTCACACCTACGCAACGGGCATGACGCATCGGGGGCGTCTCGAAATCGCGAACGGTCTCAAAGAGCTGTTCGCGGGACCTTTCAAGGGCACCCGCTTGGCAATCACTCCGCTGCACATCCGCTCACTCTCCAAGGACGTTACGGTGGAAGAAGCATCTTGTGTAGTGACAGGATTGAAAGATGCCTCAGGCGATGATCTGCCACCTGTTACCGCGCTCTGCCTGTCCGTCTATCAGAAAGTGGGTGACCAGTGGTTCGCTGCTGCTGTTCAGTGCATGGTCCCACCGCCTCCACCCAAGTAGAACCGAGATGGAGTGGATATTCGTCGCGTTTCTGGCAGCCTCCATTGCGCACATGGCAGAAGAGTATTTCTATCCGGGTGGGTTCATGCGGACCATGAGGCAATTCCGTCCCAAGTTTGCGAGGTTCATGACTGCGCGAATGGCGGTTGTCTTCAACGGTCTTCAGCTGTTGTTGTGCATCGCCGCGTTCAAAGTCGGGACTACCGCCATTGCCTTCAGCATGTCAGTAGCCAGTCTGCTGCTCACCAACGGTCTGGTTCACGTAGGCGCGTGCGTGAGATTCAGACATTACGTGCCCGGAGTGATTAGTGCCGTGCTGCTCTACATACCGCTGTCTCTGTATGCCTACATAAGCTTCTTCAAGTCAGGTCAACTCTCGGTAAACGGAGTGATCATCAGTGGAGTGCTCGGTCTGCTGTATCAAGCAGTGCCGGTGAGCTATCTGGCATTGGCAAGCGCAATCTGGCGAGCGAAGAATTTGTAGGTCCGAACCCCTGCGGTTCGGACTATGGGCTAATTCGCGCTTGACATAGCGCTCACGATCGGTGTTAATTGCACAGTCCTTATTACCGGCATCGTGCGGAGAAGATGAGTCGGAGCGCAGCTTAGGACTGCAATTCGAGTGTTCCAAGCGCTGAACGATCTGATATCGGAGGGTATTTGCATGTTCGTGGCTCAGACAGCAAGATTCGT
>JAGVNY010000249.1 GCA_020053015.1 Candidatus Zixiibacteriota bacterium | reverse complement strand
CCAGGCGATATGATGTTCGGTCTGGCTATAACAAACGCATCCGAATACGATCACAACGGGAATCACGTCATTAGGCTGACTTTCAATCAGACCACCAGCCCATCCGAAAGCGTGGTCGTCTGCCGGAAGCTCGACAATCCGCCGCTTCTTGACGGTCAGGATAATGGACTCGATGAGTGGGGAGCAGGATCGACCGGACTATCGAGCGTCCCGCTCGAGAACATCCGGGGTCTCGACAGCAGAATCGAGACGGCATACCTGAGAGCTGGATATGATGACCGGTACATCTATATGATGATACAGTGGGAGGAAAAGAACGTCGATTCTGTTGGTGTTGATTCAACGTTCACTTTGTTTTCCGCCACTGCATCGTGGAACCCCGAGTATTGGAAATACCTGTCAACCGAAAGTCTGAAATGGAATCGTGTTCCGATTGGTGAAGACCAAGCTTTTGTCTATTGGCCTATTAAGGGCGTCACCGACTGGGCTGCGAGCGGATCTGCGCTCCTTTATCACGGTGCTGACAGCAACATCTATCTGTCTGGCGACGGCTCTGTGGATTTGTGGCACTGGCGGGCTGGTCGCACAGGCCATCTTGGGTTTTTTGACGACGAAGTCATCACTTCGGAAGGTGTCTTTGGAGACCAGGGGACTCCTGCATTCAGGACGAACGACCTTGACTCAGCGTGGGCAGATACGGTGTTCATTCCCGGACAACCGCCGATCATTATCTCCGGCACGGTGAAAGTCATCCGGTACATGCACAGGCTTGATCCGCAGTACAGCGCCGAGCCTCCATTGATGACTTACGACGCGGTTCCGTTCGTAGCTTCACCGCCAACGACGAAGCAATGGAGGGACAACAATACAATCCCGAGCTTCATTTCTATCTCGCCATTGGGTGGCCGCGCGAATATCGAGTGCAGCGCAAGCGTGAAGTCTTGGGAGGCAGGATCGCAGTTCTGGACGGTTGAGATGCGCCGGCTTAGAAACACCGGGCACGGCGATGACGTGCAATTCTGATGGAGGAGGAGATGAAGAGACTAAGACTAATCCAGCTTCTATTCCTCCTGCCCATCATAGCGATCGGGTTATTGCTCGGATGTGAAGGAAGCCAGGGACCTCTGGGTGACGCTGGAGATCAGGGAACCAAGGGGCGGGACGGAGAGGATTGGAGTCTTGCACCGCCCGATGACGCAATCTTTTCGATCGCAGTATTCAACGGTAGGGCTGATGCCCACAACGGGAATGCGACGGTCTTGCTGACAGCCGATGAAACAGCGGGTTTGGATGGAAGCAAAGTGCTGATGGACTCCGTAATCAGTCCGCCCGTCATTGACGGTATTGATGACGGCGATGCTATCTGGGGTGCCCCCCTCTCAAGGGTCGATCTCAGCAGGTCCGGAGCCCCGGATGTCTTCATCGACACTGTCTGGATGCGCTTTGCCTACGATAATGACTATGTCTATATGCTTGTCAGATGGCAGGAGGTAGCAGCCACCGAAGGCGACTTGAGCTTTTTAGTGAGCGAGAACAAGACGTGCGGGACGCTGTCGGTGGATTCCTCAACTGACGACAAGAGTACTCCCGATCTTGACGAAGTTCTGTGGACCAAGTCATCAGATGTCGATGATCGCCTATCTTTATTCTGGCTTCTGCAAGGCAGGTTCGCGGACAGAGTCAATTGGGAGACTGAAGGTTGCCGTATTGCATGCCATGCGGATCTCGGGGGCGGGATGTATACTCCTTCCGACACGACTCGTCTCGACGTGTGGCAGTGGGGATCAGTGCTCTCCAATTACAACGGCTTTGCTGTTGACGCAAGGCTGGCCTCAGGTCCGCAACCCAACGGATTGTGGCTTGACCTCGGCTCGCCGGTTTACTTGTCCAACGATCTCATTGAGGAGACGGTAGGCTCTGGTACTTCAGCGCGAACGGTTATTCACCCCATATTCACGCATAAGCTCGACCCGGATTTCGACGCTTCATATCCTTTCTGGGAATGGGAAGCGCAAGGGTACCAGGTGTTTGGCCAGAAGGATGTTGTCGGTGTCGATTCGCTTGACTGGGAAGTCGGATCAACCGTCCCAGGGATCGTCGCTGGCATTCCTTCTTTCTCTGCAGCCGACATACTTGCAAAGGGTCGTTTTCAGGACGGTACATGGACAGTTGAATTCCAGAGACTCCGCGTCACAGGGCATTCGGAAGACATAGGATTCTAACTCGACAATTTCTCGTGTATTCGAGCGGCTCTGTTTATTGCAGGGCCGCTCTTCTTTTCCGGCAAGCAGCTTGCAGAACCAGGTCCTGATGACGCCTCAGTAGATGAAACGCAGTTAATGAGTTTGGAAGCTAAAGGTTCAGTCGCGCCTGGCCGTTCTACAGCAATGGGGCAAGCTCGGCGAGGACGACATGGTCAAGAGGATCGACACTATCATTCTGTTAGTGAGTGACATCGGTCAATCTGTGAGCTTTTACAAGGATGTCATTGGAATCCCCCTCAAATTCAAAAGCCCCGGCTGGGCGGAGTTCGTAATCGGGTCGGTGCATCTTGCCCTCCATCGGAGAGGCGAAACTCTGATGCAGAAGTCGGAGGCGCTCGCTACCATTGGCGTATCCGTCAATTTCGAAGTCGAGAATCTGGATCGAATGGCTACCAGACTTCGATCATTCAATGTCGAACCGGTCGGGGGCGTCAAGAGCTACGAATTTGGTCGCTACATGTTCGTAACCGACCCGGACGGCTACATAGTCGGATTCCGCGAGTACACTTCTGAGTCGGTTCCCCAATTTCACTCTAAGTCATAACACCAGCGTTCTTGACAGCAATCGGTTTGCGCACCAGATAAGGTGACAGAATCTGTCACCGCCTCTCGTGATCTTTGGCTTGGAGATGCGCGTTCCTTCAGACTATATTGCGAGATCGAAAGAGATGCGGTCCCACGCCTTGGTGGACAAGAGCAAGAAGTGGGGACTTCGTGGATATCCTGTCAGCGGCAGCCGTGAGCCGTTTCGGACTTTGATGATAGGACTCAAATCACAATAGAGGTTAGAGATGCTTGCGAAGGTGCTTTCATCGGCGGTGCTCGGCATTGATGCTTACACCGTGGAAGTCGAGGCTGACATAACACAGATGCTCCCGTCCTTCGCGACCGTAGGACTTCCCGATGGCGCAGTGAAGGAGTCGAAGGAGCGCGTAATGTCAGCAATCAAGAACTCGGACTTCATATTTCCGAGCAAGAAGATCACGATCAATCTCGCTCCTGCGGACGTTCGCAAAGAAGGCTCTGCGTTCGATCTCCCTATTGCTATGGGGATCCTTAGCGCTACCGGGCAGATTCTCCGTGAAGACTTCTCCGAGATTGTGGTGGTGGGAGAGCTGTCGCTCGACGGCTCACTTAGACCCGTGCCGGGCGTGCTTCCGATGGCTCTCCACGTTGAACGTGCGGGGAAAAAAGGATTCATAGTACCGCGTGAGAATGCGATGGAAGCCGCAATGGCACGGAAACTCAAAGTCTATCCGGTCGGCGATCTTCGACAGGCTGTGCAATTCCTCGAAGACGGGACGACGGTGAAACCTTTCGAGATCGACATGGACAAGGTTTTCAGCGAATTGCGGACGTACAAAGTCGACTTCTCTGATGTCAAAGGTCAGGAAGGCGCCAAGCGCGCGATCGAAGTAGCTGCAGCGGGAGGGCACAACATCATACTGATCGGACCTCCGGGCTCCGGAAAGACGATGTTGACGCGCCGCCTGCCGACTATCCTGCCGGACCTCACTCTCGAGGAAGCACTGGAGACCACTAAGATTCACTCTGTGGCGGGGCTTCTTCCCGCGAACACCGCGCTGATAGCAACTCGTCCGTTTCGATCGCCTCACCACACAATCTCAGATGCCGGACTGATCGGTGGAGGGCGGATACCCAAACCGGGCGAGGTGTCGCTTGCGCATCATGGAGTGTTGTTTCTCGACGAGATGCCGGAATTTCGCAAGGACGTTCTCGAGGTGATGCGTCAGCCGATGGAAGATGGCCGCGTCACCATATCGCGGGCTTCGATGTCACTGACTTATCCGGCGCAGTTCATGTTGGCAGGAGCGATGAATCCGTGCCCATGCGGGTACTTCGGAGACAGCGCGCACGAATGCAATTGCACGCCTGTGCAGATACAGAAGTACATGTCCAAGATTTCGGGACCCCTTCTCGACAGAATCGACATTCATATCGAAGTACCTGCGGTCAAGTTCAAAGACTTGTCATCGGAACCGTCGGGCGAAAAATCCGATGTCATCCGCAAGCGAGTCAACACCGCGCGCAAGATACAGCTTGAGAGATTCAAAGACGAGCCGAAGATGTTCTGCAACGCGCATATGGAATCGCGGGATATTCAGAAGTACTGTCCGGTTGACGAGCAATCGTTGGGGCTTCTGCGACTTGCAATTACGAAGCTGGGGCTCTCAGCGCGCGCCTATGACCGCATCATCAAAGTCGCCCGCACGATTGCCGACCTTGAAAGTATCCCCGATATCAAACCGGCTCACATCTCAGAGGCGATCCAATATCGGAGTCTGGATAGGAATTTGTGGTTGTAAAGCAATGTATGAAGACGTTGCACTTTCTTCCGAGGTGAGATTGGCATACAAAACGATGGACAGAATGAGCAAAGGGAGGTAAGCTCATGAGTGTGGAGTGCAACATCTGTACACCAGAGGACAGAGATAGGATCGGGGGAATCTGCGAGAGGGTGAAGGCCGAAGGCGGCCTTCCAGTGCGGTGTGCACACAGTCGATCACGGGCGAAGGTAGATCTGTGGTTGTATTACTTGCAGATATTCAGCACTGCTATGCGCAAGAAGTTTCTTCACAGAGTCTACATCGATTTGTTTGCAGGTCCAGGATACTGCATGGATCGCGACCGCGGGGAGATATTCGAAGGCTCCTCGCTGGCAGCCTATAAGCTCAAGGTGCCTTTCACGAGCTACATTCTTGTTGACATCGACAAACGGGCGACCGATTCTCTGGCGAAGGCAATTCAACTTGCCTCTCCTGAACGCAGCCGATCAGCATATGTACTAAATATGGATGCTAATACGGACATAGGTCGCATTCTGTCGTTCGTTCCTGTGGTCGAGAGCTGCATTTCCGTGGCATTCTTGGATCCATCAGGTCTGGACATTCACTTTGATACTATTCGACGCTTGTCGGAATACAAGAGAATGGATATTCTGATTCACTTCTCCGTTTTCGATCTGAACAGGAACTTGGAGCGGTATCGTGTAAGCAAGAGCAAAGCGGACAGGTTCTTCGGCACTCCAGACTGGCGCAATCACGAGTACGATCGGGTGGAGTTTTACAGAAAACAGCTTGAGTCGCTGGGATTCATTGAGCTCGAAAACGCGATCGAACCACATGCCGCAATAACGACGGATACGAACGCGACTATCTACTACCCTCTCTTCGCGAGCAAGCATCCACTCGCGCTGAAGTTCTGGAGGAATGCCAAAAAGGCAAGGAAACCTGACCTCAACCGCGACTTATTCGAGTAGAAGGCCTTCGTCCATGGATACGATTCACAGGAAATCGTTACTCTATCGTACCGGCGTCGAATACGGTGATTTCACGATCAACCATGTCCAGGGTTGTTCGCACGGGTGCACATACCCTTGCTATGCAATGCTAATGTCTAAGAGGTTTGGGCGAGTGAAGTCGTACAAAGAGTGGCTCCAACCGAAGATTGTCGCGAATGCTATTGAGATTCTGCGCGCCGAGATTCCCCGTTTGAAAAACCGAATTCGATCAGTACATCTTTGTTTCATGACCGACCCTTTCATGTACGGCCAGCAGAATGTCTGCGACGCGAGCCTTGAGATTATCAAACTGCTTAACGATAATGGGATCCCCGTCACGACGCTCACAAAAGGGACCTACCCGCGAGAGATCTGGGATGCCAACCACGACGAGCGCAATGAGTACGGAATAACGCTCGTTTCCGACAAGGCAGATTATGGTCGGAGGTTTGAGCCTTATGCCGCACCCTGGTATTTGCGCATCAGAAGCATTCAGTTATTGAGTAAGCTTGGTCGTCGCACGTGGGTTAGCATTGAACCTTATCCAACTCCGAATATCGTGAATCAGAATTTGCAAGAGATTCTTGACCGGATCGCGTTTGTCGATAGAATCGTCTTCGGCAGATTGAACTACAACTCGCTGTCGTCAAGTTATGAAGATCAAGCCAGATACTACTCTGACTTGGCTTGTCAGGTAATGGAGTTCTGTAGGCAACACCGAATAGAATGTCACATCAAGAAAGGTACAATGGACCGGTCGGACGATGAGAAGCTTAGCCTCTCAGGCGATACCATCAATCGGAACACCCTCCAAGCTCGTTGTTAGCTATCACCTTTGAAAGTAGTCGTCACACCTGGCCGCATCCGTGCCCTTTCCGCAACCAACCGCTCGGCGATTCGTAGGTGATGCTGTGCAGGAGGAACTGAATGTCTAACAGAATAGTCAAGATGGGCCATGATGACCATTTCGATGACGCAGAGAGTGTGAAGCACTATGCGGCGCACATGGAAAGATTCGGAGGGATGTACGGCGACTTCGTCAAGCACCTGAAGTCTCTCGGCTGCGGCAACCGCTTTCTGGAGATCGGACCGGGCACCGGGCTGTTGACATCGCGTGTGGCAGCGGTCTACCCCGACGCGAGCATCACTGCGCTCGACCTGTCGCCACAGATGACGGAGTATGGACGGGAGTATGTATCCGGCAAAGGTTTCGGCGATCGGGTTAAGTGGATTGTCGGCAACGCGGAGGACAGTGAGTTCCTGACATCTCTGGGCAAGTTCGATCTCATCTACAGCAGTCTGACACTGCACGAGTTCAGCGATGCGAAGTCCGTCATCAAGACTCTGAATAGTGCACTTTCGGAAAACGGCGTCCTCTCGATACTCGACCTGAGGCGGGTTTGGTGGTTGAACTGGATTCCGAGCAAAGAGGGCTTCTTCTCCTCCATAAGATCCGCATACCAGCCGAATGAGCTTCGTACAATGCTCGGCGAGCTCGGCTTCGCACGTTGCGAGGTTCGGACTATGTTCCCGTTTCTGCTGTCGATTACAATCCGAAAGTAATCGATCTCATGATTGAAGTCAGGAACGGATTCCTGACTTAGCAAAGATAGTGAGTACGTATACCTTCGGAGCCTCGCTTGGCAGTACGAAGAAAGCCGACAAGTCTGTGTCGGGTTTCTTCTCGCGCTTTGCGCAATCCGGAACCCGACCTACGCCAATCAACCGCTTCTGGTTCTGTCAGAAAGACTCAGGACTCCGGGCAACGTATGCATCAACCAGTTGCTGGTATCCGCCGGTGTTCAGCCTCCAAATCGCGGCCAACCGGCCCGGCGCAAAGAGCGGTTCCCGAATGATCAATCTGGAAACGTCATAGAAGCGAGCAAGATCGGAATCCGTGACTCTGTTTTCACCTGACTCGATGCTCTCCACATATCCGACTGGAATACGCCGAGTGAAATGCCCGATGCTCCATTGGCTGCCCCTCGGGATAGGCAATCGTGCGAGCAGGAAATCGCATAGAGCGTTCTCGTCGACAATGTGCACATCGGGTCCGGCATAGAACCCGATCATTCCTATCGCGTAGCCCTTCAAGACGTGCGGTCCTTTCGATCGTTCGACGAGTCCAGTCGTCGCCCATTGGTGCGACGGGAAAGCCCCACCAACCGGACGAAGCAATCCGGTGGCTTGATAGTAGAACGCTCGCTCATCGCAGACACCGTGTTCGTCTATGAGCGACAGAGGCAGAGAGCCGAACTCACCTGCGTCAGTAAGCGGCACATCGCCGAACCCTTGACCGCTGAACAAGTGTGTTTTGGCGGAAGGGACCGACAGCAGGACTATCAAAGCTGCGGCAATTAACATCCTGACACGCCCCCACGTTTCGCTGTATCGCGCCAACAGACAAGCTGAGACCAGTAGCGGCACAGTCAGGAATCGACCGCTCATGAAATCACCTCCGGCTGCGACGACATAGATCAGATGTAGCACGATGCCGAACGCAAGGAGAACGCTGTTCCTTTTCCGGCTGACGAACGCGGCGATCAGACCCGTTGCAATCGCCACTATGGTAATTGGATCGCGGCTGATAGAATCGACAAGATAATAGTAACCTCGTTGGGCGAGCACAGCGGCAGATACTCCTGCGCCGAGTTTGGCGTATGCTGTGTTAGCGACAGGCGCTCCGTAGTAGAGCAGTGAGAAAGTCGTCCAGAGAGCAAGAGGCGACAGACCCAAAGCTGCCGCCCACAACGCTGACTTGGACCTCTCCTGCGCGACTGCTGCGATCATGACGGGAATCAGGATGACAAGATTATCGAGCCTTGTCAGGGCAGTGGCAGAACAGAGCAGCGACAGATGTGCGATTCGTATCCACCCTTTCTTGTCGTCCAGAGCAATTGCTACGAACGCTGCTATGAACAGATACGAGAGAGGATTCTCAAGCCCGGATGTTGTGTAGTCACAGAATGCTTTTGATGCAATCAAGAGACAGAATGTGAGGAGCATTGCTCTGAGATTAGAGGGAATGCGCAGCACGAGTGCGACTGCCGTGAGGGACAAGAGGACTCCGAGCAGCAAAGCAGTATAGTAGAATTCGCCGGAAAGCCACCTGAATGCGATCAGCAGCAACAGCCACAGTGGGTGGGTGTAGCACTGGACTCTCTCCCCTATGTTATAGACAAGGCCGTGTCCGTTGATAGCATTCTCAGCCGTTCTAAATGATATGTATGCGTCATCCGACAACCACGCATTCTTCAATGCAATAATCGCGAGTATGAGAAGAAGCAGGATAATGATCTGCCGTCTGCGATGTCCGAAGATGCTCGACTCCACGAAAGAGAATATACAGCCAGCGCGTCAGCGGACAAGCCATAACGCCGAAGGACACATCGGAGTTATCGTTCGATGGCGGTGAGAATCAGAGATGCAGTTCAGACAGTCAGGAGTCGCTGGGTGGCTCCCTTTGTCACCACAAGCATCAGCGTGAGGTACTCACGCAGGTGGCGAGTAAGCAGGAAGTTGTCTCGCACGAATTCGCGACCCGCATCTCCCATCTGGTCGATCCGATCACGGTGATGGAGAAGATAGCGGATACGGTGCGCAGCGCCTTCCGGAGTGGATACGAGGAATCCGGTGTGATGGTTGAATACCTGGAGTCTAATGCCACCTACGTCCCCCCCTATCACCGGCTTGCCTTTCCACATCGCCTCGGTAACCGTCAATCCGAATCCTTCCTTGATGGATTTCTGAATCACAATTGTGGCAAGTCTCTGAAGCGCGTTGATCCGGACATGCGCGTCCGAAGGCAGCAGGAGCACGTGAATGTCCGGGTCCCCGCCAGCCTCTTCCATGACCTCCGCGAGCACAGCTTTGCCCTCCGGGTCGTCGTTAGCTCCTCCCCCTGCGAGGACAAGCTGTACCGGTGTCACTTTCCTGACAAGACGATACGCCTGTATGACTCCGACAGGGTCTTTGAAACGATCAAATCTCGATATTTGCACGAGCAACGGCAGGTCGGGATCAAGATTGTACTCAGCAAAGACACTACTTAGCTCCTGCTGGGTCAGGATTCGATTCTTGTCGCTCAGCGGATCGATGCTCGGCGCAACAAGAAACTCCGGATGTGGCAGAGGCTGCGCATATTCCATCATGGAGAAGATACTGGCATCATACCCTTGAATGTACTGCCGGAGACCTTTCCAAATCGGTCTGTACGGATGACTGACGTCTATGTGAGCTCGCCATATCCACTTACCTTTGCGTTTCTCCATAAACTGAAGAAGTGGCGCAGGCTGGGGATCGTGAATCAACACTATGTCAGCATCCTCAATCTTCGATCTGAGCCTGTCGGCATTCTCCCGGTTCACTTCGCAGTACATAGCCCAGTCCTTTGCCGACAGGTACACCTGCTGTCCCTGAAGTCCGTTATGAATTGTCTTGGTTATCTCGTAGAAGCGCTCGGTGCCTTCGATCACCTCCCATGTCGTATCGAGACCGAGATCGCGCATCAGTGGGATCATCCAGCGGAGAATCTCAGCCACGCCCCCACCTTCCCGCGTCGAATTCACGTGCACTACTTTCGCTCCGGCTATCTTGTCGCCAAGCAGACGCAGTTCCCTGATCGCTGACATTCCTGCGACGTCGCGGTAATCCGACAGGGATAGGGTCATCTCATGACCTCTATCTCTATGAGCACTCGATGGATTTCGGCTCTGAGCTGTTTGAGCGTAAGAAAGTAGAAATCAATGGCGCCGATCGCTTCGATGTACGGATGAAACTCATCGCCTGTTTCTCGAAGCCACGCCGAGAAGTCGTCCACTCCTACGGGATGCCTGCGCCTCGACTCAAGAAAGTGAAAAAACACGCTGCCGTCGGTCATCTTCCTGATGGCGTGTGGCATCGCGAGAGGATGCGGTATCTGTTCTCCAGTGTCAAAGACCACGGTAGTGGCTTCGAGGAAGAAGAACTCTCGCCCCGGGCGGACAGTAGGGACCCAAGGTGTCAGTTCAGCGAGTCGCTCCTCAATCAAGTCGAGAGTAGCTGCGCGAAGTTGCGCCGTTGACTCAAAGGCATACGGATCCACTATTCCGAGCCTTTCGGCAAGCATGCGGTCGCCGAGGCATTTCCGCGTCCAGACTGCGAAGTCGTTTCTATAATCGGGATTGTCGAACGTTGGACGGAGAGGAGTTTCACAGAAATGATGATAGAGTACGTCGTCAGCGCACACGGCTATCCGTTCCCGCAGATCACGAAGGTTGTAAGCCGGAGGCAGACCGCTCATGCGCACGAGCAGCGCGCAGTCCTTGATTGCAAACGGCTTCATCCTTGCCTTCCCATCTGAGTGATCGACCCCGTCGCTTGGCTCAACTTCCGGATCGTATCTATCACTTCAGAAAGACGTGACGGCGTCGCTGCCGAAATAGCGCCATCGACTTGCACCCTGTTGCCGACGGTAACGGCGGTCCCGCCTTCAGCGATTACCCATTTCATAGCATCGGCATCGTTTTCGTCGTCACCAGCGTAAATCACGCGGGATGGGTGAACTCTCCCCAGATACCTGCACAGTCGCCGAACCGCTCTCCGTTTCGTTGCAGAACGGATCAGCGAGATCTCAAAAGCTCCCGGCCCGCGGAATAGCCTGAAGCCACATGTTGCAGCGAGGTTGGATACAGCACGCTCAACACGAGTGCGAACAGGTGCCTCCGCTCGACGATAGTGTACGGCTATAGACCAGAGCTTGTCCTCCACCTCCACTCCCGGCAAACCGGCAATCGAAGCGATCCCTGGATCCAGTTTAGCCTTAGCCCGGTTGAGTTGCTTCAGCGATCCTGCCGACGGACCAATCCGTCGTCCCTCCCGCGTAATCCACTCAACCCCGCTGTTGCCACCAAGCAGAAGCCCTCTGAAGGGGATTCGTGCCGCAAGATCACCAATTGTTCTGCTCGACACGATCGCGACTATTTCACTCTCGCTCCGGATAAGACCGCGGATCATCAGCTCGCAGCTCGGATGAAGTACCGCAGCGTCGCGATCAGGGACAAGCGATGAGATCGTCCCGTCAAAATCGAATACCCACAAGCGTTCATTCACTCGACAAGTCACGCTACCGTTACAGGTTCCCGTTTAAGCCTTGCGATCTCCTCGAAAATCTTCCTGCCCCAGCGGAAGGAATCGTTCCTCCCCACCTGTTCTCGCATTCTACTCATCCGCTCCCGACGTTCCTCTTCGCTGAGGCTCAGCGCCTCATACATGGAATCGGCCATTCCCTCAACGTCGAATGGATTAACCAGAACGGCGCCACTTAGCTCCCGGGACGCACCCGTGTATTCGGAGAGCAACAGGACCCCGTCGCCATCTGTTCGAGTGGATACGAACTCCTTCGCGACGAGGTTCATTCCGTCGTGGAGCGATGTAACCAGTGCAACCAATGCCAGCCGGTACGCTGCGAGTACGGCGTGATAGCCATGATGCTCTCGGAGAAATCGAATCGGCTGCCAGTCCTCCGATTGATGTCTCCAGTTGATGTCGTCGACAATGTCATCGAGTTCATCGTTGAGATCTCGGTAGCTGGTCAGATGGGTTCGGCTTGGAACTCCGAGTTGGAGCAGTACGACTCTGCCGCGCAGCTCGCTATGTTTCCGTAGGAGCATGTCAAAAGCGCGAAATCGCTCAGGAATTCCTTTCGTGTAGTCCAGCCTGTCCGCACCAATGAAGATCTTCTGGAGTTCAGCGGTAGTGCCGAGAATAGACACGAATTCGCTCATGTGTGCGTCAACCAAGGGCAGACTCGAGTCAGCTCCAATCTGGTCGAAGTCGACGCTGATTGGAAATGCTCTTATTGTCGTAGGACGTCCTCCCCGAAATACTCGAAAACGTTCATAGTCCACGCGCGCCTCAATCGCCCGGTCGATCGTGCTCAGGAAGTTCATGCAGTGGTATTGGATATGAAATCCCAGAAGATCGTTGCCCAGCAATCCGTCGAGAAGTTCCTCCCCCCATGGGAATATGCGGAATGCCTCACGATTAGGCCAGGGAATGTGCCAAAACTGCGCGATGGTCAGATCAGGACGCGCTTCACGAAGCATTCTCGGCAGAAGAGCAAGATGGTAATCCTGGACGAAAACAACTGCGGGCTTGTCTCTGCACTCATCGAGAACAGCTTCCGCGAATCGGCGATTGACAGCCTTATATGTTGACCAATCATCGTGTGAGAATTCGGGTCTAGCGTACGCAATATGGCACAATGGCCAAATAGAACGGTTGGCCAATCCGTAGTAGTACTTTGACTCCTCCGCCCGTGAGAGCCAGACTCGTCGCAGCACAAACGCCGGATTATCCTCGGGGACGCCGACTCTGTCATGAGCATCCACCACAAGCCTGTCCGCCGAGCCTGAACCGTGAGCTACCCAGACACCCCCTGCCGCACGCATAATCGGTTCGATTCCCGTCACCATGCCGCTGGCAGGTCTTGTAACTCTGATTCCATGGGAGGTCTTTTCATGTACGCACGGCTCACGGTTCGACACGACGATTAATCTTCCATCGCCGAGAGCTTTCTGAACCGATTGCACGAACGCCTCCCTGCCCATTGTGGTTCTCCCGACATTACTGGCTTGGTTCATGGATCTCCCTCCTGTGGCAGAGCAACAACCCCTATCTATATATACGCCGGTTCCGACTGGATTGTTCTTGACACTTTAGAAACAGTGCTCGGTTTGCCCGAAGACCATCACGTCGACGAATGGAACGGGCTGGAAGTCGAGCATGTACGATCATGAAATCGGCACTATTCGCAGATTTGCTGTCCTCGCCACTTCTCCTCTTTATGCTTTTTTGATGCTCCCGGCTGCTCTCTTAACTGACAAGATCCGGCGTCCCGTTGTTCATTTGTTCGCGAGTCGCGGCGTAACGAGTGCAGAAGATGCCAGCAGTGTTGCGTCATGCACTCTTGTCGCCTGAAATTGAGCTATGGAGGACATGATGGGATTTGTTCTTGCAGGACTGATTGCAGTCGGATTGTTGGTCTACCTCGGGTTTGCTATGTTCAATCCTGAGAGATTCCAGTAGGTGGGTATGATGAGTGCACGCGATTTCTGGCAGTTGGCGGCGTACATCTCGGCGTTGCTGGTACTTGCTCCGATCCTCGGCCGATACATGGCGAGGGTATTTCGAGGAGAACGCACGATTCTGCATCCTGCGGTGGCGTGGATAGAACGGCTCGTGTACCGAGTCTGCGGAGTCCGGACCGAGCAGTCAATGCACTGGAAGGAGTACGCCGGAGCGCTATTGATATTTAACGGGCTCGGGTTTGTGGTTCTGTTCTTGATGCAGATGATCCAGAGATGGTTGCCGTTGAACCCGGAGAATCTGGCAAATGTCTCCTGGAATCTGTCGTTCAATACGGCAGTCAGCTTCATGACGAATACTAACTGGCAATCGTACGCGGGTGAGACAACTCTGAGCTACTTGACGCAGATGATCGGGCTTACGGTGCAGAACTTCGTGAGTGCAGGCACTGGTATAGCGGTGATGCTTGCTCTGATTCGCGGGCTGACCCGAAGATTGGGCAGAGGGATAGGCAACTTCTGGGTCGACCTTACGCGTTCGGTGGTGTACGTCTTGCTACCGTTTTCGGTCATCTTGGCGGTAGCGTTGGTGACTGAGGGCGTACCGCAAACTTTTTCGCCGTCAGCCCATGTCACAACACTGGAAGGCCAAGAACAGGTTGTGCCACTGGGTCCGGCAGCCTCGCAGATAGCGATCAAGCAGCTCGGCACCAACGGAGGAGGTTTCTACAACGCCAACAGCGCTCATCCGCTGGAGAATCCGACGCCCATCTCCAACTTCCTCGAAATGCTGTCAATCCTTCTGCTGCCTGCTTCGCTTGTCTTCACTTACGGCAGACTTGTTGGGTCACGGAGGCAGGGATGGCTGATCTCTGGTGTGATGCTGGCGCTTTTTCTCGGCGGGCTGGCATTGTCTCTCAATGGCGAATTCAGTCACAACGCCGCCATCGGTACGCAGGCGAACATGGAAGGCAAGGAGATTCGATTCGGCATTGTCAACAGCGTGCTCTGGGCAATGGCAACTACGGCAGCGTCGAACGGTTCGGTCAACGCCATGCACTCAAGCCTGTCACCGCTGGCAGGCGGAGTGGCTCTGTTCAATATCATGCTCGGAGAAATCATCTTCGGGGGTGTAGGAGCAGGTCTCTACGGCATGCTGATGTTTGTTCTTCTGACCGTGTTTCTCTCCGGCTTGATGGTTGGAAGAACACCGGAGTATCTCGGAAAGAAGATCGAGGTCAAAGAGATACGAATGGTTATGCTGGCGGTTCTCGCTCCATGTGCGGTGATACTTGTTGGCTCCGGCATTGCGTCTGTTCTGCCGGTGGCTCTTTCGAGCCTGACCAATCGAGGGCCTCATGGTCTGAGCGAAATTCTATACGCCTACTCCTCCGGAGCGGGAAACAACGGGAGCGCATTCGCCGGGCTGAATGCCAACACCGTATTCTACAACGTCACTTTGGGAATCGCCATGTTGATCGGCAGGTTTGCAGTGATCATACCCAGTCTCGCGATTGCCGGAAGTCTCGTGATCAAGAACGTCTCACCGCCTTCCGCGGGTACTCTCTCGACGACCAGTATTACTTTTGCGGTGCTGCTGATCGGCGTGATTCTGATAGTTGGAGCGCTCACGTTCCTGCCAGCCTTGAGTCTTGGTCCGATAATCGAGCATCTGATGATGGTGGCCGGAAGAACATTCTGAGGACATAGATGAAAAGCCAAAGTGGTGTCTCATTTGATCGCCCGTTGCTTGTCTCCTCGGCGAAGGAGGCATTCCGAAAGCTAAATCCCCGGGCGGAAATGCGCAACCCGGTCATGTTCGTGACCCTCGTTGGCGCTGTAGTCACAACGATTGCGTTCGGCGTGAAGCTCATTCAGGGCCAATTCTCAGGTTTCGAGCTGCAGATCGGTTTGTGGCTGTGGTTTACACTTCTCTTCGCCAATTTCGCGGAGGCCCTCGCCGAGGGCCGCGGCAAGGCACAGGCGGAAAGCCTCAAGCGGGGACGAGCCCAGGTATTAGCGCGTCTGCTCAAAGACAAACGTGAGGAGAGAGTCGCCGCGACTTCCCTGAGACCAGGCGACGTTGTCGTCTGCGAGACGAACGACGTAATACCCGCCGATGGAGACGTGATCGATGGAATTGCCTCGGTTGACGAATCTGCGATAACCGGCGAATCGGCGCCAGTGATTCGCGAGAGCGGCGGCGACAGATGCGCGGTTACGGGAGGAACCCGAGTGATCAGCGACCGAATCGTGATAAGAGTCACATCCGAATCGGGAAGCAGCCTTGTGGATCGAATGATCGCGCTTATTGAAAGCGCCAAGCGTCAGAAGACGCCCAATGAAATCGCACTTAGCATTACTCTCGCTGGCCTTACGATCGTGTTTCTCCTGTCAGTGGGCACACTGAAGTTCTTCGCTGATTACAGCTCGCAGGCTGCGGGTCAGGATCTTAGCTACATCGTGACCGTTCCGGCGCTCGCTGCGCTTCTCGTATGCCTCATTCCGACCACGATTGGAGGCCTATTGAGCGCTGTCGGCATCGCTGGAATCGACCGTCTTGTTCGCTACAATGTGATTGCAAAGAGCGGCCGGTCTGTTGAGGCTGCGGGAGATATCGATGTGTTGCTGCTTGATAAGACGGGAACGATAACGCTGGGCAATCGCATGGCAACCGACTTCCACCCTGCCCCGATGGTGACCGAGCAGAACCTGGCTGAGGCTGCTCAACTGGCTTCGCTTTCTGACGAGACTCCCGAAGGAAGATCTATCGTTGTCCTGGCTAAAGAGAAGTATGCGCTTCGAGCTGAACTCCTCACGCCAAGCGATGCCATGTTTGTACCTTTCTCGGCGCAGACTCGAACCAGCGGTGTTGACATTCTAAACAGTGACGGCTCGATCTCATTCTCGATCCGTAAAGGCGCCGTGGATTCGATCAAGTCATTTGTCGAGCAAAAGGGCGGGTCAGTTCCGCAGGAAGCGTTGCAGTCGGTCGACGATATCGCTCGCACCGGCGGGACGCCACTCGCGGTGGCAGTTGACAATCAGGTGCTTGGCGTGGTGCAACTTAAAGACGTGGTAAAGGGCGGGATTAAGGAGCGCTTTTCTGAGCTACGTCGAATGGGAATTCGCACCGTTATGATCACCGGCGACAACCCGCTCACTGCTGCGGCAATCGCTGCGGAGGCCGGAGTCGATGACTTCATCGCACAGGCGACGCCGGAGACGAAGCTCAGACGCATTCGTAAGGAGCAGGAAGCCGGGCACCTTGTGGCAATGACCGGGGATGGCACTAACGACGCGCCGGCGCTCGCTCAGGCCGACGTAGGTGTGGCCATGAACACCGGCACACAGGCGGCGCGCGAAGCCGGCAACATGGTGGACCTCGACAGCAATCCGACCAAGCTGATTCAGATCGTCGAGATCGGCAAGCAACTGCTGATGACTCGCGGCGCTCTGACTACTTTCAGTATCGCGAACGACATGGCAAAGTACTTCGCGATTCTCCCCGCAATGTTCGGATTGCTGTATGCTGCAACTGGAGCATCGGAGGGACCATTGGCAGCGTTCAACATTATGCGCTTGCATTCTCCACAGAGCGCCATTCTGAGCGCAGTCATCTTCAACGCGCTGATCATCATCGCGCTGATTCCGCTGGCGCTGCGAGGAGTGGGTTACCGACCGAGGCCTGCGAGCGTTCTGTTGCTCAGGAATCTCCTCGTCTATGGAGTAGGCGGCTTGCTCGCTCCGTTTGCAGGCATCAAAATGATCGACATGGCAATCACCACACTCGGGCTGGCTGGATAGGAGGATATATGTGGGACTTCAGAACCGGATTTAGGATGTTTCTTGTTCTTACCATACTGACTGGAGTTGTCTATCCGATGGCCGTTACCGTAGTTTGCCAATTGTTCTTCGAGGGCGAGGCAGATGGCAGCCTGATCAAGCTGGATGGCAGCGCTGTCGCATCGCGGAACGTGGGTCAGTCGTTTGTCGACTCGGTGTACTTCTGGCCACGACCGTCGGCGATCAGTTACAACCCGCTCCCGTCGAGCGGGAGCAATCTTGGGCCGACCAGCGACGCGCTTCGAAAGCTCGTAGATGAAAGACGAGAGGCGCTGCAGTCGGCGCATAATGTGAGACCGGCTCCCTCTGATCTGGTCCTGGCCTCCGGCAGCGGGCTCGATCCGCATATCAGCCCTGAGGCTGCCCAATATCAGGTGGTTCGCGTTGTCTCTGCAAGACATCTTGACGACGGGCAGAGAAATGAGCTTCTTGGGGTTGTCAATGAGTACACTGAGGAGCCAACCTTCGGCCTGTTGGGAGACTCGCGGGTGAATGTCGTGAAGCTGAATCTGGCTCTGGATTCTCTGAGTAAGGCGATGAAGTGACCACGGAGTCTTATCGTCCTGATCCGGACGCAATTCTGGCTGCTATTGCCAAAGGCGAAAACGATAGCCGTTCGGGCAAGCTGACTATCTTCCTTGGGATGGCAGCCGGTGTAGGTAAAACATATGCCATGCTAACTGCGGCTCGCGACCGGGCAAAAGAAGGCGTCGACATGGTGATCGGCACCGTGGATACACACGGTCGAGCCGAGACTGAGGAACTGCTGACCGAATTACCGGCAATTCCCCGAAGAAGCCTCGAATACAAAGGGGTGACGCTGCAGGAAATGGATATCGATTCGATCATCGGAAGGAAGCCGTCCCTTGTTTTGGTCGATGAACTCGCGCACACGAACGCACCAGGTTCGCGGCATCCCAAGCGCTACCATGACGTGCTTGAGTTGCTCGACGCTGGAATCGATGTATACACGACGCTCAATGTCCAACACGTCGAGAGCAGGAAAGAATCAGTCGAGTCCATCGCGGGTATCACGGTGCGGGAAACCGTCCCCGACTCGCTGCTGGAGCGAGCGACACACATAATACTGATCGACATCACGCCTGCACAGCTTCTCAAGCGGCTTGCTGAAGGCAAGGTCTACCTGGGCGACAAGGCCGAGATGGCTGCCGAGCATTTCTTCAAAGAGGACAGACTGGCGGCGTTGCGCGAGATAGCGCTGCGGCTTACGGCCGAGAAGGTAGACAACGATTTGCAGGTTCTGATGGCCACCAGGGAGAGCGCGACCTCGTGGAAACCGACCGAACGCCTCATGGTAGCCGTAAGCCACAGTCCATACTCCGAGGGTCTGATTCGCGCTGCACGAAGGTTGGCTTACGGACTGGACGCGCCATGGCTCGGTGTGCACGTCGATACAGGCATGCAGCTTTCAAATGATGATCGCGCACGGCTTGCGCGAAACCTTGCTCTGGTCAGAGAGTTGGGCGGAGAGATGATCTCGACGGCGGACACTGACATCGCAAAGGCTCTGAAGCGCGTAGCGCATCAGCACGGAGTCACCCAGCTGATTCTCGGGAGACCTACCAGAAGACTACTCAGGGACCTGATTCACCGCGGCACACTTTTGGATGAACTCGTGCGCGAGAGCGGCAGCTTCGACATACACGTTCTCCGCCCTGAGAAACAACCTGAAGTTCGCAGGCAGACTCTGCCCAAGCTGGTTTTCGAATCTGCGCCTGTGACTTACGTCGTTGTTCTCGCCATTGTCGTGGGAGTCGCGATCATGGCCGGTCTGCTCCTCCCAGCAATAGGATACAAAGCCGTCGGCTTTGTGATGTTTCTTTCCACCGTGCTGCTCAGCCTCTTTGTGTCTATCGGGCCCATACTCTTCGCGGCAACTCTCAGCGCGCTTACATGGAATTACTTCTTCATTCCACCGAGTATGACATTTCACATCTCGGCTCCGGAAGATGTGGCCATGTTCATCGCGTACTTCGTGGTCGCGGTAATCACTGGGACTCTGACCTCCGGAATCAAGAGGCGCGAGACCATGATCCGCCTGCGAGAACGACGCACGCAGACGCTTTATCAGATTGTCCAGACTCTGGCCGCGAGCACTGACAGGGGAATAGTCCTCCGCGACGTGCCGGCGAAACTCAACACGATAGTGCCCGGAGAGACTATCATAATTCCTGTCAGTCTTAATGGAGCAATTGATCGTAGCATAGTCGTACTCCCGGACTGGTGTTCATCAGAAAAAGAGTGGGCTGTTGCAAGGTGGGCGTTTGAACACGGATCGCGGGCCGGCTGGTGTACAGATACCTTGCCAGGAGCAGACGCGCTTTACATCCCGTTGCAGGGGACTTCCGAAAAAGTGGGTGTGCTTGCGTATTTCTCAGCGGCTGGAACTCGACTTGTGCAAGAGGAAGAAGAGATGCTGTCCGCCGTGGTTCAGCAGCTTGCGATAACGCTGGAGCGGCAGCTGTTTCAGGAACGCTCTCAGAACGCAGCTCGTCTCGCCGAATCTGAGCGACTTCACCAGACGATTCTGAACTCAGTCTCCCATGAAATTCGTACTCCGATTACGGCGATAATCGCCGCTGCTTCCGCTCTTCAGGACGGACGGATTGCTGCCGACCCGGCCAACCTTCGTCAGCTCTCTCACGAGCTGGGCGCCAACGCGGAGCGTCTGAATCGTGTCGTTGGAAATCTTCTGGATCTTTCACGGATCGAATCCGGAATGCTTCGGCTGAAACTGGACTGGCATGACCTTGCGGACGTGGTTGCCACGGCGCTTGATTCGCACAGGGCAGCTCTCACCGATCACGCAGTCTCGACATCGGTTCCCGACAACCTCCCACTGGTGAGAATTGACATCCAGTTGTTCGAGCAAGCCCTTTCGAATCTCTTGTTGAATGCCGCGATTCATACGCCCAAAGGGAGCAAGATCGAGCTGACTGTCGGCGCGTCGCGCGATTCCCTGTCGATAGAAGTGTCTGACAGCGGTCGTGGATTGTCGGCCACCGACCTTTTGCGTCTATTTGACAAGTTCTATCGGGCGCCTAACGCCCCGGCAGGTGGTATCGGAATCGGACTGACAATCACAAAAGGAATTATAGAAGCACACGGCGGCACCCTGACGGCCGAGAACCGACCCGGCGGAGGCGCGATCTTTCGCATTAGGTTGCCAATGCCGAAACAACCCGAACTTCCGAAGGAGCTTCAGCCGCAATGAGTGGAACGCGAGTGCTCGTAATCGACGACGAAGCCGCGATTCGTCGGCTGCTGCGGGTGAGCCTCGAAGCCGAAGGATTTACAATGCTCGAAGCATCGACCGGCCAGGAAGGTCTGGTGATAGCTGCCAACCAGCGGCCAGATCTGATCGTGCTTGATCTCGGGTTGCCGGACATCGATGGACTCACGGCGCTAAAGAGGTTGCGTGAGTGGTCGGACCTTCCCGTGGTCGTGCTGACTGTCAAGGACTCCGAGACCGAGAAGGTCGCGCTGCTGGACGCGAGAGCGGATGACTACGTCACCAAACCGTTCGGCGTACCGGAGCTTCTGGCAAGGCTGCGCGTCGCCCTCAGACACAAGAAGACAGCAGCTGGCGATCCCTTCTTCTCTAACGGAGATATCCAGATTGACTTTGCGGACCGCAAAGTGAGTGTCCGAGGCGATACCGTTCACCTGACGGTCACCGAGTACGAACTGCTTCGCATACTGGCACGCCATGCCGGAAAAGTCGTTACGCAAAGACATATACTGAAGGAAGTGTGGGGACCGCAGTATGTCGAGCAGACACAGTATCTTCGCGTATACATAGCCCAACTTCGCAGGAAGATCGAGCGAGATCCGTCACGACCGGCGTTGATCATGACGGAATCTGGAGTCGGATACAAGTTGGCTCTATCTGAGTAGTTTTGATTTCACGATTGCGGAGCTCTTGTGTTCGTGAATTCCGTCGGCACAGCTTCAAGATCATTAGCCTCCAGGAGCGCGCGGTCATGCATGATGTCGGTAGTCGTGCCGTCAGCCACGATCACTCCGGAGTTCAGCAACACAGTCCTATCGCAGAGCTGAAAGATCAACGGCAGATCGTGGCTTGCGATCAGCTTGGTTGCACGAAGACTGCCCAGAAGCTGAATCAGGTTCCTTCTCTGGCGAGGATCAAGGTTACTTGAAGGCTCATCAAGTGCCAGAATCTTTGGCCTCATTGACAACACCGTCGCAATAGACACGCGCTTCTTCTCTCCGAAGCTGAGATGGTGTGGCACGCTTGACTCAAATCCTGCCATTCCGACCTCCGCGAGAGCCTCTCTTGTTCGTGCACTGGCTTGTTCCGCCGACAGACCCGTGTTTAGCGGGCCAAAGGCGACATCATCGAATACGGTCGACGAAAACAACTGGTCATCGGGATCCTGAAACACGACGCCCACATCCTTTCGGATTGACTTGAGACTCGATTTGTCGATTCGAAGTCCGAAAACCGCAATCTCACCGGTTCCTTGAAGAATCCCATTTAGGTGAAGCAGGAGAGTCGTCTTGCCAGCTCCGTTTGGACCGATGATGCCAACTGACTCACCCTGCTCGATCCTGAGGTCTATTCCTCTGAGCGCGTTCCTGCCGTCGGGATAAGAGAAGTGGAGATCGAGAATGTCGATTGCTGCGGTCACAACTGCCCCGCTACTCTGATCGCGGCCAAACAAGTGATGAAGATGGCTGAGAAGATGTAATCAGGCGATTCGATGTGCAGACGGCTGATGTTTCTGATCTCGCCGTCGAATCCCCGACTCACCATACTCTGATATACTCTCTCCGAGCGTTCATAGGATCTGACGAACAGCATGCCGATCATGTTGCCGAGTGTGCGCATCCGTCTCAAATAGCCGCTCCCGCAGTCCCGCGACCGCCGCGCACGATCCATGCGCATCGACTGGTCGATGGCTATGAACAAATAGCGATACATGAATGACAGAATCATCAGCATCACCTTTGGTAACCGCATAGCTTCCAGCCCTTTCAGCAAGGCGCCAAAGCGGGTGGTTGCAGAGAGGACAATCATCGCGGTGGCCGCAAGCAGTCCTTTGACAGCCATTGTCCCCGCGAGCACAAGCCCCTGCCGATCGATTTGCACTCCCAAGAGGTTCAGACTTGCTTGTCCGTCAGCAGTCGCTTTCCAGAGAGGAAGAAAGGCCGCAGTAAGCAGAACGAATGGAAGCACGAGACAGGAACGTCTCAATACGTAAAGCACGGGAACCCCGCTGAGAACAATCACAGTCGCGATTGTGATCGCAAACAAACCAAATAGTCTGAATCTTCCGGCGGGCGTCGTGACAACTGCAAGGACGAACAGCACCATGCAGACGATCTTGGTTCTCGGATCCAGCCCATGGATAGGGCTCCCAAATTCGCTGTATCGATCGATGAAGCTGTGTTTCACGTCGGCTCAGGAGTTTATGCTGCGATTTCCGCGACGAGCTATTAACAGGGCAAGACTGTATGCAAGTCCGAAGGTCAGGCACGTTCCGGCCACACCGGCTACAGACGTCGACAGCCAGTCTGTGGCAATCCACGGCGCTTCGTAACCCGGCGCGGGCGCGGGACAGACGGCATCTGCTGCTCCCTTTTTCAGGAAGCCCTTGTCTTCCGCGACACGATCGAGACCGTCGGGAGATTTCGAGGCGAATGGCGACAGCAACAATGCAACGCCTATCGCGACCAGAAACCCTCCCCACACGAATCGACGAACAGTACTATCCATCACGCTTTCTCTATCTCAAGAAGATCCGGCCGCACTCTTGAGACAAGACCGAGAACGGCGACCGTGATGATTCCTTCGCCTATGCCAATCAGCATGTGCACTCCTGCCATTGCAGGCAATGCAACGCCGAGTGGAACCGTGCCAGAGACAGCAAGCTCAATCGCGCATGCGCTCGCCGATATCACAATCGACAGCAGGGATGCGACGAACACTGCAACGGACCTGCGTCCGTCACCGACGACGAGATGTCCCACGACTCTGAAGAGATAGTAGCCTGCCACTGTGCTTATTATGCCCATGTTGAAGATGTTCGCTCCAAGAGTTGTCACGCCGCCATCCTGAAACACGAAACACTGGACGATCAGGACGACAGACATCACGAGCACGGCCGAAAGCGGTCCGAGAAGCACTGCTGCAAGCACACCGCCCATGAAGTGTCCGGAGGTACCACCAGCAACCGGGAAGTTAATCATTTGAGCGGCAAATATGAATGCGGCCAGCACTCCGATAAGAGGAGTTTGTTTCTCGCCGATAACGCGGCGTGTCTTTCTTACGGCGAGCGCAATGAAACCGGCGGATACGACATCTAACGTCACCCAGGTCTTCGCGTCGAGAAAACCATCAGGAATGTGCATGAGATGCCTCTTGCTCCAGGCGATGCCCGCACTTGCGCAGCCTTTTGTTCGAACGAAGCGCGCAGAGCGGAGTCACTTCGCGAACTCCCGACCGGTCGTTGTCATAGTTAGCTTGCCGTGTTTGACACCCTTAACCGCAATAAGGCCGTCCGCCAGCTTCTTGACTTGGTCCGCTCGTCCGCGTACCGCCAGAACTTCCATGCAGTTGTGATGATCGAGATGAGCATGCAAAGTAGCGATGATCTGTTCTCCGTGATCGTGCTGAATTGCAGTCAGCCGCGCTTGGATATTGCGTCGGTGGTGATCGTAGACCAGCGTAATCGTCCCCGCAATCTGCCGGTTGCCTCCGGCGCTTCTATGCTCAACAAGCTCATCTCGAACCATGTCCGCTATCGCCTGTGAACGGTTGGCGTAGCCTTTCGCACTCACCATCTGGTCAAGTTGTGCGACAAGGTCGCCGGACATTGAAATACTAAATCTGTGGATTGACTTGTGCATCGTGCTACCTCTTTGCATAATAGTAGCACACAAGTCCAGCCCCGTCAACCTATATCAGCGAAGTTCAGGGTGCGCTTCCTGTGCTCGTGCAGACAGGTCGAGATGGTCGATATGGTTCAGAATCTTAGCGAGAGCGCCAGCCCGTGTGCGCCGCTCAACTGCAGCGGAGATACGGAAATCGTCTTGTCTTGGTTCTTTCGCCCGGCAATCGTGTAACCGATGTAGCCACCAAGAATGCCGCCCGCGATCACGTCGCTCATGTAGTGCTTGTTTTCTTGCAACCTGGAAAGACCGACGTACGACGCCAGCACGAAAGCCGGAATTCCCGCTTTGAAACCATAGTGTTGGTAAATTACGCCTGCCGTGGCAAATGCGGAGGATGTATGCCCGGATGGATAGCCGTAAGGAGCGCCGTCAGGACGGGTACGATTTATTGCGCCCTTCATGGCCGCGGTGAGAAGACCGTTGATTGCCTGAGCACGCAGAATGTCTGATCCAAGAGACTGCGCTGATCTATTAGCAGTAGCCCCACCGATCGCCCAGAGCATCGCCGATCCGGCCACTGAGTATACACCTTGCCCAAGACCCTCTCCAAGCTCGAAGAATCCATCTGCAAAAGACGACATACCCCACATTTCTGTGAATTCAGGTTCCTCTCGCCTGAACCCGGACCGGAAAGCGATCGGGCTGAGACTCAAGCCCCCCACTACGGCGAAGAAACCAGGCCTTCTCGTGAGGTAGACTACATCGTCCCAGATATCGCGCAGAATCGATCCTCCGCGATCTTTCGCGCCGACAGTATTCAGCTTTGACTGCGTAAGCGCTGATGGTGCAATGCCAGATGTGCGGTAGTCCGAGAATGAACTTCTCTCAAAGCAGGGCGTAAGCGATGAACCGGCTCGTGCATCAGCAAACAAGAACATGCATAGTGCTGCCGCAGAAACAAGAAGTTCGAGGAATAATCGCGCTGGTGAGTGGCTCTCATGCTGCATCAGGATGTCCTCCTTCCCTCGCAATTCGGGAGTGCCCTTGCTCCGAGAACGCAGTAGCAAGTCCCGTATAGCGGTACTCTGGTGTCTGTCAGAACATCCGTAGCAGTAGCTCGGTCGGAAATACCCTCCAGTTCATGCAGTCGCCTAATGATGCAGGCGAAAGTCGCAGCAATGAGCCACCTGTTATATGCTAATCAAGAGAAAATGTGCCCATAATTCTCGCGGTCATCACGGATATACACATGGAGACTCTGGTGGACGGGAACATGTGCAGGACACACCATTTCCGCTTTGAGAGGAGGTCTTGACGGGCTAAATTCCAGTCAGCCAACGTCAAGCCCGGGATCTGAATTCCAATATGGCATCGATCCGGGCAATGCACAGACGGGAGCTGATGATGGATACGGATGATCACTATCTTCACGCCTTGGCAGACTCAGCTCAAGCCGACCGACCCGCTGACAGCGCCAGAACGGTCATTGCCACTCTGGTAGACTGTGCCGCTGAGGTAGCTGAAGCCAGGCTGCTTGTGCGAAGTATTCGTGCGTTCGGCGGAGCCTTCAGCAATAGTCCAGTCTATGTATTCCACCCCGCAGCCGCAAACCTGCCGAAACACGCCTTCGAATCAGAGGCTACAAGAGTCATTCCGATCGAAATCAAGCATCCGAACAAACCTTACAGATTTGCTTACAAGGCGCTTGCGTCAGCAACGGCTGAAGCAATGATCGAGCCGGGGATCGCGTCATTAGTATGGCTTGACTGCGCGTCACTGTGTCTCGAGCCGCCAGTCTTGTTCGATATCTCACCAAAGTATGACTTGGCTGTTCGTCCCGTTCACATAAGAAACGTGGGAAGCCTTGCCTCGGAGCAACTTGACGACTTCTGGAAGGTAGTATACCGGTCTGTCGGCATTGATGAGCTGCCGAACGAGACCGTCGAGTCATTCATGGATAAGCAGATCATCCGACCCTATTTCAACTGCTGCGCTTATGTTATCAATCCTGCTCTGGGCATACTCGGAAGATGGTGGGACTGCTTCCAAGACTTGGTTGGAGATATTGCATTTCAATCGGGACCGTGCAGCGATGAGTTGCATCAGATCTTCCTTCACCAGGCTGTATTTAGCGCGCTGATTGTCAAGTATGTCGCCTGGGATCGAATCCGACCTCTTCCACCGAGCTATTGGTATCCACTTCATCTACACACGGAGCTGACAGAGGCTGGACGTGCTCTATCGGGAGCCGATGTGGTCGGGATCTTGACTGACTATATCTCGCTGGATCCGAGTCATCCATTCTTCGAAAACTGCTCAGAGTCTTTCAGGGCGTGGCTTGCTGCACAATTGAACGAGCTGAACGAAGTCGGAAGGAAATGATCGGTCCGAGCTTACAGGCATTCCGGATGTGACGGTTTCATCTTCGCAGCACTCTCGGCTCTCTACTCCAAAGGAATTCGGCTTCCGTTCTTTGCGAGCCAGGCGTCAAACGATTGCAGCTCCGGATTGAGTTTGCGCGAGAAGTCGACACTGCGGGCTCCGCAGAATTCTTTCTCAAAATCACGCTTGAATTGGAACATGTTGCCGATATCGTCGGCTCCCGGAAATCCGAAGCTCCGATACACATTGGGGTCGACGTCATTGTATCGAACCTCTTGTCCAAGCGATCGGGTTAAGGTCGCCGCCATTTGTTCGCCTGTCAGAAGCTCACCTGCGATGCCGACGGTCTTTCCGACATACTGCTGACCGCTCTTGAATATCCCGTATGCGCACCTGCCAATGTCTTCAGCAGCCATGCCGGGAAGCCTACTGCTGCCCATAGGCATGGTGATCGCGAGCTTTCCGCTCTGGTCTCTCTTGGGGCCCATTCCGAAGTAGATGAAGTTGTCCCAATAGAAGGAGGTCAGAAGATATGTCGTCGGTACGCCTGCCTGAGCAAACAACTTATCGGCTTCGCCCTTCCCATCAAAATGCGGTACTTTGTATTTGCCGTGGATCGTCGGCATTCTATTGTCGGTCAGCGGCACCAGCTTGCGGGTGTCCTCAAGCGTGGACCAGATTACGTGCTTGAGGCCGTTGGCTCTTGCGGCATCCGCCATCGAACGCACTTCGTCGATCTCCTTCTCTGGGGAGAGATGATCCCAGAAGAACGTCACGCAGAACGCCCCATATGCCTCACCAAATGCCTTCTTGAGGCTCGCGGGATCGTCAACGTCTGCCTTGACAACTTCCGCCCCAAGCTTCGCGAGTTCCTTCGCCTTTGGCGAGTTGACATCACGTGTCAATGCGCGAGCCGCGAATCCACCGGAAGGATCCTTCGCAATCGCACGCACCAAACCGCCCCCCTGTGCGCCGGTAGCGCCTATTACAGCTATGATCTTCTTTTCAGCCATGTTTTCCTCCATCGAGAGTCATGGTACGAATGAATTACATTGATCCTTCCCCTTTCGTGCGTAGCGTCAAACAGCAACCTGGAGATATTGGTTCCATTTCATGGCAGCAAATCGGCAACGTTCGTGCCAGAACAATGAAGGAGTCAGATGATCGCAACGAGAGCTCGGACATAGTATTGAATTGCTGCTCAACGGATTGCACCACCTCGCAGGTCAATCCATCTTCTCACCATGACTTTTTTCGGAAAGTCATCTAAAGATTTGACTTGACAGCTCCGATCTATAATAACATATTAGCATGTGATTAGGTGATCTTGGTATGATATCAAAGACAGGCATACACGCGACTTTGGCTCTGGCCTTTCTCGCAAGAGTCGGGCCGGGAGAATTCGCGGGGGCGACACAGATCGCGGACGCGGTCGGTGCGCCGAGAAACTACCTTGGCAAACTTCTTCAGCAGCTTTGCGAGGCGGGACTGTTGGAGTCGCAGCGGGGTTTCGGAGGTGGATTCAGACTCTCAGTCCCGGCTGACAAGATCACCCTCTACGATATCCTGGAACCGCTTGAGCATGTCAGCAAATGGAACGGGTGTTTTCTGGGCAAGAAGAAATGCTCCGACAAGTCAGCATGCGCAGTGCATGAACGCTGGTCGAAAATCCGATCGGATTACCTGAGATTCCTGAGCGAGACCACCGTGGCTGAGCTTGCGGAGGAGGATGAATCGTCGAAGTAGTGCAGAAGCTCTTTTTTTTGAGATTAAATCATATATCAACATGCTATTCGTACAATATCAAGGAGTGACTTATGGAACCAACCAAGATTCTTTCGGATGAGCACCGGGTGATCGAAGTGGTGCTGACTTGCGTTGAGAGCATTGCCGAAAGGGCTATGCTGGTGCACAGGCTGGATCGGGAATCTGCGGAGCGAGCCGTCGACTTCATACGCAACTTCGCAGACAAGTGTCATCATGGCAAGGAAGAGACTCACCTGTTCGCGGCCTTGGCAGAGAAGGGAATGCCCTCGGATTCCGGGCCTGTTGCACAGATGTTGCACGAACACGAATTGGGTCGGGAGTTCGTTCGTGGCATGGCTGAGAATATCGAAGCCGCAGCAGCCGGAGATGCCAAAGCTCTGCGAGGCTTTGCTGCCAACGCGGATGGATATGTGAAGTTGCTGCGGATGCACATAATGAAGGAGGACAACGCTCTCTTCCCAATGGCTGAGTTGGCACTCAGCTCGGATGACAAATCTCGCCTAATCGAGGCATTCGAGTTCGTGGAATCTGAAGAGATGGGACATAGCACTCATGCGAGATACATCGAATTAGCTGGAGAGCTTGCGGACGAATGCGGCGTATCAAAGACAAGTCTTGCAGGCAAGACCTGCGGATGCGGGCATTGACGCACCGAGTAATTGGATCTCACTCAGGAAGGGAATAGTCACATGAAACGTCTATGGATAGCATTCATTTCTGTGGTCGCGATCTCCTTCGCAGTTCTCGGATGGGCAGGTATCAGGATCTACCAGGAAAAACCTCCCATACCCGACAGCGTGGTTACCATCGATGGCGCCACTGTCATTCCCACTGGTTCCGTAAACGCTGGTCAAGGGGTCTGGCGTGCTATGGGAGGCATGGAGCTCGGCTCCGTGTGGGGTCACGGCAGCTACGTTGCTCCCGACTGGACTGCCGATTGGTTGCATCGAGAATGCGTCTTCATTCTCGATGAGTGGGCAAGACAGAGCCAAGCGTCTGGTTACGACAAGCTCCCCGGAGAACAGCAGGCGGCCCTGCGCGAGAGGCTCAAAGAGCTGATGCGCAAGAACACATACAATAGCGCGACGGGTCAGGTCGTTCTCGATCCAGTGCGTGCGCGCGCCTTCGAGAGCAATCTGGCTTACTACCAGAAGCTCTTCACCGAGGGCAAGCCGGAGTATGCCATACCCAAGAACACCCTGACAGATCGGGAGAAGATCAAGCAGCTTGCATCATTCTTCTTCTGGTCTTCCTGGGCAGCGTCGACGAACCGTCCGGGAGCGAGCATTTCATACACGAGCAACTGGCCGCACGAGCCACTCATTGACAACAGACCGACCAGCGATGCGATCATCTGGACCGGCTTCAGCATCATCATGCTTCTGGCAGGCATTGGCCTGCTTGTGTGGTACCATGCTTCCCGCAAACGAGATCCGGTAGCCGAGTCAGTCCCGGATCACGATCCACTGCTGAATTTCAAGGCGTTTCCGTCGCAGTTGGCAATAGTGAAATACTTCTGGACTGTCGCGGGGCTCTTCTTGCTCCAGATGATTATGGGCGTGATATCTGCGCACTATGGAGTCGAAGGTAACGGATTCTATGGCATTCCGATCGACAAATGGCTGCCGTATGCAGTGACCCGAACATGGCACACGCAGTTGGGAATTTTCTGGATTGCGACTGCATGGCTGGCCGCTGGCCTATTCATCGGACCCGCCGTCAGCGGAGTAGAGCTTCGTGGTCAGAGGCTGGGTGTCAACGTGCTCTTCGTGGCGCTGGTAGTGGTTGTGTTAGGATCACTGACAGGCGAATGGCTGAGCGTCAAGGGCTATCTTGGAGGCGACAGTTGGTTTTGGTTCGGGCATCAGGGATATGAATACGTCGATCTTGGGCGAATCTGGCAGATCGGCCTGCTGGTGGGGCTCGGCCTCTGGCTGTTCCTCGTCGGCAGAAACGTGATAAGGGGCATAAGAAACGGCGGCGAGCAGAAGCCTCTTATGACCATGTTTCTGATCTCTGCCATCGCCATCGGCGGCTTCTACATGGCCGGACTGATGTGGGGGAAGAACACACACCTCTCTATTGCCGAATACTGGCGCTGGTGGGTTGTGCACCTCTGGGTAGAGGGATTCTTCGAAGTATTCGCAACTGCCGTCATCGCATTCCTGTTCGCACGTCTGGGTTTGGTGCGGCTTAAGAGCGCCAATTCGGCTGTGCTCTTCTCAACGACTATCTTCTTGAGCGGCGGCATCATCGGCACACTTCATCATCTATACTTCGCTGGCACTCCCACGGTAGTGATAGCTCTTGGCGCGATCTTCAGCGCTCTTGAGGTTGTGCCGCTGACGATTATAGGTTTCGAGGCCTGGGACAACATCCGAATCTCGCAATCGACCGACTGGGCGCGTAAGTACCGGTGGCCGATATTCTTCTTCGTCGCTGTGGCATTCTGGAATATGGTCGGAGCGGGACTGTTCGGATTCATGATCAACCCGCCGATTGCGCTCTACTACATGCAGGGCCTCAACACCACTCCGGTGCATGCCCACACGGCTTTGTTCGGTGTCTACGGTATGCTCGGGCTCGGGCTGATGCTCTTCTGCCTGCGCGTGCTCTATGTGCGCAGTGACTGGAAAGACGGAATCATCAGGTTTGGCTTCTGGACAATCAACATCGGGCTGGCATTGATGGTGCTATTAAGTCTGTTGCCGGTCGGCTTCATGCAGACCTGGGCATCGGTTGAGCATGGCTACTGGTATGCGCGAAGCAGCGAATTTCTCTATTCGCCGACTATCACCGTGTTCAAGTGGCTGCGCGCGCCCGGCGATATCATATTCGCCACAGGGATTCTGATAATTGTGCTATTCGTTTTCGGCCTCGCAACCGGCCATTCACTGAGGAAAGGAAAGCAGACAGAGCGGTAGGTCGAAATCCTCGTGGTTTCGACAATCGGAGATGTCAACGATCTTTCTCTGCGCCGTCAGGAATCTTTCCTGACGGAATTACAGGTGCATGGCGGACGTTTCGTCCGCCATGCGTCGCTATGATTCGTGAGAAGGTGGTAAGGCGGAACCCAAGCGATCCCGTTAACGAGGTCGCGATGCGGTTCTGCCTATTCAGGGGATGTAACACGGAACATAGGCAGGACCGCTTCGTCCCCCGCGGCTGCGGGAGACTCCGGGTACTGCCCGCGGAGGGGAACAAAACACTTGCGGTATTGTTTAGCATTAAGTATATTCAATCAGTTGATTGAATAGTTGAGGATGGACATGTTGCTCGCCAGAGAAGCCAAAGATCGCCTGTTTTCCCAGTACGCTAAGATTGGAGCCGCCATCTCAAGCCCGAAGCGTCTCGAGTTGTTGGACCTGCTCTGCCAATGTGAGAAAACTGTCGAGACACTTGCGGAGCAGTCAGCTATGTCAATCGCAAACACGTCTCGCCACCTTCAATCACTGCGTCAATCCAGACTCGTGGATTGCAGGAAATCGGGCCGGCATGTCTTGTATCGACTGGCCGATGACGAGGTGTGCGAGTTCGTCAGAAACGTGAGGCAATTGGCCGAGAAGCGGATTGCGGAGATCGACCGAATTGTAGCAGACTATTTCACGGCGCCTACGCTTTTCCAGCCCGTTAACCGGAGGGACCTGATTCGCCGTGCAAAAACCGGCGAAGTCGTGATCCTCGACGTTCGACCAAGCGATGAATATCTGGCAGGGCATCTCCCGTATGCCGTATCCGTACCGCTGCGAGAATTGAAGTCTTTTCTTAAGTCGCTGCCGCCTAAAAAGGAAATCATCGCGTATTGCCGAGGGCCGTATTGCGTTCTGGCTCAGGAAGCGGTGACATTTCTTCGGGCAAAGGGTTTCGATGCCGTAAGGCTGACTGACGGTGTCGCAGAATGGAGGGACGCGGGTCTTCCTGTTGAAATGACGAGGACACCGTTCAAGTGATTGAACAATCTTCTGCAGGAGATAGCAATGAAGTGTCTGATCATACTCAATGACCCACCTTATGGAACAGAGCGATCATACAATGGACTTAGGCTGGCCATGTCGTTGATGAAACGAAAAGAAGTCGAACTACGCCTCTTCCTTATGGCCGACTCGGTGGGCTGTGCCAAGGCTACTCAGAAGACGCCCACTGGATATTACAATCTGGAACGCATGATCAAGAGCCTCGTGGCGGCAAAAACGCAGGTCGGGGCATGCGGTTCATGCCTGGACGCACGGGGACTCGCAGAATCGGACTTAACCCCCGGCGTTCACCGTAGTTCTATGGAGGAATTGACCGAGTGGACTCTCTGGTCAGACAAAGTCATAGTCTTCTGATCAGAGGGTTAGGACTCAAGTCGTTTGCGGGAAGACTTCACGATGAACGATAAGACAATTGTCGTAGTAGGTGGAGGGATTGGCGGCCTAGTCGCCGTTAACGAATTGCGAGGATTGCTCCCGAAGAACCATCGAATCGTGCTGGTGGAAAAAAACGATCGACACGAATTTGCACCGTCATTTCTCTGGGTCATGTCCGGTATTAGAAGACCTGAGGAGATAACACGGCCGGTTCAGTCTCTGCTTCGACCCGGTATCGACCTCGTTCTCGCACAGGTCGAAACAATCGACACAAAGCGGTCATTGGTGGAAACGAGTGAGGGATCTTTCGATTATGATTACCTGATCGTTGCTGTAGGCGCCGAATTGGCGCCGGAGACCGTTCCGGGACTCAGTGAAGAAGCGAATAGTTACTACACGCTCGAAGGGGCATCAAAGTTGCATGGCGCGCTCCGCGGATTTCAAGGAGGCGCCATTGCTGTAGTAGTCGCGTCGATGCCCTATAAATGCCCCGGCGCTCCTCTTGAAGGAGCAATGTTGATAGCTGACTTCTTCCGCAAGGTCGATCTCAGTCGCAGGGTCGACGTCCACTTGTTTACACCCGAGCCACAACCCATGCCGGTGGCTGGCCCGGCACTCGGAAACGCCGCTCTGGATATGCTCAACTCACGTGCTATTACCTACCATCCGCTTCACAAGCTCGCAGCGGTTAATTCCGGGAGCAGAGAATTGACATTTGATGGGGGGAGGACATTTGCGTATGATCTGCTTGTTGCAATTCCGCCTCATCGCAGTCCGGCTGTTGTGCGCCAATCCGGTCTGGCCAATGAGAATGGTTGGGTGCCCGTCGACCGAGCGACTCTTCGGACGCCTGTCGAAAATGTCTATGCAATTGGTGATGTGACTTCTATATCCATCCCGGGTCGCTGGAAACCCGACGTTCCGTTGATGCTTCCCAAGGCTGGCGTTTTTGCGCATTCTCAGGCCTTGGTTGTAGCACGTCGAGTCACTGCGGCCATCTCGGGCCGTGAATCATCCGCCAGCTTTTGTGGTGACGGCTATTGTATGCTCGAGACCGGTGAAGATCTTGCTGGCTTTGCTTATGGGAATTTCTTCGCTGAACCGTCTCCGGATGTCAGGCTCAAGCAGATAGGCAAGGCCTGGCATGTCGGAAAGGTACTCTTTGAGAAATGGTGGCTGGCGCCTTACGGAATTCGCAAAGAGCTCTACAGGCAGAGCATCGCTTTAGGCAGCAGACTAATGGGAATTCCGTCTGATATCTAAGCGCTCTGTACTAAACGCTCTGAAGTGAGAATCTATCTCTCATACTCGACGCCCAGCGATAGGGTGAATCCCATGTGATCCCGTTTACGGGGTCGCGATGCAGTTCCGCCTATTGATTAAGTTCGGGAGAAGATGGGCGTGATCGTTTCGTCCCGATGAAGCAGGGAATGCATGCTGCTCCATGGAGTTGCTTTTTGACCACCTGCACAAGCGTTAACATATCCGCCATTACAGGCAGCGATAGGACTTGATGTCTGTGTTTGATGAGCTTGGCAAACCGCGCGACAGCAAGATGGGTTCTGATCTAAAGGCTTTTCTTGATGAAAGCTATGATATCATGCGACTTGTCAGCACGTGTCTTGTTGATGTAGACATATGGCATTACGAGAGGGGGTTCTATGCTTACCGACGTATGGGCTAAGATGGTTTTGTACTGAACAGTGGCATTATTAATATTGACGTATATGTCATCCGGGTTGAGCTTAATGAGTCTGGCATCGGCTAGCTGGCTAACATAGTCCAAGTCGATACTATTTACTCTCTGGTATTCGTCCAAGACTCTATTGATTCTCGCAACGATATTGGTGACATTAGTTCTGTCAGGAAGATGGATACAGAACTCTGCATGCGTCTTCCATAATGCACGCCGTTTGTGCCTTCTAGTCACCCATTCGTAGGCGAAACTGTCTTCATCCTTTCCAGCCATGTTCTTTATGAAGTAAATCAAATCACCGTCATTGGGCAAATAGAAGCGATGGCCCTTTTTGGAAGCAACCACCGGCTTGAGAAGTGCATCAACCGAAAACAATCTGTTAATAAAATCCTCACGGTCTGCCTTCTTGGTAATGCCAATTGACTCAGGTATCGACTGCACAGCCCGGTCAAGGATATATTTGTCGTATACGACCTTGTGATGTGGATAAATCCACCTGTACAAATAGTTCCTCGCAAGAATCACATTCTGAATCACGCTCAAAGCGCTCTTGTTAAAAGCAAGAACGCGTCTCCCATTGAATGTCGAGATGGTCAGAGCACTAAGCAGTCGATTGACATCGATGGTGGTATTGTTGAATCCAGAAGCCCAAGTGTCGCGGATGATGTAGTCCAGCTTATCCACATCTATTGTTGTCCCATTGAGAAGGCGAATTAGACAACTCTCTATCTCCTGATTCACTGTGTTCCTCATCGAAAAGTCCCAGCCCGTGATCATTCGAATGATCAGATTGACATCAGTGTAGTCCCCAAGTCCTCGTGCCTCCATTATTTTATGAATGGCGTTCTTATATACCTTTAAGACAAGTATGGCACTTACTTTCTCGTGCTCCGCGCTGGGTGGTAGTTCATCGACTTCTTTCTTCAAGTGCGAGAGCCTTGCCAAGTCATCTCTTAGTGGTCTGCTAAGATCTCGATCATAGTACTTCTCGAATGTGTGAGAGAACGGGGAGTGGGCACAATCATGCATCAGACATGCAATCAAGAATGAATGACGCCATGCCTGCCATTGATCCCGTTTGATCTTCTTGAGCCCGCGGCAGCTGATCGCGTTTTTGCACAGATGATCGAAGGCTATGCTGCCGAGATAGTAAACCCCTAGAGAGTGAACGAAGCGATCGTGATGCGCTGAAGGGTACAGTACCCGCATTGAAGTCTGCTCTATATTTCGCAGTCTTTGAAAATGCGGCGTGTCGATCAAGTGTCTACAGTAATCTTCAGGGATTGATATATACCCATGTATCGAGTCCCTGAAGATCTTCTCTTTTTCGGCTTCCATCGCCAGTTCTCTATCACGTACTTCTGCCAATCATGCAGATATAATGGCCTTTACTATTCTATTGCGTATAGATCTATCAAGCTCCCAGTTGAAATGCTGCTCTACGTAGTCCGCCTGAAAGAATCTTTCTGAACTCTCTGATTTCACAACGGCGTTGTTCTCCCACCTGAACATCTCGGGATGCAGTTCCACCACTGACAGCAGAGCTGACACCGAGATATCTACATCTGCATAGTCACCCAGTTCCGTTAGGATGCTCGTTCTAATTCTTGTTAGTACTCTGAAGTTTAGGGGCTTTCGCGATACCCTAAAATAGTTGACCATGACTATCTTAGCGCTAATATGATGACACATTGCTCCTCCTGGCTAGAAAGTCACTGACAGGTAGTTCGTCCTCCGCGCAGAAGGAGTTAATCAATTCTTGCAAAAACAACATGAATTCTTCCTCCACGATCGAGAATTCTTCCTCATGCAATCTAACAAGACTTCTCGTGTTGTGTGCTGCCATCAATATACGAATTTCTAACATCTACACAAGCACAGGACAGCAAGGCCACTAACCCATTGACATACAAACAGACGCGAGCCACGGGGACTCCGGGTCGCTGCCCTACAAAATCAGGTCGTCAGGCGCGCAGGGTGTAGGGTGTCAACACATTGTTCACACTCTGTATCATAACATGCGTTACAGTTCATGTTGTTTTAGGTTGTAATCCACAGGCAGGGCGCCTGACCATACGAGACTACTACTCCCCCAGCTTCTCCTTCGTCTGCGAGACCCAGCCCGGGGCGGAGTTGGTGCGCTGGCGGAGAATCAGATTCAACTGTGCGGCGTGGTGCTGGACATGGCGCATAGTGTAGAGAAGCAATTCCGCGTTGGTCAATCCCGGTCGTTTGGTTCCGCAGAGCTGGTGCGCGGTTTCGTTCGTCAAAGCCTGAATCGCAATGCGGCATTTTCTGCGGCCATGCTCGAGATAGGTTAGGAGCTCGTCCTTCGTGTACACGCGGGGAGGTAGCGCACCCTCCGGATCAAGTTCCTCCAGACCAAATGGCGCCGGCGGAGCAAAGCTCTCGCGAGAATTTGCCATGTAGAAATCAAGCCAGAACAAGGTATGAGACGCAAGATACCAGAACTCGTACCAGTCCACTCGGTTACCCCAAACATCTTCGGGGCAGGCTCTGATTGCATTCTCAAGCGTGTCGATGCTTGCTCCGAACTGCTGCCAGATGATTGCTTTCCACGAATCGATCATTCCAGAACTCCTGCAGTAGGTGAAATTGGCCGCCGAGACCACAGGAGTCTCGACCCATTCTGATCTGCTTGCAGCGAATGTAGAGCAAATAACAGTTGCATGTCAATCATAAGAGGAGTTTCTCAGGGCCACGATCAAGCCGATTTGGCGGTTCTGACTTGGGAGTTTATCAACCACAATCTGTCCGATTGATCGGTGCCTCGCGATTTTCGAAGAAATTCCTCGATGAGCGTCAAACATCGCCCAT